>NZ_JBIWOA010000023.1:0-193219 GCF_044767525.1 Streptomyces sp. NPDC101234 | reverse complement strand
CGGCACCTGCACCACCTGCCACCAACCCCTGCCCAGAACAACCCCCACCAGCCAGAACCCGAGAGCCAGAGCAACTTAACGGAGTCCTACTAGGTGGTGGCCCCGCTGCCCGAAGGGCCGGGCGACGGGGAGCCGTCGCCGGGGCGCTGCCAGGGGCCGCCCCGGTCGTGCATGCGGTCGTGCATACCGCCCCGGCCCATGCCCATGAAGTCGCCCGACAAGGCGCCGGACGCGGCCAGCCTGCCGTCGTTCCCGCGGGTGCCGACCAGGAACACCTTCGCGTCCTTCTTCAGCGAGCCGGCATCCCCGCGCACCTTGACGCCCGAGCCCACGGTCCACGTCCACGACGTACCGTCGTCGCTCTTCACCGTGACCTGGTCACCGGCCACCTTCTCGACCGTGCCCCGCTGCCAGACCCGTACGACGTACTTGCCGGTGTCCGGGTCCTTGACCGTCGCCTCGCCGTGCACACCCATGCCGCCCATCCCGGACCAGCCGTGCCCGGGGCCGTGCCCGTCCGGGGACGAAGGCGCCGACGGCGCCCCGGAGGCGGCCGGCGGGGTGGCGGGGGCGCCGCCGCCGGAACCGGCGGCGAACGCCACCGTCCCGCCGAGGGCCAGCGCCCCGGCCACGAACGCCACGGTCACCGCACGGGTGCGGAGGGACCGCCGGCGCCAGCGGGCGCGCAGCGGCGCGCCCGGTTCGCGGTCCGGTCCCGGCCCCGCCAGCACCTCCCACTCCGGGGCGGCCTGCGGAGGACGGTCGGGCATCGGCGGGATGGAGGGGTCTGTTCCGTCGCCGGCGCGGCGGTGTTCCTGCTCGGGTTCGTGCGTCACGGCTCGCTCCCATCGGCGAACGGCACGCGGCATCGCGCGGCGCATGCCTCTGTGTGAAGTGTGAGAGTTCGCTGATAAGAACCTGGTAATCGGTCCCTGTGAATCCGATCAGCCCGCGTTCGACGCACCCGGATCCGGTGCGCGGCCACCGGTCCTCGCTGCTACGGCAGTTCCAGCGCCCGCGCGATGAGCAGCGCCACGTCGTCGTGGTTGTCCGGGTGGTGCAGCTCCCGCAGCAGCAGGTCGCAGGCCTCCTCCAGGGGGCGGCCGGGGTCGTCGAGGAGGTCCAGCAGCGCGTCCAATCGCTCGTCCAGGGAGTGGCTGCGGGTCTCCACCAGACCGTCGGTGTAGAACACCAGCTCGTCGCCGGGCTCGAAGTCCACGGTCGTCGTGGCGAACGGGACCCCGCCCACGCCCAGCGGGACCCCGGTGGGCAGGTCGAGGAGTTCCGGCGGCCGGCCGGGGCGGACCCGGGCCGGGGGCAGATGGCCGGCGTTGGCGATCCGGCACTGGCGCAGCTGCGGGTCGTGGACGGCGTACACGCAGGTCGCGATGGAGTGGTCCAGACCCGAGGTGGTCTTGTCCAGGTGCTCCAGCAGGACCGCCGGATCCAGGCCCAGTGAGGTCAGCGTGGTGGTCGCGGTGCGCAGCCGGCCCATGGTCGCGGCCGCGTTGATACCGCTGCCCATCACATCGCCCACCACGAGCGCCGTCCGGCCGCCGTCCAGCGGGATCACGTCGAACCAGTCACCGCCCACCTCGACGGTCTCGCCCGCCGGCTGGTAGCGGGAGGCGACCTCCAGGCCGTTGGTGACCCTCGGGTGGGTCGGCAGCAGGCTGCGCTGCAGGGTCAGCGCGGTGGTGCGGGCGTTCTGGTACCAGCGGGCGTTGTCGATCTGCACGGCCGCCCGCGCCGCCAGTTCCCTGGCCAGCAGCAGATCGTCGTCGTCGAAGGACGCCGGATTGCGGGTGCGCTTGAGGTCGAGGGCGCCCAGCACCTCGCCGCGCGCGATCAGCGGCACCGCCAGATACGAGTGCACCCCGGCGCGGCCCAGCAGCACGGCGGCCTCGCGGGAGGCGGCGATCCTCGGCAGGTCCTCGTCCTTGACCTGCCGGACGACGACGGCCTCCCCGGTCCGTACGCACTCGGTGATCAGCCGGTCCGGCGCGTACCGGGCGACCGTGCCCGGCGTGTCGGCCGCCTGGACCGCGTCCGCCTCCTGCTCCGCACGCACGGCGAGGGCACGGATCAGCGCGGGCTCGGCCGGGCCGAGCGTGCTGTGGGGCCGGGCCTCCACGACCGCGTCCAGCAGTTCCACGGACGCCACGTCCGCCAGTTCCGGCACGGCGACGTCGGCCAGCTCACGGGCGGTGCGGTCGAGGTCCAGGGTGGTGCCGATCCGGGCGGACGCGTCGGCGATCACGGCCAGTCGGCGGCGCGCGTTCTCGGCCTCTACACCGGCCCGGAACGCCTCGGTGATGTCCACCACCGAGGCCGCCACACCCAGCACGTTGGTGAGGGCGTCCTCCAGCCGGTAGACCGACACCGACCAGATGTGCTCCTCGTCCGGGTCGGCCGGCGTACGGCCCACCGCGGACTCGTCGATGACCGGCTCGCCGGTCCGCAGCACCCGCAGGTAGGCCGACTCCAGGGCGTCGGCGTCCAGGGAGGGCAGCACCTCGCGGATCGTCCGCCCCACATGCTCCGCTGCCGGGACACCGTTCATCCGCTCCATCGCCGGGTTGACCGACACGAACCGCAGATCCGTGTCGAGGACGGCCAGCCCGATCGGTGACTGCTTCACGATGCGTTCGGACAGCGCCACGTCCTGCTCCAGCCGGCGCACCGTCGACTGGTCGGCGGCGAGCCCCAGCGCGAACACGTCGCCGTTGTCGTCCATGAGCCGCATGTTGCGGAACTCCACCACATGGGTGGTGCCGTCCTTGTGTCGGATGGGGAAACCGCCCGCCCAGCTCTGCCCGGTGCGCATCACGTCCGAGAACAGCTTGCCGACCAGTTCGATGTGGCGTTCATCCACCATCAGCCGGGCGGCGTACTGCCCGAGCGCCTCGTGGGCCGGATAGCCGAAGAGCTCCTCCGCCTGGGGGCTCCACAGCACGATGCGCCCCTTGGCGTCCAGCACGATCGAGGCCATGCCCAGGACGTCGAGCAGTCCGCCGGGCCGCACGGGCCCGCGTACCGGCTCCTCGCCCTCGGCCGCCGAGGCCTCGGCTGGACTCATTGCACGCACCGCCTTCGAACTTCCGTACGGCACGTCGTCCCCCGTGCCGACTCCCCATGTTCTATCGCGCTCACACCCGAATCACCGACGCCGCCGCCGACTTTTCCACCATCTCTCAACACGACGGCATCCGTACGGCGAAGTGACCACGGAGACGGCAGTGACGTGAGTTCACCTTCCCGTCCCCGTCATTGGTCTGTACATGTCGACCGGGTCCGCGCCAGACTGGTCGGCGCACCCGCCTCCCACCCCCCAGTACCGAGGAGTAGGCTTCCATGCCCGCGTCCACCCGGCAACGTTGTCGCGCAGGCCTGACCGCCCTGATCGCCCTCGCCGCGACCTTCGCCCTGTCCACCGGTACGGCCTCCGCCGCCGACACCTGGACCGAGACCGGCTCCGACCGCGCCGACCCGCTCACCGAGAGCCAGGGCCTGACCTCGGTCGAGGTCCCGGCCAACAGTGCCAACCGGTACACCGGCATCGGCACCATCCCCGTCAGCGTCTCCAGCCGAGGCTGGAACCACGTCGGCGACCCCGACGAGTCCTACGACGGCTACTACGTCGAGCCGTACCAGGCGGACTCCGGCACCGCCAAGATGTACCGGGTGCAGGCGCCCGACGGCACCTGGTCGGAGTACACCCACACGCTCGCCTCCGGCGAGGCGCTCAACAACTCCTGGGACGCGATCTCGCCCGACAGCCAGTACATGCTCTCCGGCGAGTACGGCACGATGACCCGCTTCCTGGTCTTCCCGACACCGGGCGCCAACAAGAGCACCTCGCCGTCCGCGAACCTCCCGCTGGCCTCCGTGGTGAACCTCGACCACGCCGTGCGCGACGTCCAGGGCTGCGACTTCACCGGCGCCACCACGCTGCTGTGCTCCTCCGACGACCCGGACGGCAGCCTCTTCGGCTACACCAAGCCGCTCCTGCAGATCGACCTGTCCGCCAAGCCCGGCACGGGCGACGTCACCGGTCATGTCACCGCCCTGCGCCAGCTCCCGCTGCGCAGCTCCTGCTCCGGCACCTACGAGGTCGAGGGCATCGACTACGACCGGCGCACCGGCACCCTGCGCGTCATCGTGATGTCGCCCGGCTTCTGCATCCTCACGGACAGCAAGACGTACAAGTTCACGCGGAGCTGACTCCTTCCGGGTGCGCCGGCGGGTGGTGCAGCGCTCGTGAATCGGTGCTTTTCTGTTGGCATGGCGCGGTTCGCGGGGGAACCCGTGACACCGCGCCATCGTCATGAGAGGAGCGATCACGATGGTCCCTGAGCGACTGCACGAGGAACCCGTCTCCCTCGAGATCAGCGGATGCAGCAAGGAGGACGCGCGGATCGTGTTCGACACGCTGTGCCAGTGCTTCGAGTCCGACCGGGCCGCCGAGGACGTGCCGCAACAGCTCCACGAGACCCGCCCGATGGTGTGGCTCGGCACGTTCGAGGTCACCGACGCCCACGAGTGCACCCCGCCGCCCCGGCTCTCGGCACCGGTCGAGGCCGACGCGCAGGGCGGGTACTGGGCGATCAGCCGGCTCCACACGACCCTCGACTCCCTGTTCGCCGTACGCAACCTGTCCTCCGCCTCGGGGGACCAGGAGAGGGAGCTGCATGTGCTGCTCGAAAGCCGGTGACCGGGCTGTCCGAGAGCGGCGTGGTGTGTGACATGCCACTGTGAGCCTTTGTGCAACTAGTTGCATAAACCGTGCGCGGTCCTCTACAACTACGGTGACGACACCGCGCACGGAGGCCCAGATGAGCCGTTACCCGCACCTGCTGAACCCGCTCGACCTGGGCTTCACCACGCTGCCCAACCGCGTGCTCATGGGCTCCATGCACGTGGGCCTGGAGGAGGCCGAGCGCGGCTTCGAGAGGATGGCGGAGTTCTACGCCGCCCGGGCGCGCGGCGGAGTGGGCCTCATCGTCACCGGCGGTATCGCCCCCAACGACGAGGGGCGGCCCTACGAGGGCGGCGCCAAGCTCACCACCGAGGAGGAGGCCGGGCAGCACCGGGCCATCACCGAGGCCGTGCACCGCGAGGGCGGCCGGATCGCCATGCAGATCCTGCACTTCGGCCGCTACGCCTACCACCGGGACCTGGTCGCCCCCAGCCCGCTGCAGGCCCCGATCAGCCCCTTCCCGCCCCGCGAGCTCACCGACGAGGACGTCGAGCGGACCATCGACGACTACGCCCGCACCGCCCGCCTCGCCCGGCAGGCCGGCTACGACGGCGTCGAGATCATGGGCTCCGAGGGCTACCTCATCAACGAGTTCATCGCCGCCCCGACCAACCACCGCACCGACCGCTGGGGCGGCTCGTACGAGAACCGGATGCGCTTCCCCGTCGAGATCGTCCGCAGGGTGCGCGAGGCCGTCGGCGACGACTTCATCATCGTCTACCGGCTGTCCATGCTGGACCTGGTGCCCGGCGGCTCCTCCCTCGACGAGGTGATCACCCTCGCCAAGGCCGTCGAGGCCGCCGGGGCGACCATCATCAACACCGGTATCGGCTGGCACGAGGCCCGCATCCCCACCATCGCCACCTCCGTGCCCCGCGGCGCCTACACCTGGGTCACCAAGAAGCTGATGGGCGAGGTGTCCGTCCCGCTGGTGACCACCAACCGCATCAACACCCCGGAAGTCGCCGAGGAGCTGCTCGCCGACGGCTACGCGGACATGGTGTCCATGGCCCGCCCGATGCTCGCCGACCCCGACTTCGTCGCCAAGGCGCAGGCCGGTACGCCCGAGGCCATCAACACCTGCATCGGCTGCAACCAGGCCTGCCTCGACCACACCTTCAGCGGCAAGATCACCTCCTGCCTGGTCAACCCGCGCGCCTGCCACGAGACCGAACTGGTCCTCGCCCCGACCCGGCTGAAGAAGCGCGTCGCGGTCGTCGGCGCGGGCCCGGCCGGCCTCGCCTGCGCGGTCTCCGCCGCCGAACGCGGCCACGACGTCACCCTGTTCGACGCCGCGAGCGAGATCGGCGGCCAGCTGAACGTGGCCCGCAAGGTCCCCGGCAAGCAGGAGTTCGACGAGACCCTGCGCTACTTCCGCCACCAGCTCGACGCCCACGGCGTCGACGTACGCCTGAACACCACCGTCGAACCCGAGGACGTGACCGGCTACGACGAGGTCGTCGTCGCCACCGGAGTCACCCCGCGCACCCCCGACATCCCGGGCGTCGACCACCCCCGCGTGCTCGGCTACCTCGACGTGCTGCGCGACGGCGCGCCCGTCGGCGACCGGGTCGCGATCCTCGGTGCCGGCGGGATCGGCTTCGACGTCGCCGAGTTCCTGACCGACGGCGGCGACAAGGCGAGCGAGGACCCGTCGACGTACTTCAAGCACTGGGGCGTCGACATGGACTACCAGGGCCCCGGCGGGCTCGCCGCCCCCGAGCGCCCCGCGCCCCCGCGCACCGTCCACCTCCTGCAGCGCAAGGAGAGCAAGGTCGGGGCCGGCCTCGGCAAGACCACCGGCTGGATCCACCGCACCGAGCTCAAGCACCGGGGCGTCACCATGGTCCCGGGCGTCCGCTACGACCGGATCGACGACGCCGGAGTGCATGTCACCGTCGACGGGGAGAGCACCGTCCTGGAGGTCGACACCGTCGTGCTGTGCACCGGCCAGGAACCGCGCCGGGGCCTGTACGAGGAGCTGGTCGCCGCCGGCTGCAACGCGCACCTGATCGGCGGGGCCGACGTCGCCGCCGAACTGGACGCCAAGCGGGCCATCAAGCAGGGCACCGAGCTGGCCGCCGCCCTGTAGGGGCCCTCCCTAGGATGAGCCCATGTCACTCCCGCACGCGATCCTCACCGCCCTGCTCGAAAAGCCGTCGTCGGGGCTGGATCTGACCCGCAGGTTCGACAAGTCGATCGGCTACTTCTGGTCGGCCACGCACCAGCAGATCTACCGCGAGCTGGGACGACTGGAGGCCGAGGGCTACATCCGCGCACTGCCGGCCGAACAGCCGGCCCGCGGGCAGAAGAAGAGCTACGAGGTCCTGCCCGCGGGCCGCGCCGAACTGGCCCGCTGGACCGCCGCCTCCCAGGACCCCAAGCCGCAGCGGGACGTGCTCCTGCTGCGGCTGCGCGCGGCGGCGGTCGTCGGCACCGACGGACTCCAGGCCGACCTGCGCCGCCATCTGGAACTGCACCAGCGGCAGCTGACCGAGTACGAGGAGATCCAGCGCCGCGACTTCCCGCCGGGCAAGGACGCCCCCGAGGACCGGCTCCGGCACCTGGTGCTGCGGGCCGGCATCGATCTGGAGACCTTCTGGACGCAGTGGCTCACCCACGCCCTCCAGGAGTTCGGTGAACTCCCCGAGGGGTCCTAGGGGGGTTGCGAAAGCCCCGCCTGCCGCGCGACGCCATGCACGCACTCTCGCCGCACCGGGCGAAAGCCCGAGTACGTCCAGTACGAGGACTTCCGCCCGGCACTCCTCCAGCCTTCGGCCGGGGGCACCCCCAGAGCACGCACCTGACGCCGCACGGCCCGCCCTTCGGGCGAACGACGGCACTTTCGCAAGACCCCCTAGAGCCGATAGGGCTTCGAGCGCTTGCGCAGGTACCAGCCCGTGGCGATGATGCCCGTGCCGACCAGCGCCGCGCCGATGCCCAGGGTGAGCGGGCCGTAGTCACGGGCGGCACCCCCCAGACCGCCCATCACACCCCGGGCGGGCGCGGCCGGCCTGTTGGTGGACGAGGTCGTCGGAGGAGCGGGCACGGCGGGGGCGGCGGAGACGATCACCGACTGGGTGCCCGCCGTACCGCCGTTGGAACAGACGACGACCACCGTGTAGGTCCCGGGCGACACACCCGACCAGGCGGCCGACTGGCTCACGGTGGTGCCCGACAGGGCCACCTGCCGCCCCTGGGCGAACGAGGCCTGGCTGCTGTTGAGCAGCGAGGCGTTGCCCCAGCTGCCGTTGCTCTGGGTGCAGGCGCTGGTGACCACCGAGACCGTGGTGCCGGTGGTGCTCACCGAGATGCCCGAGACCGCGTCGGACGGCCCGGCCAGCCAGGCCGGGAGCGCGGCGGCGGCCGCCAGGGTCAGGCCGGAGCGGAGGAGAAGTCGTGTAGTGCGCATTGGCTGCCCTCCGGCGGCACGGTTGGCGGAACGTCCCTTGCGCCGCCGAGGATCGGGAGACTCCCGTGCTGCCTCAGGTTCAGCGAAGACGGCCCCCGCCCGCCCCGCACCCGGAGGGCGCCCGGTCAGGTGACGCGCTCCGCCGGACGGCCACGCGCGGGGCGGGTCACGACCCCGTCGGCACGGCCCGCTCCACCGACCACCCGCCCCAGGTCCCGTCGGGCAACCGCGCCCGCAGCCGCACATGGTGTACGACCCCATGGTCCCGTCCCACATAGAAGCTGTAGGCGGAGCGGCCTTTCGGCGGGGTGCCACCCCACACCAGCGAGGTGGTCGCCGTGCCGTCGAGCCGGATCTGGTACTCCGTGACCACACCGTCCACGCGCGGCGGGTCCCAGGCCAGATCGAGGTAGTACGCGCCCGCTTCCGCGTGGCTCTTCGCGGTGAACCGGGTCGGCGCGGTGTCCCGGCCGTCGTCGCTGCCCGGCGTGGTCAGTCGGACCACCGCGCTCGCGGGCGAGAGGTTGTCGGCGGCGTCCCTGGCCCGGACCGTGAACACATAGCGCGTGCCCGGCCGCAGCCCCGTCACCACGGTCGCCGTCTGGTTCCCGCCCACACTGTGGATGCGGGTGTCGCCTTGGTAGACGTCGTACGACAACACCGCCCGGTCGTCCGTCGAGGCGCCCCAGGACAGCTGCACCGCACGGCTGCCCACGGCCTGGCCGCTCGGGTGTGCCGGGCGGGTCGGCGCCGAGCGGTCCGCCGCGACCAGCGCCGGTGTCGTCGCCCGCACCCCGGGGCTGCCCGGGCCGAGGCTGCCGTCGCCGCCCCGCGCCCGCACGGTGAACACATACACCGTGGACGGTCTGAGCCTGGTGACCTCCACCATGTGCTCTGACCCGGGCACTTCAACGACTTTCGTGGTGCCGCGATATACCTCGTAGGCGCGGATCCCGGCACCGTCCGGCAGTGCGTTCCACATGACATGCACGCTGGTGGCGCTCCCGGCCGTCGCGGTGACCCCCGTCGGCGCGCCGGGCAGCCGGCCGCTGTCGCCGTCGGCGGCCCCGCCCCAGCCGCAGGACGTCACCGACAGCAGGACACAGACCACGACGACGGCTCGGCGCACGGTTCCGCCTCTCCGGGGACGGCAGCACGGCAATGGTCCGGACCAATATGGTCTGCCCGGCATGCGGACAGCAAGAGGGCCGTATTGCGGACGTCGGGCCGGAGTTACGTATGCTGAACGTACTGCGGCCGAACTTCCCGCAAGAGCAGGGAAGTTCGCGCCTGTGGCGCGGAACGCTGTCGTCGCTGATCCCGCGCCGACGCGGGCGGCCGGGGCGGCCTGGGCTGACACCGGCTCAGCGCCCCGGCCCCCGGCGGATTCTCACGGAGTGTCAGTTTCTTGCTCCGTACGGCCCTGTGGAGCCTTCGCTTGCTGGCCCGGGGACCGGACCGGCACCACATTGGGTGACTCCATGTCCCCCACGGAGAGGGTCCCTCATCGTGCGTGTCCAGTTGCTGACGCTGGCCGCGGCCGGCGCCGCCCTGCTCGCCCCGACCACGTCGCCCATCCCCGTCGGCCCCCTCATGGCCCCCGGCGCACGGCACCGGATCACCGCCACCGACCTGCTGGACCAGGTGCGCGACTGTACCGAGGTGTCCAAGGGCCGCTACCGTACCGACGCCGGTACCGCCGCCACCGTCCCCGTGTGCGACACCGAGCAGGCCGTGTTCTGGAAGGCCGACCTCGACATCGACTGCGACGGCCGGCCCACCGCCCACTGCAACCATGCCGCCGATCCGGCATTCTCCGCCGCCACCGCCTACCAGCAGTCCGACGGCCGCCATCTCGACGCGGAGACGCTGCCCTACATCGTCGTACCCGCCCCCAGCGGCCGTTGGGACCACCGTGCGTCCGGTGTCCGGGGCGGTGCGGTCGGCGCCGTGATCTACAAGGGCCGGGTGCAGTTCGCCGTCGTGGGCGACACGGGACCGCGCGACATCATCGGCGAGGCCTCGTACGCCACCGCCCAAGGCCTCGGTATCAACCCCGACCCGCGCGCCGGCGGGGTCCCCTCCGGAGTCACGTACATCGTCTTCAAGGACTCGGTGATCAAGCCCATCGAGGACCACGCGGAGGCGGAGGCGGAGGGGGAGCGGCTGGCGGCACTGTTCACCGGGAGCGACTAGTCCGGTCCCGGGCAGAGGCACCGGGCGGCCGGGCCGCCGACCGCGGGCCGGGAAGCACGCGACGCCGCCCGCGAGCCGGGGACGACCCGAGCCGTCCGCGACCCGCCGCCCGGCCCGGGAGAGAGCACGCCATGCACCCGAACGGGACGGCGTGTCCGGGACGGTCCAGGTGCTCACCCTCCGGACGCGGCGCCTCGCTCGGCCGCCGCGGCCGGCCGCTCGCGCGGTCCGCTCGACGGGTCCGGTGCGGGGAACCCTTCCCCGCCACCGGTGGGCGGGCCCGGCTTCACGCGGCGACGCCTAGGGGCGCCTAGGGGGTGTCCGCCTTGGTCCACGAGTCGCCGCCGAGGAGATACCAGTAGGCGGGCCGTCCGCCGCTGCCGCTGGTGCGGAAGGGGCGGCCCTGGTCGTCGATCCGGACGGTGCCGTGGCGGGAGCCGCTGGACCAGTTCAGTTCGAGATACCAACTCGTGTCGTACGCGGAGGCGTCGGCCCTGACGTAGAAGACCATCGGGTCGGACTCGCTCACCTTGATGGGGAAGCCGTGCTGACCGTCCTTGGGCACCAGGGCAGGACGGGCGGCGTCGAGGTCGATGCTGAAGGAGCGGGTCGACACGCCGCCGCCGCAGCCGACGCCCATGGTGTAGTCGGTCCAGGGGAGCGGCGCCCTCCTGCCGGTCGTGCGGACGGTCAGGCTGTCCAGGACCACGGTGTCCGCACCGGCGCCCTGGACGGTGAGCGTGACGTACTGCTCGGCCGCGGAGACGGCCCCCTCGGCCGCCACCCACGCGGGCGCGTCGTTCTCGACGGGCGGCGGGGCCACCTGGTCCGGCGGTGCGTCGACCAGATAATGCTGGCTGCACTGGTCCTCCCAGCTGTACGGCCGGGTGTGCACCGTCAGAGGCACCCCGGTCGAGGTGTCCGCGCCGGTGGCCGACGGGGTCGTGCCGGCCGTGCCGCCGGGCGATGCCTTCGCGGTGTTGGTGGCCAGATCCGTGGCGGAGGCGGAGGCTGCGGCGGAGACCGAGGGCGAGGCGTGGGACGGAGACGCGGAAGCGGTCCGGCCGTCCGTGCCGCGCCGAGCGCCGGCCGTGGCGGAGGCGGCCCCGGCCGACCGGTCCCGGCTGTCGTCGCCGCGTGACGGCAGGGTCGCGGTGAGCGCGACCACGCTCGCGACGGCGGCCACCGCGATCCCGGCGAGGACGGGCCCGCGGATGCCGCGTCGTCCGGCGGAGGCGGCGGGCCTGCCGCCGGGGAGCAGGACAGGGCTGCCCGGAGCCGATTCGGCCGCCTCCGGCACCGGCACAGGTTCCGCCGGGGACTCGGATCTCTCCGCCGGCCCCCGAGCCGCACCCCGAGGAGTCTCCCGGGGTGCCTCAGCGAAAGCGGCGGCCGCAGCCGCAGTTGCTTTCGCGTCGTCGCCCGACGCCCTCGCGCCCGTCCGTCCCCGGTCCGCGTCCGCCAGCACCCAGCGCCGGTGCAGGTCGACGAGTTCCTCGGGCGACGCCTTGCACAGCCGCGCGAACCGCTCGACCGGCCCGTAGTCGGTCGGCACGGCGTCGCCGTTGCAGTAACGGTGCAGCGTCGACGCGCTCATGTGGAGCCGTCTGGACAGCGTTCCGTAGCTGTGCCCGGAGCGATCCTTCAACTCCCGCAGCAACTCGGCGAACGCGGCCCCGGCAGTGCCGTCCGACACCGTTCCTCCCACCCCCTGCCCTGTCCCCGTGCACCGAAGACAGGTCCTCATGCTCCTGCGTCCCGGTCCGCCACGGGAGGTGGCGGCCGGGTCGCGATACCGCACCGGTCGAGACCATCCAAGCATGAGGTCCGGGGTAACCCGCACACCAACCGACGTGCATCGGCTGCCAGTTCGGGGTTGACCCGACTGACGGCGTGGTGACGGCCGTGGACCGTCTCGGTGTGGCCGTGACGAAGGAGACGTGTGAGGCACAGGCCGGGCGGCCCGACGCCTCTGGACCCTGACGGTCCGCAACCGGCCGAAGGGAGGGCGTCGGCGGCTACGACGTCAGCGACGACTCGGCACCCGTCGGCGACAGGACGGACCTGCCGGCACCGGACCCCGCTCCCGTCCCGGCCGGCCCGCCTCGGCTCAGACGGCTGCCCAGCCGTTGTCCACGGGCAGGATCGCGCCGTTGATGTTGCCGGCCGCGTCCGAGGCCAGGAAGACGATCGCCGCC
This sequence comes from Streptomyces sp. NPDC101234, assembly GCF_044767525.1. Taxonomy (NCBI): domain Bacteria; kingdom Bacillati; phylum Actinomycetota; class Actinomycetes; order Kitasatosporales; family Streptomycetaceae; genus Streptomyces; species Streptomyces sp. NPDC101234. The sequence continues at coordinate 180,654 of NZ_JBIWOA010000023.1, read as the reverse complement.
GCCTGCTCCTCCGGCTCGGAGACCTGGCCCACGTTGCCGAAGTAGGGGCCGAGCGCGGCCGGACCGTGCGCGCCGTCCGCCAGTTCGATCTCGATCCCGGTCCTGGTGCCGCCGGGGGCGATCGCGTTGGCCCGGATGCCCTGGTTGCGGTACATCACCGCCAGGGACTTCGTCAGGCCGACGACGCCGTGCTTGGAGGCCGTGTAGGCCGCGCCCGCCGCGCTGCCGCGCAGGCCGGCCTCGGAGGCGGTGTTGACGATCGCGCCCCGGCCCGCCGCCAGCATGTGCGGCAGCACCGCCCGGGTCAGCAGGAACGGCGCGGTGAGGTTGACCCGGATCACCCGCTCCCACTCCGCGTCGCTCACCTCGCCCAGCGCCGACATGCGGTCCATGATCCCGGCGTTGTTCACCAGGACGTCCACTCCGCCGAACCGCTCCACAGTGGTCGCGACCACCCGGTCCACGACGGACTGCTCACTGAGGTCGCCGGTGACGGCCATGGCCGTACCGCCCGCCTCCTCGATCTCCGTCACCGTCGCGGCCGCGCCCTCGGCGTTGAGGTCGGCGACCACCACCCGGGCGCCCTCCCTCGCGAAGGCCAGGGCGGCGGCACGCCCGATGCCCGATCCCGCGCCGGTGACGATGACGGCACGCCCGTCGAGTCCGCTGGCCATGTGGTGCTCCGATCTGGTGGTTCGAGGGCGCCAGGCGCCCGTTTCCGGTCACACCATACGACTTTATGTCGCTGAGTGACATAAAGTCGTCGACGGAATCTACCGCCGCTTCGGAGAGAATCCCGGTGCAGCAGTCACCGACGCCGGAGGGACAGATGACCGCAGGGGGACGCACCGGACGCCCGCCCCTGACCGAGGAGCGCAAGGCCGAGACCAGACTGGAGATCGCCCGGGCCGCGGTGGACCTGTTCGTCGCCCAGGGGGTGGCCGCGACCACCGGGGAGCAGATCGGGCAGGCGGTGGGGGTCTCGGCGCGCACGGTGTGGCGCTACTTCCCGAGCAAGGAGGCCTGCGTACGACCGCTGTTCGCGGCCGGCATCGAGGTGATCGCCGACTGTCTGCGCGCCTGGCGGCCCGGCCAGGCACTGGAGGAGGCGATCGGGGACGCCGTACCGACGGACAGCCGCCTGGCGCGCAGCCCGGACCGCGCCACCATGGGCGCCCTGGTCCGACTGACCCGCGACGAACCGGGCCTGCGCGCGGAATGGCTGCAGTCCTACGACGAGGCCGAACCGGCGTTCGCCCGCGCCCTGGCCGAACGGGCCGGGCTCCCCGCCGACGATCTGCGGCCCACCATCCAGGCGGCCATGCTCAACGCGGCCCTGCGCGCGGCCGCCGAGCACTACGCCTGGCGCGTCGCCGACGGGACCACGGAGCCCGCCACGGCCGAGGCCGAACTCACGGCGACCATGCGCTCGGCCCTCGCGGTCGTGGCGGGCGGGCTGTCGTAGGGGGTTCCAGGGGGTTCCAGGGGTTCAGACCTTGCGGTAGGTGTACGCCTCGGCGGCCGCCGACTCCACCGCGCCGAGATCCGCCCCGGTGGCCGCCGTGACGACCGCGGCCACCGCGCCCTCGACGAACGGGGCGTCCACCAGGCGGGTGCCGTCCGGGAGTTCGTCGCCCTCGGCGAGCAGTGCCTTCACCGTGAGCACCGCGCTGCCCAGGTCGGTGAGGACGGCGACCCCGGCACCCCGGTCCACGGCCGCGGCCGCGGCCGCGATCAGCTCGGCGCTGGTGCCGATCCCGCCGCCCTCGGTACCGCCGGCGGCGGCGACCGGCACCGCCGTGGCCCCGCCCGCCAGTCCCTTGGCCAGCTCCGCGACGGACGCGGCGACCTCCGCGCTGTGCGACACCAGCACGATCCCGACCAGCTTGTCGTCACTCACCGGACGCCTCCTCCAGCCCCGCGATGAGCAGCGCCGACGAGGTGGCGCCCGGGTCCTGGTGGCCGATGCTGCGTTCGCCGAGGTAGCTGGCCCGGCCCTTGCGGGCCTGCAGCGGAATCGTCGCCTCGGCGCCCTGCTCGGCGGCGGCACGCGCCGCGCCGAACCCGTCGCCGAGTGCGTCCAGGGCCGGCACCAGGGCGTCGATCATCGTCTTGTCCCCGGGCGCGGCACCGCCGAGCGCCATCACCTTGTCCACCCCCGCCCGCAGCGCCTCGGCGAACTGTTCCTCGCCGACCTCGGCCGCGTCGCCGAGCGCCTTGCCGGTGCTGCGCAGCAGCGTCCCGTACAGCGGCCCGGACGCGCCGCCGACCGTGGAGATCAGCACACGTCCGGCGAGCGTCAGCACGCCCCCCGGGGTGTCGGGTGAGTCCTTCTCCAACGCGGCCATGACCGCCTTGAACCCGCGCTGGAGGTTGCTGCCGTGGTCGGCGTCCCCGATGGGGGAGTCGAGGGCGGTGAGCCGCTCCGCCTCGCGGTCCACGGAGGTGGCGGTCGCCGCCATCCAGCGGCGGAAGAATTCGGCGTCGAGCACTGGATCTCCTTGCGTTGCGTACGGACGCGGGTCGGTACTGTTCCTCGCTCACATCCCCCAGCGCAGGGCCGCCGTCTTCACCGGCGCGTCCCACAGCCGCAGCAGCTCCTCGTCGACCTGGCAGAGGGTGACCGAGGCGCCGGCCATGTCCAGGGAGGTCACGTAGTTGCCGACCAGGGTGCGGGCCACGGTGACCCCGCGCTCGGCGAGCACGCGCTGGACCTCGGCGTTGAAGCCGTACAGCTCCAGCAGCGGGGTGGCGCCCATGCCGTTGACCAGGACGAGCACCGGGTTGCGCGGCGGCATGTCCTCCAGGATGGCGTTGACGGAGAAGTCGGCGATCTCGCCGGAGGTCATCATGGCCCGCCGCTCCCGGCCCGGCTCGCCGTGGATGCCGATGCCCAACTCCAGCTCGCCCGGCGGCAGATCGAAGGTCGGGCTGCCCTTGGCCGGGGTCGTGACGGCGCTCAGCGCGACACCGAAGCTGCGCGAGTTCTCGTTCACCTGCCGCCCGATGGCCTCCACCCGCTCCAGCGGCTGCCCCTCGGCGGCAGCGGCGCCCGCGATCTTCTCCACGAACAGGGTGGCGCCGGTACCGCGGCGGCCGGCGGTGTAGAGGCTGTCGGTGACGGCCACGTCGTCGTTGACGAGGACCTTTCCGACCTGGATGCCCTCGTCCTCGGCGAGTTCGGCGGCCATGTCGAAGTTGAGCACGTCACCTGTGTAGTTCTTCACGACGAACAGCACACCGGCTCCGCTGTCCACGGCCGCGGCGGCCCGCGCCATCTGGTCGGGAACGGGAGACGTGAACACCTCACCGGGACAGGCCGCCGACAGCATCCCGGGACCGACGAACCCGCCGTGCAACGGCTCGTGCCCCGAACCGCCGCCCGAGATCAGCCCGACCTGACCGGCGACGGGGGCGTCCCGCCGTACGATCACCCGGTTCTCCACGTCCACGGTGAGATCGGGATGAGCGGCCGCGATGCCCCGCAGCGCATCCGCCACCACGGTTTCCGGAACGTTGATGAGCATCTTCATGGGTACCTCCCAGTGACATTAGCAGCCTAGCCCTTGACCTGCGTCGTCGCAGGTCAGGGCGGATGCGGGGGACTTCCGAACCAGGTGGTCGGTAACGGTCCGTGGCGATCGGGGGCAGGTCGTGGCAGGGGTGATGCTGACTCGGTGCTGACTTCGATGACGGGTCGTCAGGCTCGCAGGGGGGTGAGGTGGCCGGCAGGGTCGCGGGTGTCGCTGACGGCAGTATCGACCTTGCCGGCGCGAAGGTCACGTGCGCGGCGTGCACGGGCCCCGCTGAGGACCGAGGACGTCGGCAATGCCGAGCGCGTCATGACCGGATGCGTCGGAGGGCCGGTTCCGGCCGTCGGTTCGCGGTCTTGCGCCACATGCTTTCCGGAATCACACCTGGCTATTGATCGTTTTTCGTATTGTCGGGTTATCTTCGGCGGTCAGGGGTCGGATGTCAGCTGAGGGACGGGAACCGTGGAGCGGCGCGGCAGTCGGGGCAGGTTGTACCGGTCGGTGACGGGGACGGCCGCGGTGGCCCTGGCGGTCGGCGGTTGCGGCGCGGGCTCGGCGGGCGGAACCGGTCACACGGCTCGCGCCTCGCAGTCCGCCGCACCGGGCGGCACCAGCAGAACCGCGCCGAAGAGTTCTGACGCCGCACTCTGGCGCAGGTGGGGCCTGACGCCTCTGTCCACCGCACCGCAGCCGCCGGCCGACAAGCCGGTGAAGCTCTCCGCCACCGGAACCGTGCCGGTCTTCACCCACATACCGACCTCGCAGAAGGTCGTCTTCGTCACGGTGGACGACGGCCAGGAGAAGGATCCCGAGTTCATCGAGATGATGCGGGACTTGAGGATACCGATCACGATGTTCCTGATGAACGACGCCATCAAAGCGGACTACGCGTATTTCAAGCCGCTGCAGGCACTGGGCAACCACATCCAGAACCACACCCTGCACCACCCCGTCATGAACACCATCCCGCTGGCCCGCCAGAAGGAAGAGGTGTGCGGCGACCAGAAGATCCTCACCAGGGAGTACGGCACCGCACCGCTGCTGTTCCGGCCGCCCTACGGCGCGTACGACAGCGACACCAGGACCGCGGTCGGCGAGTGCGGACCCCGAGCGATCGTGTGGTGGCGGGAGTCCATGCAGATTCGCAATATGCAGTACCAGACGGCGGACAAGAAGCTGCGCGACGGCGACATCATCCTCGCCCACTTCCGCGGGCCCTCCGAGCTCAAGGGCGCCACGATGACGCAGATGTTCGCCAACCTGCTCCGGCGCATCCATGAGCAGGGGTTCGCGGTAGCCCGCTTGGAGGACTACATCCAGCCACCGGCCTGATGAATCCCCGGGCGACCGGCATTCTCCCCGCCCCGGTGAGGTGATCTCCCCAGGGGATCCCGCGAGCCGCGATGAGTTCTGCGGCGTTTGGCGGTCCTACTGCCGAACCGGTGACCGAGGAGGACTTCTCATGCGCAGGGTGACCTATTCGATGGGCGTCTCACTCGACGGCTATGTCGTCGGGCCGGACGGCGGCTTCGCCTGGACGGCGCCGGACGCGGAGGTCTTCCGCTTCTGGATCGACGAGATCCGAGGGGTCGGCGTCCATCTGCTGGGACGACGGCTGTACGAGACGATGCTGTACTGGGAGACCGCCGACCAGGATCCGTCGCTCGGCGCCCCGGAGCTCGAGTGGACCGCGCTCTGGAAGCGGCTCCCGAAGGTGGTGTTCTCCACCACGCTGTCGGAGGTGCAGGGAAATGCCCGGCCGGCCCGTGGAGGCCTCGCGGAGGAGATCGAGCGGTTGCGAGCCGAACCGGGGGAGGGGGAGATCGCGATCGGCGGCGCGACTCTCGCCGCGGAGGCGGCTGCGCTGGGCCTGATCGACGAGTACCGGACCGTGGTCTACCCGGTGCTGGTCGGCGGTGGCATCCCGTTCTTTCCCCGGCGCGAGCGCCGGGTGGATCTGGAACTCGTGCAGACCCGCACCTTCGGCTCGGGAGTCGTCTACCTCTGCTACCGCGTGGCGAACCGGTGACCTGACGGGTTCACGGGTTCAGGTGCGGAAGTAGTGTCCCTTCTCCAGGTCCTCCAGGAGGCCCGGTCCCAGCGGGCGCCAGTCGAGGAGTTCGCGGGTGAGGGCGCTGGACGCGGGGAGGTCCTGGCCGATGAGGCCGGCCAGCCAGGTGAAGTGGGCCGGGGCGTCCTCGGGGGCGACCGGGGCCGTCGGGACGTCCAGGTGACGGCCTATCACCTCCGCCACGGCGCGGATCTCGACGCCGTCGTCGGCGACGCCGTGCAGTACGGATCCGGCCGGTGCCCGTTCCACCGCGAGCCGGAACAGCCGGGCCGCGTCCAGGCGGTGGACGGCGGGCCAGCGGTTGGCGCCGTCACCGAGGTAGCCGGAGACGCCCGTGGTGCGGGCGAGGGCGACGAGGGACGCCATGAACCCGGCGTCCCCGTCACCGTGGCAGGTCGGTGACAGCCGGACCACCGACGAGCGCACGCCCCGCTCGGCCGCGGCCAGTACCGCCGTGGCGGTGGCCGCGCGCTCGGACAGTGCCGATCCGTCGGTCGTCGGCATGTCCCGTTCGGTCACCGTGCGCCCCGGCGTGAAGCCCATGAACCCGCCGGCGACCACCAGGGGGCGCCCGCTGCCCGCCAGCGCGTCGGCGAGGGTGTCGACGGCCCGGCGGTCGGCCTGCGCGGCGCCCGCGAAGTCGCCGGTGAAGGCGATGTCGTGCTTGAAGGCGAGATGGACCACGCCGTCCGACGCGGCGGCGGCCGTGCCGAGGACGTCGAGGTCGTCGATCGTGCCCCGGACCACACCGGCTCCGGCCCCGGAGAGCGCGGCGGCGGAGGCGTCGGAGCGGGCGAGGCCGGTGACCTCGTGCCCCGCGTCGAGGAGATCGGGGACGAGGGCGGAACCGAGCCAGCCGGAAGCGCCGGTGACGAAGATGCGCATGGGAGTACCTCAGACCACGAGTGGGTGTCGATGCCGTCGGGCGGCATCGAGTGATGTCAGTGACTGTCGTCATCGACCGTAGCACTGATGTCAGGGACTGTCATCGCGTAGGATCCGGCCATGGGTAGATGGGAGCCGAACACGCGGGAGCGCCTGGCGCGGGCGGCGCTGGAACTGTTCGGCGAGCGCGGCTACGAACAGACCACGGTGGCGGAGATCGCCCGGCGGGCCGGGCTCACCGAGCGCACCTACTTCCGGCACTACGCCGACAAGCGCGAGGTGCTGTTCGGCGGCTCGGAGGTGCTGCAGAAGGTGTTCACGACGGCGGTCGCCGAGGCGCCCCCGTCCGCCGCGCCTATCGACGTCGTGGCGGCGGGGCTGGAGGCGGTGGCGGCGGTGTTCCCGGAGCGCGAGCACTCCCGGCAGCGGCAGTCCGTCGTGGGCTCGCACCCGGAACTCCAGGAACGCGAACTGATCAAACTCGCCACGCTCTGCGCTGCGGTGACGGAAGCCCTGCGCGCCCGAGGCGTCCCGGACCCCGCCGCCGCCCTCGCCGCCGAGGCCGGGATCGCCGTCTTCAAGATCGGCTACGAACGCTGGATCGCCCCCGCCGAACAACGCGAACTGGCCGACCTGCTCCGCGAGTCACTGACCGAACTGAAGGCCGTGACGGCGGGGAGCCATGCCCTGCCGTGGTAGGGCCCCGCCGTCGTAGCGGTGCCTCCTGCTCCAGGATCACGGCGGGGAGTGGGCCTCCAGCACCTGGCTGCGCGGCAGGGACAGGCCGAAGTACCGTTCGATGACCCCCAGTGCGGTGCGGTGCACGTCGCGCCGAGGCATGTCGGCGTCCGGCAGGCCGGCAGCAGCCGGCATTTCCGCGATGCCGACCGCCACCTCGCGGTCGCCCTTCCCCCCGTCGTAGCCCCGTGATCCGTCCAGGTGGAGGTTGAAGGCGCACGCGAGGCGATCGTCATGGAGATAGGAGAACTGAGGCGGTACCGGCTTGCCGTTCTCCTCCTCGAATTCCAGCTCGAAGACGTGTGCGCCGCCCCGGGAGACCGGCGCCTGCGATCCGAACTCCGCCTGCCAGCCGCCGTACTTGACCACGAAGACCCACTCGCCGACCTCTCCATGACGCAGACCTATCGCGGGGCAGGGGCCCCAACTGTCGTCCTCCACGGCATCGATCAGCTCCTTGCCGGTGAGCCGGCCCAGGCTGCGGACCGTGCGCGCCGGGCCGAACACCGTCGCGGTGAGGCGGGAAACCAGCTCCTCGGCGTCCAGCCCCCGGGCGAGCACCACGCTGTAGCCGCCGAAGGCGATCGAATGAGGAGCGGCGAGCCATGCGATTCCGTCGGTCGTGGCGATCATCGTGGCGCACCCTTGCCGGGCGCGTCATGAGAATCCACCGCCGCCCTCCTCCGCGCCGGACGCCCTCGGCCGTGTCCCGGCGGCGGTCGCGAACGTCTTGTTCGTGGCCGAACGCCCACTGTGTGACCGATCGGAACTGATGTACAAGTGAGGGCTGTGCGGCAACCGGTCGGCCCGTGCCTGGGGAGGGCACAGCGGTCCGCCGAACCCTGCTCGTTTCGACCGATCGTTTCAGGGGGGCATCATGCGCATACGTTTACGTGCCTGGACTCTGGTGGGCGCGGGCCTGCTGGCCGTGGGCGCCGGTCCGGCGTACGGAGCCGGCGCACCGTCGGCCGAGCCGGCCGCCGGGTCCGCGCAGTACACCGTGCAGGACCTCGGCACCCTCGGCGGTACCCGCAGCGCGGCGACCGCCATCGACGGCCGTACGGTCGTCGGGAGTTCGCTGACGAGCGGCGACGCCTCCGAACACGCCTTCGCCTACGACCTGCGCAGACACACCATGACCGATATCGGCACGCTCGGCGACTCCAGCCGGGCGACCGGTGTGGAGGGGGACCACGTCGTCGGGGAGTCGGACCTCTCCGCCGGCGGACCGGCTCATGGATTCGTCTACGACCTCCGGACCCGCCGGCTCGTCGACATCGGCACTCTCGGCGGCAGCAGCACCGACATCACCGGCCTCGACGGTGACACCGTGGTGGGGACGTCGTCGCTCTCCGGTGACGCGGTCACCCACGCGTTCGCGTACAGCCTGCGCACCCGGACCATGACCGATCTCGGCAGCCTGGCCGGGCCGTCGGGCGACAGCACCGCCGCGGCCGTCAGCGGTGCGACCGTGGTGGGCGACTCCTCCCTGCCGGACACCCCTGCCGGCACGACGCACGGGTTCGCGTACGACCTGCGCACCCGGACGATGACCGACCTCGGCACCCTCGGCGGAAGCGCCAGCACGGCCAACGACATCAGCGGTTCCACCGTGGTCGGCCAGTCCCGGACGGCCGGCAACGGCCTCTCCGGATACGCCTACGACCTCCGTACCGGCATCCGCACGGACCTGGGGTTCCACTTCCTGATTGCTCAGCTGATCAGCGGGGACACCGTGGTCGGCGGCGACAGCCTGCTCTCCAGCTCGTACGACCTCAACACGCACACGATTGCCACGATCGGCCCCGGACGCGGTGTCACCGAAGTCAAGCAGATCAGAGGGCACGTCGTGGTCGGCGACAACTTCGCCCCCAACTCCTTCGCTTTCGTCGCCCGCGTCGACAACGGCGACTTCACCTACCTGGCCTCCCTCGGCGGCCGTAACTCCGCCGCGACGCAGGTCAACCGCAGCGGCGTCGTCGCAGGGAGTGCGGCACTCCCGCCCGCCGACCCGGTCTCGGTCAACGGGCCCTTCCACGCAGCCGTCTGGATACCGCACACGGTGGCGTAGGGGAGCGAGCCGGAGGTCTCCAAGGGCCGAGAGTGCCCGCCGGTGCGGCCACCGTGCCGACGGGCGCTCATGATCGGCCGGAGATACCATGTGAGCGCCTCTCGGGTCGGCCTCTCGTCACGCCGTACCGCCCCCGTACCCCCGGCGAACCGGCTAAGCCCGTTGTGTGAGCCCCGGTTAGACGGGACGGAGCGCCCCGGTGCGAGTTCCCGCCCGTCGGCGGACACCAGCCTTGCGGGGCGCCTGGCAGGAGGGGTACATCTCCGGACATCACACTCTCCGGGGGAGGAATCACTATGGCCGGCCCACAACAGACGCCCGCCGCCCGGGCCGTCCGGCTGATCTTCGAGTACGAGGGCGACTCGGTCCGCCTCGTCTCCCAGCAGCCGGTCGACGCGGTCATCAGCGGCTTCGACGCCCATCCCGAGGTACGTCCCGGCAATTTCGTCGAGACCCGGGACGAAAAGGGGCAGCGCCTGGCCCGCGTTCCCGCCCGCGGGGCCTTCCGGGAGAGCGCCGAGGTCTTCCCGGAGGACCACTCGCAGCCGATCACACGGGTCGACGTGGAGCCGCGCGGTGCCTTCACCGTGCTCCTGCCCGCACCGGAGGAGGCCGTCCAGGTCGCCGTGGTCCGCGCCGCACCCGCGGCCCCCGGGGCGCGGCTCGCGCCCGGCGGCGCGACGAGTCCGCCGCCCGGCGCCACGCAGGATGTCGACCTCGCCACCTTCCGGCTCGAGCGGTAGGGGGCCGGGATGACCACCTCGGACGGAACCGTCCAGGGCCGTACCCAGATCTTCGGATCCGCGCCGCGCAACCGGGCCTTCACCGTCGTACTGCTGGGCGACGGCTTCACCGCCGCGCAGCAGGCCGATTTCAACACCGCGTGCAAGGACTTCGTCAACGCACTGACCGCCACCGCGCCCTACGACGAACTCGCGCCGGCGATCAACATCTGGCGGGTCAACGTCACCTCCACCGACTCGGGCGCCGACGACCCGGCCGGCGCCGGCGGCACCGGCGCCACGGCCCGCACCTACTTCGACTCCACGTTCGGCGCGAACGGCATCCGGCGGCTGCTCGTGTGCAACAACTCGACGGTCCTGCAGACCGCCGCGGCCCAGGTGCCGGAGTTCTCCGCCGCCATCGTCGTGGTGAACTCCACCGTCTACGGCGGCAGCGGCGGCTCGGTCGGCACGTACTCCCTCGCGAGCGGCGCGACCGAGATCGCCATCCATGAGGCCGGGCACACGGCGTACGGGCTCGCGGACGAGTACCCGTACTACGCCGGCGGCAACGAGACCGGACACGACCACCATCCGGCCGGTGAGCCCTCCGAGCCGAACGTCACGCTGAACACCGACCGCACCACCCTGAAATGGGGTTGGGCGGTCGCCGCGAACACGGCCCTGCCCACGATGAGCAACCCGAACTGCGCGACCGTGGACTCACGGCCCAGCATGGTCCCCACCGGGACGGTCGGCACCTTCGAGGGCGCGCACTACTACCACTGCGGCGCCTACCGGCCCGAATACACCTGCAAGATGCGCGAGTTGGGCGTTCCCTTCTGCCGGGTGTGCCGGCAGGTGATCTGGAACCGGATCGGCCCGCTCGCGACCCTGCCCGCCCGCGACCGCACGCCGATCAGCGTCGTCGCCCGTTACCCCGAGCACCTCGACGTCTTCGCCGCGGCGGCGGACGGGCGCACCATGTCCAACTGGTGGGACGCGAGCAGCGGTTGGGCGGGGTGGTTCCAGATCTCCGGGGGCTTCGCCTCACCCGGCGGCACGGGCGCGCCGATCACCTCGGTCGCACGGTACGCCGGCCACCTGGACCTGTTCGTCGTCGGCACCGACAACCGGATCTGGAGCACCTGGTGGGACCAGTCGACCGGCTGGGCGAACTGGTTCCAGGTCGGCAGCCTGGTCGCGCGTCCCGGTTCCACGGTCAACGTCGTCAGCCGGTACGCCGACCACCTGGACCTGTTCACCACGGCGTCCGACGGCCGGACCATGTCCACCTGGTGGGACGCCCGTACCGGCTGGGCCTCCGACTGGTTCCAGATCGGCGGCGGTGTCGCGGCGAACGGTGCCACGGTCACGGCCGTGGCACGCTACCCCTTCCATCTCGACGTCTTCACGGTGGGCACGGACAACCGCGTCTACAGCGCCTGGTGGGACGAGCGCAGCGGCTGGTCGGCGTGGTTCCCGCTGCCGGGCGTCACCTGCCGGCCCGACTCCACCGTCACCGCGGTCGCCCGCCACCGTGACCATCTCGACCTGTTCACCACGGCGTCCGACGGCAGGATCATGTCGACATGGTGGGACGCGCGCGGTGCCTGGGCGGGCTGGTTCCAGGTGTCCGGGGGCGCCGCGTCGGCGGGCTCACCGGTCACGGCCGTGGTGCGGTACACGAACCACATGGACCTGTTCGTCGTCGGCACCGACAACCGGATCTACTCGACGTGGTGGCACGACACCACCGGTTGGGCCGCATGGTTCAACGTGTCCGGCGGTCTCGCCAAGCCCGGCAGCCAGATCGCCGCACTGACCCGGATCACCGAACATCTGGACCTGTTCGCGGTCGGCACGGACGGCACCGTCCACAGCACATGGTGGGACGCGACGGGCGGCTGGGCCGGATGGTTCCAGCTCGGCATCACCTGACCGCCCCCTCGGCGGTCAGCCCAGGCAGATGACGAGCAGGCAGAGCTCCGAGGGCGCGGTCGCGGTCGGCGCGGGGCTCGCCGTCGATGTCGATGTGCCGGTGCCGGTGCCGGTGCCGGTGCCGGTGGCGGCGGTGGCAGTGGGCGTGGCCGTCGGCTGCGACTGCGCGGCGGTGGTGGCGGACGTGGTGGTGGCGGACTGCGGCTGGGCTGCGGACGTCGCCGTGGGCCGCGCCGAGGCACCGGTGTTCTGCCGGGGTGTCGAAGTGACCCGGGGCGTGCCGGCGGTCTGCTCGTGCGGGGCGTTCACCGCGGCCGTCCGTGCGGCGGGCGTGGCGTCGGGGGCCCGGTGCCGGCCGGTCGGAGTCGACACCGCCAGGGTGGGCTCGGTGGCCTGTTCGCCCGCCACCCCCATGGTCGTGTTGTCCGGGGCCGTGGCCGCCTGGGCCCGGTCCGTGGACTGCCGGCCCAGCGAGGCGACGGTCAGACCGCCGCCGACCAGGGCGACCGCGGTGGCCACCACGGCCCGGCGCTGGTTCTTCTTCCAGCGGGCCCGCTGGCGGCGCCGGGCCGCCCGGCCGAGCGGCGACGCCGACGCGGCGGTGTCCGGGCCGTCGTAGGGGTCCTCGGCGTGCTCTTCGGCGTACACGTCCGGTTCGTCGTGCCATGCGTTGTCGGCCGGGGCCTGCCAGGCCGTCGCACCGGTCGTCACGGGGGCCGCGGTGGCGCGGGGCGCGATGTCCGGGGCGTAGGCGCCGCATCCGGGGCACGCCAGGGCGCCGTTGAGGTGCCGACGGCACGAGGAGCAGTAGTCCATCCGCGGTCTTCCTGACTCGACTGCGCCAGCGGCAACATGAGCCGTGGCCTGTTTTCGTTCGCACGTGGCATCGAACGGCCAGAACGGTAGCGAGCCTTTGGCCAGGCAGTGTGCAGTCTGTGTGTCGCTTCTGCACAGATGCCGTCTCCGGCACTCCACGGACACGGATCTCCCCTTCGGGGACGGCTCCAGGTGTCGACGGCGCTCCGGTCGGCTCGGACGCGGTGGCCCGGCTCTACGGCACGGAAGCTCCCGGCACGATCGGCTGCTGTCGGCCCGGGCACGGTCACCGGGCCGGGACCGGTGGGGCTGCTCCGGAATGGGGCCGGCCGCAGACGACCGCCACCTGCGCCACGTCGTGTCCCGGCTCGTCGTCCTGCCCAACGCGCGGTGGTCCCTGGCCGACGAGTACGACCTCGTGAAGTCCGAGCCGGCCGAGCAGTGGCACCATTTCGCCGACGTGATCCGCGCGTACGCCCGCCGCACGGCTGGGGCAACCTCTCCGCGCAGGAACTGGTCCGCCGGTTCGGGGAGGCGACCGTGCGGCGCGGCTATGTCACACACGGCGAGTGCCACCTCGCCGCCGCCGACGTCCTGTGGTGGTCGAATGGCGGAACGCTCCACGGCGAGAGCCCCGCGCGTATCGCCTTCCTGCGCGGTGTCCTGGAGGAGACGCCCGCCGCCGGCATCACCCCGTTGCCGGGCAGCTCAGAACCGCCTCCGCACCTCCTCCGCACGCCTGACGGGGCTGCCGGAAGCATCGCCTCCGGCAGCCTCCTACGGTGTGCCGTGGCCCGGTCACGGCTGGACGGGCATGCTCCAGCAGTTGGAGGTGGCCGCCTTGCCCGCGAGGCGGTCGGTCAGCCAGCCGATGGCGTCGCCCTGGTCGGTGAGCAGCGGGGCGAAGTGGTTCAGGAGCGCGCTTCCGACATTGGGCAGGACGACGGGCTTGTACGTGACGTCGCCTCCCTTGCGGCACCAGTCGACGGCGAGCTGTCGTGCCTGGGCGTGCGGAACGAGGTTGTCGCTGACGCCCGTTGCCAGGCGGACCGGCCCGGACGGCTTGAGGGTGCCGATGCGCTGGCTGTCCAGGAACGACTGCAGCGCGGGTGTGGCGGCGATGATGTCGCTGATGGACCGGCCGTCGGTCGTCCACTTGGTGCTCTTCGCGTACCCGTAGCCGAAGAGCGCGTCTCCGACACACATGGTCGACAGGTCGGCGAGGGCGGCCTTCCCGGCGGCGTTGAGATGTGCCTCGGCGATGGGCTTGAGCGAAGGGTCGGACTGCAGGAAGCCGTTGAGCGACCAGCCCAGCGCGCCGGCCAGTTCGCTGCCGTCGATGGCCTTGGTCACCGAGGTCAGATCGGCGGGCGGCGCGCCCGCGTAGGTTCCGGAGAGGGTGACGTCGGGGGCGTACGACGCCTGCAGTTCGGCCGCGGCGGCGGTCGCTCCACCACCCTGGCTGTAGCCGAAAAGCCCCACGGGGGACGCGTTGGTGACGGAGGCTCCGTCGACCGCGCGGGCGGCGCGGACGGCGTCCAGCACCGCGTGTCCCTCGTCGACGCGGTTGACGTAGGTGTGCAGCCGGTCGGTCGCGCCGAGCCCGACGTAGTCCGTGACGACCACCGCGACGCCCTTCGCGAGGAGGCGGTAGATCGCCAGATCCTCGTAACCGAAGGACACCGTCTGGCTGTTGACGGTCAGCGGGTGTTCCAGACCGAGGGACGCGGCGCACTGGTCGCCTTGTCCCATGGTGCCGGGGGCCAGCGCCACCAGCGGCCGGGGACCGTCGCCGTGCCACGCGGCGGTCGGTTCGATGTAGGCGCCGGTGACGGCCACCGGCTGACCATTGGAATCGGTGGACTTGTACATCAGGCGGGTCGCGCTGCCGGGCAGCGGCCCGTCCAGGCCGGGCAGGCTGAGGGCGAGCGGGAGGGGCTCGCTGCGGATCAGGGTGCCGTTCGCCGTGGGCAGGCCGGCGGGCGGGTCGTAGAACGCGGGGATGGTGACGCCTCGGGAGACGACCTCGTCCGCCGCCGTGGCGACGGTGCTTGCGAGGGCCTGGGCGCCGAGGCAGGCGGCAGCGGTGACTGCTGCTGCGAGCAGCCGTCTGCGTGCGGGCATGGCGAACCTCCTGTGATGCGGCCGGCAGTGAGGTGCACAGGTGAATGCGGCGGGAGAGCGCGGCCGTCCCGGGCCGGCTCATGCCGCTGGGGGGTGGTTCGCCAGAACCTTACGCGTCAGTAAGTTACTCGTGATAGCAGCACGTAGGTTACGGTTCGGTAATTTGACAGTTCGTCTAACTGGGGATGGGTGGCTGCGACTTGGCCCCTGCCGTGGTGTCTGACCTGCGTGTCCCCTGCGCTTAATATTTCATTGACCGATCGGTACAATGAACGTAACATGAGGTGCCCGGGGGAGAGGGGAGCATCTCATTGACCGTCACGGCCGGAGCCTCGGGGATGGGCCGTGCTGCCGCCCGGTTGTTCGCGGCCCACGGCGCGCACGTCGTCGTCGTGGACGTCGACGCCGCCCGGACCGAGGAGACGGTCGCCGAACTGGTCGGCGCGGGAGGCTCGGGCGAGGCGCACGTCGTCGACCTGAGCGACCGGCCGGCGGTCGAGGCGTTCCTCGACTCGGTCATCGCCCAACACGACGTCCTGGACGTGCTGTTCAATCACGTCGGTGTGACAGGACCGCGCGCGCTCGACTTCGACACCGCCGACTGGGACACCTGCATGACGCTCAACGTCTGGGTGCCGACCGTGATGACCCAGCGGCTGCTGCCCCTGCTGCGCAGGTCGCGGTCGGCGTCGGTGGTCTTCACGGCGTCCACGGCCGGCCTGGTCGAGGTGCCCGACCTGCCGGTCTACTCGGCGACCAAGGGTGCCGTCATCCAGTTCATGAAGTCGGTCGCCCTGCTGCTCGCGCCCGAGGGCATCCGCGCGAACGCGATCTGCCCGGGAGGCACCGACACGGCGGGCATGCGGGCGGCCTTCCAGGAGGGCGCCATCGACGCCTCGCTGAACGCCATCGCCGCGAAGGTCCCGCTCGGCCGGGTCGGGGTCCCCGACGACGTCGCGAGGATGGCGCTGTTCCTCGCCTCGGACGCGGCGAGCTGTCTGACCGGCACGGTGATCCCGGTCGACGGCGGGGTCACGGCCACCGCACGGACGTAGCGGCCGACGTCCGGCGGTGACGGGCGCGTCACGACCGACGGGCCGGGCGCCGGCCCTCGCGGGGGACGGCCGCCGACAAGCCATGCGTGTAGTCGTGTACAGGCACGGTGAGCACCTCGTCGGTCGTGCCGCGCCCCACCGGCCGGTCGAGCACCTGGGCCTGTATCGACACGTCGAGCGCGGAGGCCGCCTCGTCCCGGACGAGGACCTTCGGGCGGGATACCAGGGCGCGGGCGACGGCCACCCGCTGCCGCCGCCTGCCCCACAGGGCGCTCTGTGTCGAACGTGGCGGTCACGCCTGGGGTGCGTGTGCCAGGTAGGCCAGCACGGCCAGGACCCGGCGGTGACCGCTGTCGCTCGGCGGCAGGCCCAGCTTCAGGAAGACGTTTCCGATGTGCTTGTGGACCGCGCGCTCGGTGACGACCAGGGTCCTGGCGATGGTCGCGTTGTCATGCCCCTCCGCCATCAGCTTCAGCACCTCCCGCTCGCGCGGGGTGAGCGAGTCCAGCGGCGAGTCCTTCCGGCGGGTGAGGAGCTCGGTGACCACCTCGGGGTCGAGCGCGGTGCCGCCCGCCGCGACCCGCTCCAGCGCGTCGAGGAACTCGTCGACCCGGCCCACCCGGTCCTTGAGCAGATAGCCGATCCCGTGGGTGCCGCCGCCCAGCAACTCTGCGGCGTACGACTCCTCGACGTACTGCGAGAGCACCAGCACCGGCAGCCCGGGGATCCGCTCGCGCGCCTCCAGCGCCGCCCGCAGCCCCTCGTCACGGAAGGAGGGCGGCATCCGGACGTCGAGCACGGCCACGTCCGGGCGGTGCGCCAGCAGCGCGGGCACGACCTCGGGGCCGCTGCCCGCCACGGCCACGACCTCGTGCCCGGCCGAGGTCAGCAACAGGACCAGTCCCTCCCGCAGCAGGGCGTTGTCCTCGGCGATCACCACACGCACGGCAGCTCCACTTCGATCATGGTCGGGCCCCCGACGGGGCTGGACATCCGCACGGTTCCGTCGAGCGCGGCGACCCGGCGCCGCATACCGAGCAGCCCCGAGCCGCCCGACTCGTCGGCACCGCCACAGCCCTCGTCCCGGACCCGGACCCGCAGGCCGCGCCGGGCCCGGACGAGGTGTACCTCGGCGCGGGTGACCCCGCTGTACTTGGCGACATTGGTGAGTGCCTCGGCCACCACGAAGTAGGCCGCCGCCTCCACCGCCGCGGGCGCCCGTATCCCCTGGTCCAGGCCGCCGTCGTCCAGGGCGACCTCCAGCCCGCTGCTCGCCGCCAGCGCGCGCACCGCACCGGTGAGCCCGCGGTCGGTCAGGATCGGCGGATGGATGCCGCGGACGACGTGCCGCAGTTCCGTCAGCGCCTTCTCGGCCTGCGCCTGGGCCTCGTCCAGCAGTCTCAGGGCAGTCTGGTGATCACGGCCGTAGGCGCGCTTGGCGAGCCCGATGCGCATGGACAGTGCCACGAGCTGGGCTTGTGCCCCGTCGTGCAGATCGCGTTCGATACGGCGCAGTTCGGCGCCGTGGGCGGTGATCGCGTCGGCCCTCGTCTGCGCCAGCCTCTCGACCCGGGCCGTGAGCTGCGCCTGCGGGGACGGCTTGAGCAGGGCGGTCGACCAGTCGGCCTCCAGGTCGGCGAGCCGCACGATCAGCGGCAGGACGACCGCCTCGCGGCGCAGCAGCCCGCACCACACGCCGTCGACGACCAGTCCCAGTGGCCACAGCGGCAGGGCGAGGGCGAGCAGGGCGCCGTAGAACCAGTAGGCGACCATCCAGCGCAGATCGCTGCGCGTGCCGGGGTCGCGTACCGACCGGACGATCCGCTCGCGCATGGTGCCGGCCAGCGGCTGGTACACCTCGGGGATCTTCACGCCGGTCCACGCGGCGGTCAGGCTCCGCTTGGCCCCCGCGATCCGCCGGATCAGCAGGACCGTCTCGGGCAGCAGCCAGGCACCGACGACGGCCACCGTGCCGACCGCGGTGATCAGCAGCACGGTGATGAAGATCCATGAGCCGAAGGCCATCGCCGCGGCCGCGAAGAGGTGGACCGTGGCCCATGCCGCGCGGCGCACCGTTTTCCACATGGGGAGGACGGTAGTGGGTTTGCTTGAGTTAGGCAATTATTAGCCCGGGTGCTGCCCGTCCCACCACCACGAAAGGGTCAGCCATGCGAGGGAACCTCGAAGTCCAGTCGGCGCCGTCCCGCACCGGCGGCCGGGACGTGCTGATCGTCGGACACGACGCCACGGAGACCGATCTGCTCACCACGACGCTGGAGCTGGCCGGCTACCGCGTCGCGGGCACGGCGGGAACCGGCTTCGAGGGGATCGAGCAGCTCACCCGCCGGCCGTTCGACCTGGTGGTCTGGGACGCCACGCTGCCGGATCTCAAGGAAGTGGCCCGGGGCCGTCGTATCCCGCCCGAGGACCGGCCGCCGCTGCTCTATCTGATCACCTGCGAATACCTCCACACCCTCCTGCCCGTGCTCGGTCGCGGCCGCGAGGACTATGTCACCAAGCCGGTCCGGGCCGCCGAGGTCCTGGCGCGTGCGCAGATCCTGTTGCGAGGCCGGCACTCCGCGGGTGAGGCGGGGGAGGCCGTCTACGGCGACCTGGTGCTGGACGCGGTCGGTTGCCAGGCCCGGCGCGGTTCCAGGGCGCTCCGTCTGTCCCCGGCCGAGTACCGGCTGCTGCGCCATCTGCTCGCCAACGCCGAGCGTGTGCTGTCCAAGGAGCAGATCAGCCGGCACGTGTGGGGCGAGTTCCGGGCGAGCGAGGCCATCGAGAAACTCGTCTCCCGGCTGCGTCTGAAGGTGGACCGGGAAGAACCCGCCCTGATCCATACACACCGGGGCTTCGGATACCGGCTCGGGCGGACCCGCCACTGAGGGCGCGGGCCGTACGGTCGTGACCGGTCGGCGGGTCGGATGGCGGGTCGGTCGTGACCGGTCGGCGGGTCGGATGGCGGGTCGGTCGTGACCGGTCGGCGGGTCGGCGGGCGGGTCGGTCGTGACCGGTCGTCGGGGCGGACGGCGAGTCGGCCGTGATCAGCCGGTGTGACTGCCGTCACGTCCGGAAGTTGTCCGGAAGCGGTCCGGCGGCTGTCAGCCAGGCGGGTTTGCATGCCGGTACGACGACCGTGGCCACCGCACCCGAACCGGGCGAGCCACCCGGTCAGGCCCGCGAGCCCCGGGCCGACGGCACGGTCGAGGGACGGCACTTCACCGAGGAGCAGGGCATGACGACCGTAGGAATAGTCACCGGAGCCGGACGCGGCATGGGAGAGGCCTGTGCCCGGCGGCTCGCCGACACCGTGGACGTGCTGCTGCTCGTCGACCGGGATGCGGCGGGCGTGGCGGCGGTGGCGAAGGACCTCAACGACGCGGCAGGCCGGGCGCACGCCGAGTCGTTCGGCGTCGACATCACCGATCGCGAGGGCCTGGCCGGGCTCGCCGGCCGGGTGGCCGAGCTCGGCACGCTGCGCTCCGTCGCCCACGCGGCCGGCATCTCGCCCACCATGGCCGACTGGCGGCGCATCTTCGAGGTGGACCTCATCGGCACCGCCCTGCTGGCCGAGGCGCTGCGCCCGCTGGCCGTCCAGGGCACCGCACATGTGTACTTCTCCTCGATGTCACCCTTGCTCGCACGGGTCGACAACCCCGATCCGGCCATCGGGGCGATCCTGGACGAGCCGCTGCGGGAGGACTTCCTCGACCGCATCCGCGACGCCGTCGGGCCGGAGATCGAGCAGTCCAACCTGGCCTACCCGTGGGCCAAGCACGGTGTGGCCCGGTTCGCGCGGCGGGAGGCGGTGCGGCTCGGACCGGTCGGAGCACGCGTGTGCTCGCTGGCACCGGGCATCATCGACACCCCGCAGGGCCGACAGGAGGCGGCCAAGCAGACGTCGATGCAGCGGATGATCGACGCGACACCGCTCGGCCGGACCGGCCGCTCGGAGGAGATCGCCGAGGTCGTGGCCTTCATGCTCTCGGACGGCGCGAGCTTCCTGAACGGCGTCGACATCCTCGTCGACGGCGGGGTCTACGCGGCCGTCCGCGACAGGTGACGGCGTACCGAACCCCCTCAACTCCCGGTCCGCATCACCTCATCCCCGGCGCATGGCGTCCGCGACCACCTCGCCGATGAGGACGGCCGTGGCCGCCGGCCCCCGCAGCGGAGCTGTCGGCAGGATCGAGGCGTCCGCGACCCGCAGGCCCGCCATGCCGTGCACCCTGCCGTACGCGTCGACGGCCGGGCCCAGCGGAACCGTGCCGCAGGTGTGGTGGCAGGTGCCGAGGTGTCCGTGGATCCACGTGTCGAGCAGCCGGTCGTCGGCGAGGACCCTCGGCCCCGGTTCAGCGAGCCCGGATCCGACCTCGGCGAAGTCGGCCGTCGCCGTCAACTCGGCGCAGACCCGCACCACTTCGCGCAGGCGCCGGCGGTCCTCGGCCGTGGACAGGTAACCGTGGGCGAGGCTCGGCGGCTCCGTGGCACCGGCGGAGCCCACGCGCAGTCGGCCGGTCGGCCGGGGTGTCTGGACGGACACCAGGAACGCCAGGGGAGCTCCCGGTATGGACACCCGTCCGCCGGTCAGTCCGGCCATGGGGACGAGGGACTGCAGTATCTCCAGATCCCCGGCCGGGTGGTCGCCGTCGGACGCGGGCAGGTGCAGGGCTCCGCCGAGCCACGAGCCGACAGGTTCGGGCAGCGGCCGCCGGGGCGCCCACTCCAGTACCAGTTGCGGATGGTCGCCGAACCGGGCGCCCACGGCGGGCAGGTCCCTGATGACCGGTATCCCGAGCCTCGCGAGTGCTGCCCGCGGCCCGATCCCGGAGAGCTGGAGCAGCTGCGGGGAGCGCAACGCCCCCGCACAGAGCACGACTTCACCCCCGCGCACGGTCGTCCGGCGCCCGTGCCGCTCGACCACGACGCCGGTCGCGCGTCCGCGCTCGACGACGACCGAGAGGACCGTACTGTCCCCTTCCACAAAGAGATTGGGCCGTCCGGACATCCGAGACAGGTAGGCGAGGCCGGTGTTGACCCGTACTCCGTCCACGGCGTTGGAGGGGACCGGACCGAACCCCGGCTCGTCCTGGGCGTTCTTGTCGGGTTCCGCGGGAAATCCCAGCCGGCGGGCGGCCGCACCGAACGCCGCCGTCGCGGGATGGCGCAGGTCCGTGCGGCGGAGGCGCACCGGCCCCCGGTCGCCGTGCAGCGGACCGGCGCCGTGGTCCAGGTCGGTCTCCAGCACCCGCAGGAACGGGAGCATCCGGTCGTACGACCAGACCGGACCGCCGCCCGCTGCCGCCCACCGGTCGAAGTCCTCCCGCCGGGCCCGCACGAAGTACCCGCCGTTGACGGTGGTCGAGCCGCCGAGGACACGGCCCCGGACGACCGTGTACGGGCGGCCGGCGGTGAGGCGCGCGGGAAACGGCTGGACGGCCGGGTGGCCGGGCTGCGCACCGGGGACCAGCCGGGCGTCCAGCAACTCCGGTGCGAACGACGGCGGCAGGCCCGGCACCGGACCCGACTCCAGTACCAGGACCGTGCGGTCGGGGTCCTCGGCGAGCCGGGCCGCAAGGGCTGCTCCCGCCGCACCGGCGCCGACCACGATGACGTCGAAGCGGGTTGCCCGGCCGCGGTGGTGTCCGGTCGGTCTCATGGTCAGGTGATTCAAGGCGCGGCCACCGGCCCGCACAACGGAGAGTCCCGATGGCCGGGACGGGCCCCCGCGCCGGGCCCGGCCGTCACCTCGGTACCTGGGCGTCTTGCTCGCTCTTCAGCCTGGCCTGTCGGTGCAGTTCGCGTGTGCTGCCGCTGGCGCGGATCCCCGGGCTTGGATCGAGTGTGTCGATCAGCCCCCAGCGCAGCGCTTCTGCGGCATTCGTCGGGGCGCCTGACAGGGCCAGGTAGGCGGTGCGTTCGCGGCCGATGCGAGGCGGGAGGCCGGCGGTGCCGCCCGCTCCGGGGATGAGCCCCATCTCGATCTCGGGCAGTCGGATCAGTGTGTCCGGGGCGGCGGTCACCGACCCCGCGAAGGCGGCCAGTTCGATGCCGGCGCCGACGCATGCGCCGTGGAGATGGGCCGTCACCCTGGGCGCGCACCGTTGGAGCAGCGCGGCCGGGCTGCGGTGGACGCGGATGCGGTGCGCCTCGGCGGGGTCGCGTGTCGTGCCGAACTCCGACAGGTCGCCCCCGCTGCAGAAAGCCGGCCCGTTGCCGTACAGGTGGACCTCGGTGATCGTCGTATCGGCAACAGCCACCTCCAGTGCCTCGCACAAGGCGTCCCTCGTGGCCGCGTCGAAGGCGTTGCGTACCCAGGGGCGGTCCAGCGTGAGCCTCAGGCGCTCGCCGTCACGGTGGACCCGGACGGGTTCGGCGGTGGGGCGCGGGGTGCGGGGGCGGGACGAGGCCAGCCAGGTACGGAAGTCTCCGCCCGCCAGAAGCGCGGAGTAGGCGAGGGATTCGAGGACCAGCCGGTCGGACGGGGGCAGTGCGGCGCCCATCCGGAGCACCTGGGCGAGGGTGACGCAGGCTGCGGGATGCCGGGCCACGGTGTCCCGCAGGAGCGACGCGGTGGCGTACGGATCGGCGCAACTCACCCATGGACGTGGGGGATCGGGGGCGGCCGTGAGGAGTATGTCGAACTCCTCGGTCACCTCTCTCGGTGTTCTCGCCACGGCGACGGTGACCTGGTCCCTCCCGGCTGACGGTCTGGCAGGACGGTCCAGGTCGACCAGGATGAAAGGAGGTTCCACGATCCCGTGAGTGTAATCTGGCGTCTCCCTTGGGAGAAGGGTGTTCGCGTCATGGGGAATGTCATTCTCGACCGATGGATGGCAGAGATCGAACCCTGCCTCGGCACACTTGTCGTTCTGACGGACGACTTCACCCGGCTCACAGGGGTGCCGGTCGACCTGCCCGTCACCCTGTTCCGCCGAGCCGAGCTGGCCGGATTCGAACCGCGGGGGAGGATCTCAGCGGGCGGCTCCTGCCGCCTTCTGCCTACCGCGGACGGCTGGGCGGCGATCAACCTGGCCCGCCCGGACGATCACGCGTCCCTTCCCGCGCTGCTGGCGCTCCTCGGCGCGCCCGGTGCCGACCTGGGCACTGCCGCCCTGCGCGCTCCGGCCACCGAACTCGCCCGCGAAGCCCAGCGGCTCGGAATCGCGGCGGCGGCGCACGAGGAGGCCGGCGGCAACCGTGCTCCGGTACGGGCCGAACGCCATGGAGTACCCCGTCGACGCGATGTGGCGGGGTTGCGAGTCGTCGACCTGTCCGCGCTGTGGGCCGGGCCGTTGTGCGCGCGCCTGCTGGGGCTGGCCGGAGCGCATGTGACGAAGGTGGAGAGCACCGGTCGGGCGGACGGGGCGCGTTTCGGCGTTCCCGCTTTCTACCGCTGGTTGCACGACGGTCACGAGAGTCTGGTGCTGGACTTCGCCTCCGGCGCTCTGGCGGAGGCCGTCTCCGAAGCCGACGTGGTGATCGAGGCGTCCCGTCCCCGGGCACTGCGGCGACTCGGCGTGTATGCCGAGGAGTTCCTGGCCGCTCGCCCCGGCCGGGTCTGGGTCAGCATCACCGGGTACGGACGCGACGACGACCGTATCGCCTTCGGTGACGACGCGGCGGTGGCCGCAGGGCTGACCGGCCGGGATGCGTACGGCGATCCGGTGTTCCTCGGTGACGCGACAGCCGATCCCATCACTGGTCTGTATGCCGCCCACGCCGTCGCACGCTCCCTGGCCTCCGGTGGCGGTGAGCTGCTGAGCGTGTCCATGGCCGCGTGCGCGGGCGCCCTCGCCGCCGGCCGGACAGCACCTTGCTGATCCACGATGTGGAAGTCGAGGGCCACGGTCGGGTGGACGTGCGGGTCGGTACGGGCGGCCGGATCGCGGACATCGGTCCCCGGCTGCCGGGACCGGCCGACCTGGACGGTCACGGCGGGGCGTTGCTGCCCGGGCTCCACGACCACCATGTGCATCTCACCGCACTGGCCGCAGCCGCCGCCTCCGTGCGGGTCGGCCCCGCCGATGTGCGGGGGCGTGCCGGGCTCGCTGCGGCGCTGTGCGAAGGGACACCGGGGAGATGGGTGCGAGCGATCGGTTACCACGAGAGCGTGGCGGGCGATCTGGACCGCTGGGCACTGGACGCGATCGTGCCCGACCGACCCGTCAGGGTGCAGCATCGCAGCGGCGCCATGTGGTTCCTCAACAGCGCCGCGCTGCGGGCGTCCGGATTGGACGATGTCTCCGAGTTCGACGACGGGCGGCTGTGGCGGGAGGACGGGCGCCTGCGCCGTCTCGTCCCTCCCGTACGGCTCGATCTGGCCGAACTCGGGCGGCGCGCCGCACAACACGGTGTCACGGGGTTCACCAATGCCGACCCTCGCCCGGCGCCGGGTCTGGCACGGACGCTGGCCGTGCTGCCCCAGCGGGTCGCCGTCATGGGCGTGGACGCACCCGTCAAGATCATGCTCGACGACCCGAGCCTGCCGACGCCCACCGACCTCGCGGCCACGTTCATCGGATTGCGGCCCCGCCCGGTCGCCGTGCACTGCGTCACCCGAGTGCAGCTGTTGGTGACCCTTCTCGCCCTGGAAGAGGCCGGGCCGGTCGCGGGCGACCGCATCGAGCACGGGGCAGTGATCCCGGTCGAGACCATGCCGTGGCTGCGGCGGCTCGGCGTGACGGTCGTGGCCCAGCCGCACTTCCCTGTCGAGCGCGGACCCGAGTACGCCACCGACGTGCGCCCCGACGACCGGCCGCACCTCTACCGCTGTCGCAGCCTGGCCGAGGCGGGCATCCCGCTGGCCGCCGGAACCGACGCACCGTACGGAACCCCCGACCCGTGGGCCGTGATGCGGGCCGCTGCGGAACGGGACGACGGGGAGGCCGTCACGCCGGAGGCCGCCCTGCGGCTCTTCCTGGGCACCCCTGAACGTCCCGCCCGCGCACGGCGGTTGTCCGTGGGGGCGGTGGCCGACCTGTGCCTGCTCCACGTTCCGCTGCGCGAGGCTCTCCACGCCCTGACCGCCGATCTCGTGCGGGCCACCTATGTCGGCGGCCGGGCGATCACTTCCTGAACCCGTCCGCTCAGACGCTGTATCCGCCGTCCACCCCCAGTGCCTGCCCGGTGATGAACGCGGCCCGGTCCGAGGCGAGGAAGCAGACGGCCTCCGCGATGTCCTGGGCGCGCCCGAACCGGCGCAGCGGGATGTTGCGCCGGGTGATCGCGAGGGCGTTCTCGTCGAGTTCCCCTGTCTCGATCAGCCGGGCCGCGATGCCGTCGTCGAGCATGCCGGGAGCGACACAGTTGACCCGGACGCCGTACCGGCCCTCCTCGGCGGCCAGGGCACGGGCGACCGCCTCGACAGCGCCCTTCACCCCCGAGGACAGCCCGTCACGGACCGGGTAACGGCGGGTCGCGACGGTGGTGACCGCGACGACGCTGCCCCCGCTCGCCCGCAGCAACGGCAGCGCCGGATGGACGAGGTTGAAGAACGCCACGGCGTCGGCCTCCAGTTGGGCACGGTACCGGGCGGGAGTGACCTGGCTCAGATGGGTCATGGGTACGTGCGGTCCGGCCGCGTACACGAGTGTGTGCAGGCCGCCGGACGTCTCGGCGGCCGCGGTGACGGCCGTCGCGGTCGCCACCTCGTCGGTCAAGTCGACCTGAAGTGACCGGACATGGAGACCCGACGCCTTGACCTCGTCCACCAGGGCTGTGGCTGCCTCGTGGTTGGCCCGGTAGGTGAACGTGACGTCGCTGCCGTGTTCCGCCAGCGTCCGTACGACCGCCGTGCCGATGCCGCCGGTGCCGCCCGCGACGAAGGCGGTGCCCGGCCGGCCGGCGAAGTCCTCCACGGACATGGCTCACAACCCCAGTGACTTGGCGATGATGACCTTCATGACCTCGCTCGTTCCCGCGTAGATCCGCGTGATGCGGGCGTCCGCGTACAGCCGGGCGATCGGATACTCCAGCATGTAGCCGTATCCGCCGAAGAGTTGAAGACATCGGTCCACGGCCCGGGCCTGCATCTCGGTGCAGAACAGCTTGACCTTCGCCGCGTCGGCGCCGGAGAGCCGGCCGTCGACCAGTTCCAGGACGGCCCGGTCCAGCAGGGCCTGCGCCGCCTCGATCTCGGCCGCGACGGCGGCCAGTTCGAACTTGGTGTTCTGGAAGGCGGCGACCGGTGAGCCGAAAACCTCGCGCTCCTTGACGTAGGCGACGGTCGTATCCAGCGCGGCCCGTGCCTGGGCCACCGAGCCGACCGCGACCGTCATCCGTTCCTGGGAGAGGTTGTGGCCCAGGTATCCGAAGGCCGCGCCCTCCTCGCCGAGCCGGTTGGCCAGCGGCACCCGCACGCCGTCGAAGGCCAGCTCGACCGTGTCCTGGGCCTTGACGCCCATCTTGTCCAGCGTCCGGCCACGCGTGAACCCCGGCATGCCGCCCTCCACGACGAGCAGCGTGAGCCCCGCCCGCCGGTCGCCCGGATCGGTCGCCGTACGCGCCACCGCGATCACCAGGTCGGCCAGCAGCCCGCCGGTGATGAAGGTCTTGGCGCCGTTGAGGACATAGGCGTCGCCGTCGCGCACGGCGGTCGTACGGATACCGGCGAGGTCGGAGCCCGTGCCCGGTTCGGTCATCGCGATGGCGGTGAGCAGCCTCCCGGACGCCAGGCCGGGGAACCAGCGTTCGCGCTGCTCCCCGTTCGCGTAGGCGAGGAAGTAGGGGAGTATGACGTCGAGTTGGGTGCGGACGGTGCCCAGGGTGACCAGGGCGGCGGCGGCCTCCTCCTGGAGGACGACGTTGTAGCGGTAGTCGGGCCGGCCGCCCCCGCCGTACCGCTCCGGGATCGCCATCCCCAGCAGACCCAGCGAGCCGAGCGTGGTGAAGAAGTCGCGCGGGACCCGCCCCGCCTTCTCCCACTCGCCGTAGTGCGGCACCACCTCCTTCGCCACGACCTCCCGCACCAGTGCCCGAAACGCCTCGTGGTCCTCGGTGAAGACATCCCGTCGCATGCCGACCGCCCCTGTCATTCCGCGAGTTCGACGAGGGTGGCGTTGGCCGTGCCGCCGCCCTCGCACATGGTCTGCAGGCCGTAGCGGATCCCGTGGGCGCGCATGTGATGGATCATGCGCGTCATCAGGACCGCACCCGACGCGCCCAGCGGATGGCCGAGGGCGATCGCGCCGCCGAGCGGGTTGAGGCGCTCCGGGTCCGCGCCGGTCTCGGCGAGCCACGCCAGCGGGACGGGCGCGAAGGCCTCGTTCACCTCGAACACCCCGACCTCCGGCAGGGCCACACCGGCCTTGCGCAGCACCTTCTCGGTCGCCGGGATCGGCCCGGTCAGCATCAGCACCGGATCGGAGCCGACGACCGCGCCCGCCCGGTACCGCACCAGAGGGGGCAGACCCAGCTCGCGAGCCCGCTCCGGCGTGGTGATCAGCAGCGCCGCCGCGCCGTCGGAGATCTGCGAGGCGTTGCCGGCGTGGATGACGCCGTCGTCCTGGAAGGAGGGCTTGAGCCTCGCCAGTGTCTCCACACTGGTGCCCCGGCGGACGCCCTCGTCCGCCGCGACCCCGGCCACGGGCACGATCTGCTCGTCGAAGGCCCCGCCGTCCTGCGCGGCCGCCGCCCGCTCGTGCGACAGTGCGGCGTACGCGTCGAGCCGCTCCCGCGTGAGGCCCCACTTCTGCGCGATCCGTTCGGCGGAGACGCCCTGATTGAAGGAGAAGTCCTCGTACCGGCCGAGGACTTGGGGGCCGTACGGCATTCCGTCCGCCTTCGCCGAACCCAGCGGCACCCGGCTCATCACCTCGACGCCACCCGCCACGACCACGTCCTGCTGCCCCGAGAGGACCGCCTGCACGGCGAACTCCAGGGCCTGCTGGCTCGATCCGCAGGCCCGGTTGACCGTGGTCCCGGGGATGCTCTCGGGCCAACCGGCGGCCAGTACGGCATAGCGGCCGATATTGCCGGACTGGTCGCCGACCTGGGACACGCATCCCCAGATCACGTCGTCGATGGCCGCCGGATCGATCCCGGCCCGGTCGGCCAGCGCCGTCAGCACCGCCCCGGACAGATCCGCCGGATGGACGCCGGCCAGGCCGCCGTTCCGTCTCGCGACCGCCGTACGGACCGCCGCCGCGATCACCGCTTCCCGCGTCATGTGTCGTTCTCCGTTCGTCTCGGCACCGCCCAGCGGCCGGTGAACTTCGGTTCGCGCTTGTCGGCGAACGCGGTGTACGCCTCCCAGACATCCGCGGTGGCGAAGTTGACCGCCTGCGCCCGCGCCTCGTCCGCCAACGCGTCCCGCAGGGTGCGGTCGGCGCCCTCGTCGAGCAGCGCCTTGATCTGGGCGAGCGCAACGGGCGCGCCGGACGCGAGACGCACCGTCAGGTCGTCGACGAAGGCGTCCACCCGGTCGGCAGCCACGACCCAGGTCACCAGGTTCAGCGCCCGCGCCTCCTCGGCGTCGACCGTCTCCGCCAACAGGGCCAGCCGCTTGGCCTGCTGGAGTCCGACGAGCCTCGGCAGCAGCCACGAGCCGCCGCAGTCGAGCGACAGGCCGCGCCGCGCGAAGATCTGCGAGAAACGAGCCCCGGGCGTGGCCACCACCAGGTCGCAGCCGAGCGCCAGGTTCCAGCCCGCGCCGACCGCCACCCCCGTCACCTTGGCGACGGTGGGAAAGGGCAACTCGTGCAGCAGCAGGGTGACTTCGGTGAGTGTCCGCATCCGGTGCAGCGGATGCCGGTCGACGATCGGCCGGGAGATGTCGGCACCGGAACAGAACGCGCCGCCCGCTCCGGTGAGGACGAGCGCCCGTACGGTGCTGTCGTCGCCGGCTTCCCTCAGCGCCGAAGCCAGCGCCTCCCACAGTTCGGCGTCGATGGCGTTCCTGCGGTGGGGCCGGTTGAGGGTCAGCGTGCGCACCCCACCGGCGTCGCTCGTCAGCAGCACGCTCACCGCACCGCTCCCTGCGCGCGCAGCGCGTCGATGTCCTGGTCACTGAAGCCCAGTTCGGTCAGTACGGCGTCCGTGTGCTCGCCCAGCGCGGGCACGGCGCCCATCGGCGGGTCGTACCCGGCGATGACGGGTGGCGGCAGCAGCGCGGGGACCGGACCCGACGGTGTCCGGATCTCCCGCCAGCGGTCGCGGGCGGCCAGTTGCTCGTGGGCGAGGACGTCCTTAGGCGTGTTGTAGCGGGCGTTGCCGATCCCGGCGGCGTCCGCGCGGTCCTGGACGTACGCCAGATCGTGCCGTGCGCACCAGGCAGCGATCGCGGCGTCCAATTGCGTACGGTGCTCGACCCGGCCGGCGTTCGTGCGGAACCGCTCGTCGTCCGCCAGGTCCGGGCGGCCGATCAACTCCCTCGCCAGGCGCTGCCATTCGGCTTCGTTGGTGGTGCCCAGGACGACGGTCTGCCGGTCGGCGGTCGGGTAGGCGCCGTACGGCGCGACGGCGGGCGAGCTCATGCCGAGCGGTTGCTGTTCGATCCCGGAATGCAGGGTGTACGTCAGCGGATACCCCATCAGCTCGGCCATGGTGTCGAACATGCTGACCGCGACCGACGGTGCCGGACCGCCCCGGCCCCTGCCGTACAGAAGCGCCAGTATCGAGAGCGCCGCGTACAGTCCGCTGCACACGTCCGCCACGGGCGGGCCCGGTTTCGCCGGGGCGCCGGGCAGACCGGTCACCGAGCAGGCTCCCGACTCCGCCTGGACCAGCATGTCGTAGGCGCGCTTGTGGGAGAGCGGGCCGCCGGGGCCGTACCCGTCGATCTCGACGGCGATCAGCGCGGGGTGCCGTACCTCCAGGTCGGCGGAGGACAGCCCGAGCTTGGCCGTGGTGCCGGGGGAGAGGTTGGAGACGAGCACGTCGGCGCGCTCCAGCAGCCGGTGCAGGACGACCAGGCCGGTTTCCGACTTCAGGTCGAGTGCGACCGACTCCTTGCCGCGGTTGGCCCACACGAAGTGCGCCGCCAGTCCGCCGACCACGTCGTCGTAGTGACGGGCGAAGTCACCGCCCCGGGGGTTCTCCACCTTGATGACACGGGCGCCGAAGTCGCCGAGCGTACGGGTGCACATGGGAGCCGAGACGGCCTGTTCCAGCGTCACGACGGTGACGCCGGCCAGCGGTCCGCCCATCTCAGTGCTCTCCGAGAAGGGTGCGCAGCTCGTGTTTGAGGACCTTCTGGCTCGCGTTGCGCGGGAGTGCGTCCACGAAGCGGACCCGACGGGGGACCTTGAAGTTGGCCATGTGCTCCCTGGCCCAGGCGATGACGTCTTCGTCCGTGGCCTCGGCTCCCGGCCGGCGTACGACGAACGCGCAGCCGACCTCGCCGAGCCGTTCGTCGGGGAGACCGATCACCGCGACCTGCGCGATGGCCTCGCAGCCGAGCAGCAGCTTCTCGATCTCGGCGGGGTAGGCGTTGAAACCCCCGACGATGAACATCTCCTTCTTGCGGTCGACCACCGCCAGGTTGCCGTCCGGGTCGAGGCGGCCGATGTCGCCGGTGTGCAGCCAGCCGTCGGGGTCGATCGTGGCGGCGGTGGCCCCCGGGTCCTCCCAGTAGCCGCGGGTGATGTTGTAACCGCGCACCAGGATCTCCCCGTCCCCGCCCGGCCCGACGTCCTGTCCGGTGTCGTCGGTGATGCGGACCTCGACGCCCGGTATGGGCCGGCCGGTGGTGCGGGCCACCGTCTCCTCCGCGTCACCGACCCGGGTGCTGGTCACCAGCGCGCTCGACTCGGTCAGCCCGTAGGCGCTCAGCACGACGTCGAAGGTCAGCTCCTTCTTCATGGCGTGGATCAGGGCCTCGGGGACCGTGGTGCCGCCCGTCATGGACACCCGCAGTGACGACAGGTCGTACGACGACCGGTCGGGGTGGTTGAGGAGGTCGTGGAAGATGGTGGGCGGGCCGAGGAGGATGCTGACCCGTTCCTCGGCAATGATGCGCAGGGCCCGTCCCGCGTCGAAGACGGCCATCGGGATCACCGTCACGCCGTGCATCAGGGAGGCGAGCCAGCCCGCCTTGTAGCCGAAGCAGTGGAAGAACGGCGGGATGACCAGGAACGTGTCGGCGGCGTCGAAGGTGTACTCCGTGGACATCCAGCCGTACGCCCGCAGGGACTGCCCGTGGGTGAGCGTCACGCCCTTGGGGTGGCCGGTGGTGCCGGAGGTGAACATCACGTCGGACAGGTCGTCCGGGGTGATCCGGTCGATCGACGCGTGTGCGGCCGAGGGCGCGGTCCCCGCTCCCGCGTCGAGGAAGTCCTGCCAGCCCAGGGCGGCTTCCCCCGGTGGCCCGAGGAGCGATACGGCGGTGGCCAGGGCGGGCAGGTCGGGATCGGCCCGCCGCAACGCGCCGATGTAGTCGGTGCCGAGGAAGGAGGAGGCCGCGAAGAGGGCCCTGGCACCCGACTTGCGCAGGATGTAGGAGATCTCCTGGGCCTTGAAACGGGTGTTCAGAGGGACGACCACACCTCCGGCCCCCTGGATACCGAGGGCCGCGACGATCCACTCCGCGCAGTTCGGAGCGCACAGGCCCACCCGGTCCCCGGGGCCGATGCCGAGCGCGAGCGCCGCACGCACCGCCTGGACCATCCGCTCCTCCAGCTCCCGGAAGGTCAGACGCACCGCGTCGTCGACGAGGGCCGGGGCGTCGCCGAACCGTCGTGCGGCGATCCTGATCACGTTCGGGATGCTGAGGAACTCCTGGTCGTGTCGCATCGACGGACTCCGTTCAGGCGCGGTCGTCGGCCGGCAGGCGCAGCAGCCGCTTGGCGATGATGTTGCGCTGGATCTGGGACGTCCCGCCGTAGACGGACGCGGCCCGGGAGTAGAGGTAGTCGGCGAAGATCTCGCCGCCCTCCGTGTGGAGTTCGTCCGGGAACACCAACAGGGCTGTCTCGTAGAGCCGTTGCTCGGC
This sequence comes from Streptomyces sp. NPDC101234, assembly GCF_044767525.1. Taxonomy (NCBI): domain Bacteria; kingdom Bacillati; phylum Actinomycetota; class Actinomycetes; order Kitasatosporales; family Streptomycetaceae; genus Streptomyces; species Streptomyces sp. NPDC101234. The sequence continues at coordinate 148,764 of NZ_JBIWOA010000023.1, read as the reverse complement.
GCGGGTCATCAGCAGCTTGTCGACGGAGGATTCCGGTCCGGCGACCTGACCGGCGAGCCGCTGCGCGGTACGGCGCCGGGCGTGCGCGACGAGGACCTGGTAGTCGACGACGCACCGGCCGATCCGCGCGAGGAGGCCGTCCGGCAGGCTCCTGCCCCGCTCGTGCGCGGTGCGGCGCAGGCGGTTGACGAGTAGCCCGTACTTGGACAGGTGCCCGGTGTCGAGGGCATTGCGTTCGTACGACACCGTCGTCATCGCCAACGGCCAGCCGTCGCCCTCGGCGCCGACCCGCTCGGGCTCCTCCAGACGGACGTCGTCGAGGAACAGTTCGCAGAACTCCTCGTCACCGTTGGCCGCGCGCAGCGGGCGTACGGTCACGCCGGGCCGGTCCAGGGGCAGCACGAACGCCGAGATCGAGGTGTGCGCGGGAGCGCCGCGGTCGGTGCGGGCCAGGAGGAGGCAGAGGTCGGAGTACTGGGCGTAACTCGTCCACAGTTTCTGCCCGTTGACGAGATACCCGCCGTCGGACTGTGGCTGCGCGTAGGTGCTCATGCCGGCCAGGTCCGATCCGGCGCCCGGCTCGCTGAAGCCCTGGCACCAGACGTCGTCGCCGCGGAGCATCCGCGGCAGCAGCCGACGGCGCTGTTCCTCGGAGCCGAACCGCAGGAGGGCATGGGCGAGATAGCCGATCCGGGGCACCCCGGGGGCGCCGTATACCCCCAACTCGTCGCTGACGGCGACCTGGTGGAGCGGTGTCAGACCACGGCCGCCGTACTCCTCCGGCACATCGAGGCCGACCCAGCCGCCGGAGTGCAGGATCCGGTGCCAGCGGTGCAGGAACGTGGGGACCGGCTCGTCCGGCCGCCGCTGGGGCAGCGGGTGCCGGGCCAGCCAGGTGCGGAAGCCCTGCCGCAGCCGCTCCAGGTCCGCCGGGTCGCCGAAGTCGAGGGGGCCGTCGGTCATCGCGTCGCCTCCGGTGCGGCGAGGGCGGGCAGCAGATCGGCCGTGGTGGCCAGCGTCGTGGCGCCCACCAGGACCTTGCGCAGATACAGGTGGGCGATGTGCTCCCAGGTCTGGGCGATGCCTCCGAACACCTGCATCCCGGCGTACACCGCCTCCACCGCCGAGGTGTTCACCTCCGCCTTGGCCACACGGGCCGCCGCGAGCGCCTGCTCCGGCGGCTCGTGGTCGAGACACCAGGCGGCGTACCGGGTGGCGCTGGTGCAGGCCTCGACCAGGACGGTCGCGTCGGCGAGCAGATGCTGGACGGCTTGGAAGGAGCCGATCCGGCGGCCGTACTGACTCCGCTCGCGGGCGTATTCCACGCTCCGCTCGACGAACGACCCTGTAGCGCCGACGAGTTCACTCGCGACGAGCACCAGCGCGTACGCCTGCCACCGCTGTCGGTCCTCAGACGCGAGCCGGCCGAGAGGCTTGCCCACAGCGGAGGCCTTTCGAACGCTGCGCAGCAGGTCGGCGGTCGGGGCCGGAGAACCCGGCTCGGCTCGGGTCACGGTGCCTTCGGTGTCGACGTACAGAGCCGCGTCCGCTCCGTCGCAGTCCCAGGCGCGCAGTTCTGCCGCTCGTGGTCCGGGGAGACGCAGGTCGGGGGCGAGGGCGATCGTGAACCGTGTGCCGTGCTCGCCCGTGCCGAGCAGCCGTAGCAGCTCCGGAGCCAGCAGGGTCGTACCGAGCAGCGAGGTGGTCAGCGGCAGGCGGCCGTGCTCCTCGGCGAGCAGGGCGCACTCCTGGACGGTGGCGGCGGGCGGGGTGGTACGGCGGAGCTCGGCGAGGCCCAGTCCGTTGAGCGCCTCCTGCGCCGCGGCACGGGACTTGGGCCCGATGGCGTCGGCCGAGTCGACGGCGTGGTGGGTCGCGAACGTGCGGACCAGGTCGCGGACGAGCGTGAACTCCTCGGGCTGCACGCTCAGTCCTCCTCGGGTGCGGTCGGGCGGCGGCGAGCGCGGGTGGCGAGGTCGTCGACGATGCGGATGTGGTCCGGGCTGGTCATCGTGGACCGCTCCGCGAGGAGTGCCGCCTCCATGCCGCCGCGCGAGACCTGCTCGACCACGGTGGCCAGCGCAGCCTTCGTCGCACGCAGCGCCTCCGCGGGCTGCGCGGCGAGCCGGTGTGCCAGCGCGAGCGCCTCGGGCATCAGGTCGGCGCCGGGTACGACCCGGTTGGCGAGGCCGAGCCCGACCGCGGTGGCCGCCGGGATACGGTCCCCGGTGAACAGGTACTCCTTCACCCGGAGCAGGCTCGTCAGCAGCGGCCACAGGGTCACCCCGCCGTCACCCGCCACCAGACCGACCGAGACATGCGGGTCGGCGAGATAGGCGTCCTCGGCCATCAGGACCAGGTCGCAGCCGAGGGCCAGGGAGCAACCCAGGCCCACCGCAGGGCCGTTGACGGCCGCGATGACGGGCAGCGGGAAACGGATCATCTCCGTCTGGATGGTCCGGTCGAGCCGGATCGACCGCTCGCGCAGCTCCGGGTCGTCATGGTGGCGGCGCAGATGGTCGAAGTCGCCGCCCGCGCTGAACGCCCTGCCCGCACCCGTGAGGACCACGGCCCGGGCCTTGGTGTCGTCCGCCAGCTCGCGCCACACCTCGGACAGCCTGCGGTGAAGTTCCTCGGACACGCCGTTGAGACGTTCCGGACGGTTCAGGGTGACGATACGGACGTCGCCGTCGGCGGCCACGGTCAGCACGGGACTCACCTCGCTCATGGCAGCGATGTTATTAAAGGTCAGGCCGTAACTGTCAATGGTGTTGCGCGAAAATGAGAATGTGATTCTCGTGAGGCGCGGTCGTGCTCTGCTCTGAGCGGTGGCCGTCCGCCTTCGAGGCCGGTCGGTCTTCGGCGATCGGGGTCAGCCTTCGGTGTCGGTCAGCTCCACGCGTTCGCGCACGTCGACCTCGGCCGCCGCGCGTGCGAACCCGCACACGTGCCGGGACATCCGGCGCATGGCCGCCGCCTCGTCGCCGGCCCGGATCGCGTCGGTGACCCGGGCGTGTGCCCGCGCGGTGACCTCGCGGATGTCAGCCCCCGTGAACTGCTCCAGGTTCGTGGCCGCGTGGATCGACTGCGAGAGCGCGCTCATGAACCCGATGAGCAGCTCGTTCTCGCCCGCCCGTGCCACCGCGCTGTGCCAGCGCACGTTCGCCCGCAGGAACCGCTGGGCGTCGTCCCCGGCCTCCTTCAACTCCGCGTTCGCGGAGTCCAGTTCGGTGAGGTCCCGGTCGGTGCGCCGGCGCGCGGCCAGCGCGGCGCAGGTGGGCTCGATCGCCTCCCGGGTCTCGTGCAGCGCCTCCAGCCGGATCTGCTGGCCGCGGATCACCAACTGCACGGTGTTCGCCAGGGATTCGCGCCCCGGCCGGTGCACGAAAGCCCCGCCGCCGCGCCCCGGCCGGATGTCCACCAGCCGCTCGACCTCCAGGATCCGCAGCGCCTCGCGCACGGTGGCCCGGCTCAGCCCGGTCTGCTCGACCAGCTGACGCTCCGGGGGCAGTGCCGTGCCCTCGCCGATCTCCCCGGACAGGATCCGCTCGCGGACCTCCGCCGCCAGCACGTCCGACGCCTTCGGCACGGTCAGCGTGCCGAAACGGGGGATGCGGGGGGAGGGCTCGGCGCTGGGCACGGGTTCAGGCCTCTCGTCGGACGTCCGTTTCGGCTGAACCATTCAACACAGGGGCGTCCGAGGCTGTCACCGGGATTCGCGGGTGGAGGATCTCGGAATTGAGAGATCGCCGGTCCGCGGTAGCTTGGGCGGTCACCCGTTCGTGTAGATCTGCCGGGATCCGGAGCGAGAAGCGGATCATGATGCCACAGTGGCGTCATGACGACATCAAGATGAGCTGGCGAGGCCGGGCACGCTCGGTACACGTACCGGCTTCGCGTGTCGTCGACCGCTCGTACGGCGCTGCTGGCGGAATGGGACCGGTGCCGGTGGATCTGGAACGAATGCGTCGCCAAGTCCAAGGCAACCCAGCTGCGCAACCAGGCCACGGAGGAGAAGCGGACCTGTGGCCCTGCGCAGCTCGACAAGATGCTGACCGGGGCGCGAAAGCACACGCCGTGGCTGTGCCAAGGCAGCTCGGTTCCCCAGCAGCTGATCCGGGACTTCGGCAGGTCCCGCGCCAAGGCGCAGAAGGACATCCGGGAACGCCTGCCGCAGCGGCAGCGGGCCGGGATGCCGAAGTGGAAGAAGAAGCGCGACACCTTGCCGACCCTGAACCACACCAAGCGCGGGTTCCGGCTCAAGGGCGGCTGCCTGCACCTGGCGGGCGGGATCGTACTGACGGTGGTGTGGTCGCGGGACCTGCCCGCCCAGCCCTCCTCGGTACGCGTGTACCAGGACAGCGTCGGGCACTGGTACTGCTCGTTCGTGGTCCCCGCCGAGGTGCAGCTGCTGCCCCGGACCGGACGGGTGCTCGGTGTGGACTGGGGCGTGAAGGAGACCGCGACCACCACTTCCGACGCCTACGACCTCCCGCACCCTCAGCACGGCCGTAAGGCCCAGGCCAGGCTCACCCGGTACGACCGGATGATGGCCCGCCGTAAACCGAAGAAGGGACAGGCCGCCTCGAAGGGCTACCGCGAGGCGAAGAAGTGGCGGGCGAAGACCTGCGCGAAGATCGCCCGGCAGCGGCAGGATACCGGCCGTAGGTGGGCCAAGAAGGTCGTGACCGACCACGACGTCATCGCCGTCGAGGACTTCAAGCCGAAGTTCCTCGCCAAATCATCGATGGCACGCAAAGCGGCCGACGTCGCGATCGGCGCCACGAAGAACGCCCTGATCGAGATGGGCCGCAAGCACGGACGGGACATCCGCCTCGTGCTCCCCATAGCCCGAAAGGCATGGGAGGTACCCCCATCGCGTACACCACCATGGACTGCGCATCGTGCGGAGCGAGAACCGAGCACGCACTGCCGCTGTCCGAGCGCACCTGCGCCTGCACCGCGTGCGGAGCCGTCTCCCCCAGAGACAGGAACTCCGCCCGCGTGATGCTCGTCCGGGCAGGTCTGAACCCGGCTGGTGCCGAGGGCGTAAGACCTCCGGGAGCGCTGCTCCCGGAGGCAGCCTGAGCCAGGAATCCCCGCTCAGCTCTGAAGGCAGGCACCTCTTGCCTCCAGGGAGGGGAGCAGTCAAATCACCATGCCCCCGTCGACCGGCAGTACCTGACCGGTGATGAAGGAGGCCGCGTCGGAGGCGAGGAAGACGAACGCTCCCGCGACCTCCTCCGGCTCCGCCCAGCGGCCCAGCGGGATCCGGGCCAGCATCTGAGTGGCGAACTTCTCGTTCGTCCGGATGGTTTCCGTCATCGGGGTCGCGGCCAGTGGGGCGAGGGCGTTCACCAGGATGCGCCTGCGGGCCAGTTCGCGGGCGAGCGACTTGGTCAGGCCGATGATGCCGGCCTTGGCCGCGGAGTAGTTGACCTGCCCGAGCGTGCCGACGATCCCGGCGGACGAGGTGACGTTGATGATGCGGCCGCGTCCGTCGTCCGGGAGGTGGGGCAACGCGGCCTGCGCACAGTGGAAGCTGCCCAGGACATGGATGTCGAGGAGCCGCCGGAAGGCGTCCTCCTCCAGGTTCGCGAACATGGCCGGCGCGGTGATCCCGGCGTTGTTGACGAGGATGTGCAGGGTGCCGTCGGCGAGCGCGGCCGCCCGGGACACCGCCGCGTCGGCGCTCGCCCGGTCGGTCACGTCGAGCGCGGCACTGTCCGCGGTCAGTCCGGCGGCGGAGATCTTCCCGGCGACGGCCGCCGCGGCCGTCTCGTCGACGTCGGTCACGAGCACCGCCGCCCCGGCCCGGGCGAGCGCCTCGGCGACCGCCGAGCCGATACCGCCCGCGGCGCCGGTCACCAGCGCCGAGCGCCCTGTGAGGTCGAACAGATCCGTACGGTCGGTCATCCCAGCTCCTCAGTAGCTCCTGGGCAGTCCCAGCGTGTGCGAGCCCAGATAGTTCAGGACCATCTCCTGGCTGACGGGCGCGATCCGCATCAGCCGCGCCTCGCGGAAGTAGCGGGCGACCGGGTACTCCTCGGAGTAGCCCATGCCGCCGTGCGTCTGCAGCGCCCGGTCGGCGGCGGTGAATCCGGCGTCCGCGCACAGGTACTTGGCGGTGTTCGCCTCCCGTCCGCAGGACCGGCCGTGGTCGTAGAGCCAGGTCGCCTTGCGCAGCACCAGCTCGGCCGCGTCGAGCCGGGCGAGGGAGTCGGCGAGCGGGAACTGGATTCCCTGGTTCATGCCGATCGGCCTGCCGAAGACCTCCCGCTCCCTGCCGTACCGCACCGCCTGTTCCAGGGCCACCCGGCCGATGCCGAGCGCCTCGGCGGCGATCAGCATGCGTTCGGGGTTCAGGCCGTCGAGGAGGTAGCGGAAGCCGTGGCCCTCTTCGCCGACCCGGTCCTCGACGGGGATGCGCAGCTCGTCGATGAACAGCTCGTTCGATGTGACGGCGTTGCGGCCCATCTTCGGGATCGGGCGGATGTCGACCCGGTCGCGGTCGAGGTCGGTGAGGAACAGCGTCATACCGTCCGTGCGCTTCCCGACCTCGTCGGCCTTCGAGGTCCGCGTGAGGAGCAGGATCTTCTCGGACTCCATCGCCTTGGAGATCCACACCTTGCGGCCGTTGACGACATAGTGGTCGCCGTCCCGGCGGGCGTACGTCGTGATGCTCGCGGTGTCCAGACCGGCGCCCGGTTCGGTCACGCCGAAACAGACGTGCAGATCGCCGTCCGCGATCCGGGGCAGCGTGCGCCGCTTGAGCTCCTCGGAGCCGTGCACGACCACGGGGTGCATGCCGAAGATCGACATATGGATGGCGCTGGCCGCGTTCATCCCGCCGCAGCGGGCGACCTGTTCGAGCAGCAGGGTGGCCTCGGTGATGCCGAGGCCGTGGCCGCCGTACGCCTCCGGGATCGTGAGGCCCAGCCAGCCGCCGCCCGCGACGGCGTCGTAGAACTCCTCGGGGAAGGCATGGTCGCGGTCCTTCTCCATCCAGTAACGGTCGTCGAAGTCGCGCAGAAGACCGGTCACGGCCTTGCGGATCGTCTCCTGGTCCTCGGTCAGCTCGAAGTCCACGGCGGGGAACCCCTCTGCCGGCGGCTGATGGCGAAACATATCAAAGGTCAGACCGAAAGCGTCCGTCAAGGGGGCCGAGGCTTCAAGCTCGGGCTCTGCAGGGGGAATTGACGGAGAGGTTCAGCGGGTGAGGGGAGGGGTGCGAGGGTCGACGGAAGGAGATGAGGCGTGGATCGGGATGGCAGGGGTCGCGGACCGGTCCAGGCGGCGGAAGGTCACGGCCCGAGAGGCGCCGGGGCCTGCGGGGTGGTGGGGGCCCGGGTACGGCGAGAGGCCTCCGCGGACGAACCCGCGGAGGCCCTGGTCCGGCCGAGGGCTGGCAGGGTCTGCGGGGCGGCGGCCCGAGGCGTGGCAGGGGCCCGCGTTACGGCGAAGGGCCTCCGCGGACGAACCCGCGGAGGCCCTGGTTCCGCCGTGTCACGCCTGGGGGCGGGTGGCCTTCGAAGTGGCGGCCTTCGAGGTGGAGGCCTTCGTGGCGGCCCTCTTCGCAGGAGCGGCCTTCTTCGCGGCGGCTGCCCGCTTCTGCGGCGTGGTCGTGGTCTTCTTCGCCGGGGTTGTCCTGGGTGTCGCCGCGGAGGCCTTACGTGTCGTCGCGGGCGCATCCGCTGACGGCGCCGTCGTGGCCGGGCTCTGCGCGGTGCCGGGCCCCCTGAGTCCGCCCAGGCAGAACGCCCACACCTCCTCGGCGGTGATGGGGGAGGGGTGTGCCCCGACCGGTGCCGCGGGTGCCTGGGCCGTGAACATCGCCGTCTGCATGATCAGGGACGCGGTGCGCCGGGGCTTCGCGGTCACGGCCTGCCCGGCCTCGACCGCCTCCTCCACCAGCTCCGTGAAATAGGCGAGCAGCGGCAGGTGGGCGGAGGCCACCTGGTCCGGGTGGGTGACCAGCAGCTGGATCGCGAAGTCCGTGAAGAGCGGGGACTGCTGGCCCTCGCGGGGGGTGGAGGAGTCGTACAGCAGGTCGACCGCGATCTTCAGGCGCTCCAGTGGGTCCTGTCCCGCGGCGGCCTTCTCCCGGATCTGCGCGGCGGATGTGGAGAGCGCGTCCTCGAAGAGGGCGAGCAGCAGCTCGTGCTTGCCGTCGAAGTGCTGGTAGAAGCTGCGCAACGACTGCCGGGAGCGCTCCACGACCTCCTGCACGGTGAAGTCGGTGGTGCCCTTGTCGGCGATCAGCTCCTGGGCGGCGTCGAGGAACCGCTGGACGCGCTGCTCGGCGCGCAGCTTCGCGGCCCGGGTGGAGCGCTCGACGGCGCGCTGCCGCCAGGCGGGCTCGGGGGTCTCGACCGGTTCTGCGGGGACGGCACTCATGCGTAGAACGGTACTCCACGCATGTGAAAAGGAGGGGTACTCCCCCTACCGAATCGCACTCCGTAGGAAACAAGAGCATTACTTTCATATAGAGAGAATGGTATTCTCGCCCGACCCGGGCTCGCGCCCGGCGTGCGGCCACCGGTACGGACAGGGCGGAGGCGGGCGTGGAGTTCGAACTCGACGAGGATCAGCTGCTGCTGCGGCGCACGGTGCGCGAGACGGTCGCCAAGGTCCGCGGCCGGCCCGGGGAACGGCAGTGGAGCACCTATCGGGGGCTCGGCTGGCTGGAGGCACCACCGCTGGAACTCGTCCTCATCCTGGAGGAGCTGGGATATGTCGCCGACCCGACCCCGTTCCTGGCCACGGCCACCTGGTTCGCCCCGCTGACCGGCCGGCTCCCCGCGGGCAGCGGCACGGCGGTCTTCGACGGCGCCGGTCGGTACGTCCTGGACGCCGACCGCGCCGACGAGGTCGCGCTGCTCACCCCGGACGGGGTGGTGGTCGTACCGGGTGCGGAACTGGCGGCGCGCCGGGTCCCCGTGCTCGACCCCACCCTGCACCTGGCAGAGGTCGAGGCCGGTGCCCTTGCCGAGGGCGTGCCCGACCTGGCGTTGACCGGCCTTGCCGCCACCGCGGTCGGCGCCTGCCGCCGGATCCTCGATCTGGCCCTGGACCATGTGAGACAGCGCGTGCAGTTCGGCCGCCCGCTCGGCTCCTTCCAGGCCGTCAAGCACAAGGCCGCCGACATGCACGTGGCGATCGAACGCGCGCGTGCCCTCACCCACTTCTCCGCCTTGACCATCGCCGAGGACGACCCCCGGCGCACCCGGGCCGCCCACATGGCCAAGGCCGCGGCCGGAGAGTGTCAGCGCCTGGTCTTCCGGCACGGGCTGCAACTCTTCGGGGCCATGGGCTTCACCTGGGAGAACGAGCTCCAGTACCACCTGAAGCGGGCCCAGGCCTGCGACCTGCTCCTCGGCACCGCGTCCGCGCACAGGAAGGCACTGCTGGCGTCATGAGACTCGCCGACGATCCCGAAGTGGCCGCCTTCCGCGCTGAGTTCGCCGACTTCCTGGACGCCGAACTCCCCGCTGAGGCCGAGGCGCGGGACCGCTCCCGCTCCAGCGCCCACCTCCCCGACTGGGCCCGCCGCTGGCAGCGCACCCTGTTCGACGCGGGCTGGCTGCTGCCCGGCCAGCCACCGGAGTACGGCGGCCGCGGTGCCACCTTGCCGCAACAACTGGTGCATCTGGAGGAGTTGGCCCGCCGCCGGATCTACCACAGCTTCAACCCGCAGGGCCTCGGCATCATCGCGGCTTCCCTGATCACTTTCGGCACCGAGGAGCAGAAGCGCCGCTGGGCCGTGCCGATCCTGCGTGCCGAGATCACCGCGGCCCTCGGCATGAGCGAGCCCGAGGCCGGCTCCGACCTGGCCTCCCTGCGCACCCGGGCCGTGCTCGACAGCGACGGCAGCGACACCTTCACGGTCAACGGTCAGAAGATCTGGACCTCCGGCGCACACGACGCCGACGTCCTGCTCGCCTTCGTGCGCACGGACCCCGACGCGCCCAGGCACCAGGGCATCAGCGCCCTGCTGATCCCCACGGCCACCGAGGGCGTCGTACGGCGCCCCTTCGGTTCGATCGCCGCCGAGGACGACCTCGACTTCAACGAGGTGTTCCTCACGGACGTCCGGGTGCCGCGCGAGAACCTCGTCGGGCCGCTGAACGAGGGCTGGCGGGTGGCCAACGGCTCCCTGGGACACGAACGCACCCTGCTGTGGCTGTCGTTCGCCGAACGCCTGGAGGACCTGGTGCAGGACGCCGCCGACGTCGGCGCCGGCCAGGAGTGGTACGCCACCCTCCTCATGGACCTCCAGGCGCTGCGGCTGCTCGGCTACCGGCAACTCGGCCCGGACCGCGACCCCGCCGAGCTCTCCGTGCTCAAGCTGCTCGGCTCCGAGGCCGTCCAGTCCGCTTCGCTGCACGCTCTGGAGGCCCACGGCGCCGACGGCCTGCCGCACCCCGCGCGGACCGGGCCGTACCACCACATGAACAACGAGGCGTTCATCTCCAGCTGGTTCGAGCGGTACGCGCGCAGCTTCGCCGGCACCATCGCGGGCGGCACCAGCGAGATCCAGCGCAACATCGTCGCCGAGCGCATCCTCGGCCTGCCGCGATAGAGGACACCCGCCATGGACCAGATCCTGTACGACGCCGAGGACGGCATCGGGACGATCACCCTCAACCGCCCCGAGGCCGCCAACGCCCAGACCATGGCCCTCCTCGACGACCTCGACGCCGCCTGGACCCGTGCGGCCCGGGACGAGTCGGTGCGGGTGGTCGTGCTCAGGGCGAACGGACGGCACTTCTCCGCCGGCCACGACCTCAAGGACCGCTGGCCCGGCCCCGGCGAGATCACCCTGGAGTGGATCTACGACGCCGAGACCCGCCGGTACCTCGAATACTCGCTGAAATGGCGCAACATCCCGAAGCCCACCATCGCGGCCGTCCAGGGCAAGTGCATCGCCGCCGGGCTCATGCTCTGCTGGCCGTGCGACCTGATCGTGGCCGCCGAGAACGCCGAGTTCTCGGACCCGGTGGTCCACATGGGCATCGGCGGGGTCGAGTACCACGGCCACACCTGGGAGTTGGGGCCCCGTAAGGCCAAGGAGATCCTCTTCACCGGCCGGCCTCTGACCGCCCTGGAGGCCGAACAGGTCGGCATGGTCAACAGGATCGTCCCGCTGGACGAACTCGGTACTGCCACCAACGAGTTGGCGCGGCGGATCGCGCAGATGCCGCCCTTCGGCCTCCGTCAGGCAAAGCGCGCTGTCAACCAGACCCTCGACGTGCAGGGTTTCTACGCCGCCCTCCAGTCCGTCTTCGACATCCACCAGACCGGGCACGGCAACGCCCTGAGCGTGGACGGCTATCCGATCCTGACCCGGCTGGACGAGATGAAGAACCGTCTCAAGCAGGGCTGAACGGGAGGGGACCGCGGTCCCCTCCCGCACCGGGCGTCAGCCGAGGTCCGCGGTGAACAGGGGGAGGTCCACGGTCGTACGGATGCCGGGGGCGGCCGCGCAGACCGCGGGGACGGCGTTCACCGCCCGGTGCGCGGTGTAGCCGGGTGACACGGCGGCCAGCCGCTCCAGGGGCACCGGAAACCGCATGTCGATGTCGAGGGGCGTGTCTCCGTCGACCGTCAGATGCCAGCCGGTGGGGCGCAGGTCCCAGTCCACGTCCAGGTCCGTGGTGCAGTACCAGGTCGCGTCGAACTCCAGCAGCGTACGGCCGGCACGGCGACCGGACAGGGTGATCCGCTGGGCGGCCACCGTCCCGGCACGCAGCACTCCGGCGGCGATGCCGGTCGTGCGCGCGGCGGTGCCGAGTCGGCCGCGGGCCTCGACGGAATCCAGGGGCAGGCCCAGGGCGTCGGCGACCAGCCGCAGGGACGGCCCGAAGCCCGACCTGACGTGGGCCAGTCGGCCTTCGTCGAACGCACCGTCCGGTGTTCCGCCGAAGCCCATCACGTCGAACAGCAGACCCGGTGAGTTCCGCCGGGACAGGTCGGCGTACTCGTGGATGGTCAGCTTCTCCAGCCGCCGCTGCACGGAGGCCAGGACGAGCGGCACCGCCTCGGTGATGAAGCCCGGACTGCTGCCCGTGGCGTACAGCGATGTGCCGCCCCGCCCGCAGGCCTCCTCGACCTTCGCCCTGAGGGCGGGATCCACGCTCGCCGGGTGGTGGAAACCGCCCGCCGTGGTCACCACGTTCGCGCCGGACGCCAGCAGGGCGCACAGTTCGTCATGGCTGGTCGTCCGGGGCATGTACAGCACGCAGTCGGCGCGCAGCCGGAGGATCTCGTCGGGGTCGGTGGTGGTGACGACACCCGTCGGGCCGGTCCCGCACAGTTCGCCGGCGTCGCGTCCGGCCTTGTCCGGACCGGTGACACGGACACCGGCCAGCGTCATGCGAGGGTGGTCGAGAACGGCACGGAGCGAGCGCGTACCGATGTTTCCGGTGGCCCACTGGACGACCCGCAGGGGCGGGTGCGGGGGAGGCTGCGTGTTCACCCTTCTCCGTCCATCCCGCCCTCGTCCATGCCCGCATCGGGCTCGACACCGAAGGTGTTGTACGCCATGGCCTGGAGGCGGTACGCGCCGACGGTGAAAACGAACTCCATCAACTGCCGCGCGTCCAGTTCCTCGGCCAGTTCCGCGTACACCTCGTCGGAGAGTGAGGAGGTGGTGTCGAGCTCGTCCACCGCCCGGTTCACCAGGGTGTCCGCGCCCCGGCGTACCTCTTCCAGCTCCTCGTCCGTGACACCGGCCTCCCGGGCCATCAGGACGTGGTGCGCCCACTCGTACCGGCAGCGGTTGCGCCAGGCGACCCGTAGGACCGTCAGCTCCCGCATCCGGTCCGGCAGTGTGCCTCGGTAGACCAGTTGGGTGCTGAAGGTCAGGAACGCCTTGGCCAGCCGCGGATGGTTGAGCAGCAGACCGAGCGCGTTGGACGGCGGGATGGTGCGACCGCCCGTCAGCGGCCGCAGGACCTCGGCGTCCCATTCCTCGTACGGTATCGGCGACAGCCTCGTCACGTGTTGCGGCCTCCGTTCACGCCGATGATCTGGCCGGTGATGTAACCGGCCTCCTCGCTCACCAGGAAGGAGCAGGTCGCGGCGATGTCCTCGGGCCGGCCCACCCGGCGTACGGGGGTGCGCGCGATGTGCTCCTCGATGGTGCCGCCCAGGCGCTGCTCGCGTTCGGCGCTGCGGAGCATCGGGGTGTCGACGAAGCCCGGCGGGATCGCATTGACGGTGATGCCCCGCGGACCCAGCTCCAGCGCGAGGGACTTGGTCAGGCCGTTCACCGCGGACTTGGCGGCGACGTAGTGGGCCATGAAGGGCTGGCCGGAGTGGGTGCTGGAGGAGGAGATGTTCACGATCCGGCCCCAGCGGGCCTCCCACATGTCCGGCAGCGCCGACTGCACGCAGTGGAAGACACCGTTGAGATTGATGTCGACGACGCGCTGCCAGTCGGCGAAGGCCATGTCGCCGAAGCGGGTGAAACCGTCCTTGCCGGCCGCGTTGACCAGCACCGAGACGGGGCCGAGGCGCTCGCGCACCGCGTCCATCGCCTTGTCGACCTGGGCCCGGTCGGCGACGTCGACGGTGAGCGCGTAGGCCTCCGGGGCGGGGGCGAGGTCCAGTACGGCGACCTTCAGCCCGTCGGCGGCGAGCCGGCGGGCGACGGCCAGACCGATGCCGGAGGCGCCGCCGGTGACGACCGCAGTCCTGGCCTGGACGGCCGCAGTTCTGGCCTGGACGGCCGTCCCGGTCATGCGAAGGCCTCGTCACCGACGACGGTGGTCCGGTGCAGCAGCCGCTCGGAGCTCTCGTCGTACGGCAACGCCCGGTGCAGGATCCCGGTGTTGTCCCAGACGACCAGGTCGCCGACCTCCCAGTCGTGGGTGTAGCGGAACCGTTCCTGGGTGGTCCAGTCGAGCAGGTCGTCCAGGAGGGCGCGGCTCTCCTCGGGGTCCATCCCGACGACGTGGTCGGCGGTGGCACCGGCGACGAGGGAGCGGCGGCCGTCCCTGCGCCGCCACACCAGGGACATCTCGTGGGCGGGCTGGGTGCGCCAGCCGGCCAGTTCTTCCGGGGTGGGGTCCGGGGTCACCAGCCGCTGCGCCGCCTCGAAGGTGTGCACCACCCGCAGACTCTCGTAGCGTTCACGGTCCTTGACCGGCAGGTTCTCGTACGCGGCGTAGGTACTGGCGAAGTCCGTGCCGCCGCCGACCGTGGCCACATGCCGGGCGGTGAGTGTGGTCGCCTTGACAGGGACGTCGTCGCTGGTGCCGTCGAGGTGCCAGAAGAAGGCGCCCTTGAGGTACTTGGCGCTCGCGCTCTTCGCCGGATTGATCGAGATGGGGAAGATCTCCTGGTCGCGCAGCGCGACCACCTCGCCGAGCCTGCGGCTGAACGCCAGTTGCTGCTCGTCGTTCAGGTACAGCCCGCGTACGACGAGCACCCCGCGCCACTTGAGCGCCTCGACGCAGCGATGGACGAAGGTGTCGTCGAGCGGGTCCGTGACGCCCGTGAACTCCACGCCGAGCGACGGGCGTACGGCCTTCGAGTCGATCATGGAAACTCCCCTTTCGTTTGTGAGAACCTTATTCTCCAAGGGGTTGAGGCCGGAAGTGGAAGAGCGTCATATTCTCGTGTCCGAGACCTTGATTCGCCAAAAATGAGAATGTAGTTTCCAGCCCAACCGAGCAAGGAGGCTGGGATGCGGTTGCAGAACAAGGTGGTGGTCGTCACCGGGGCCGGCCAGGGCATCGGTGAGGGATATGCCCGGGCACTGGCCGCCGAGGGTGCGCGGGTCGTGGTGGCGGAGCTCAACGAGGAGCAGGGCAAGCGCGTCGCCATGGACATCGGCGACGCGCTCTTCGTCGGGGTCGACGTCGCCGACCCGTCCTCCGCAGAGCGGCTCGCCGCCACCGTGATGGGCGAGTACGGCAGGATCGACCACCTCGTCAACAACGCGGCGATCTTCCACGGGATGCGCCGCGAGGGCGTCGTCACCGTGGACTACGACTACCTGGACCGGTTCCTCAAGGTGAACCTGCTCGGCGCGCTGCACGTCACCCGCGCCGTGCTGCCCCACCTGAAGGAGGGCGCGGCGATCGTCAACCAGTCCTCCACCGCCGCCTGGCAGGCCACCGGCTTCTACGGACTCGCCAAGGCCGGCATCAACCACCTCACCATCTCGCTGGCCGCCGAACTCGGCCCGCGCGGCATCCGCGTCAACGCCATCGCACCCGGACCGACGGACACCGAGGCGGCCCGCGACATCATCCCGGAGGAATACCGCAAGGCCATGGTGCAGTCCTTCCCCCTCAAACGTATGGGGACCCCCGCGGACCAGGCGGGCGCGCTGCTGTTCCTGCTCTCCGACGACGCGTCCTGGGTCACCGGCCAGGTGCTCGCCGTGGACGGCGGATCGCTGGTGCGGCTGTGAGCGCGCCCGCAGGCGCGTCCCAGCTGATCGACGGCAAACTCCTCACCGCCGACACCACGTTCCCCAGCTACAACCCCGCCACCGGTGAGCTCCTCGGCCACGCCCCCGACGGCACCACCGCCAACGCCGAGGCCGCCGTCGCCGCCGCCCGCCGCGCCTTCGACACCACCGGCTGGTCCACCGACCGGGACCTGCGGGTGCGCTGCCTGCGCCAGCTCCATCAGGCCCTCGACGAGCACCGCGAGGAACTGCGCGAACTGACCATCGCCGAGGTCGGCGCCCCCCGCCAGCTCACCCACGGACCACAACTCGACGAGCCCATCGGCATCGTGAACTTCTACGCCGACCTGCTGGAGACCTACGAGTTCACCGAGGACCTCGGCGAGATCGAGTCGCGCGGCCAGCGCCACCAGCGCTGGGTGGAGAAGGAGGCGGCCGGCGTCGTCGCCGCGATCCTGCCGTACAACTACCCCAACCAGCTGGCCCTCGCCAAGATCGCCCCCGCCCTCGCAGCTGGCTGCACCGTCGTGCTCAAGGGCGCCCCGCAGACCCCGCTCACCACCCTCGCGCTCGGTGAACTCATCGCCGAGCACACCGACATACCCCCCGGCGTGATCAACGTGCTCAGCTCGGCACGCGCCGGGGTCGGCGAACTGCTCACCACCCACCCCGACGTCGACGTGGTCACCTTCACCGGCGCCACCACGACCGGCCGCAAGATCATGGCCGCGGCCGCGGACACGGTGAAGCGGGTCTTCCTCGAACTCGGCGGCAAGTCGGCGATGATCGTCCTGGAGGACGCGGACTTCGTGAAGGCCGGCATGTTCGCCGCGTTCACCATCTGCTCCCACTCCGGCCAGGGCTGCGCCCTCACCTCCCGGCTGCTCGTACCGCGCGAACACCACGACCGGATCGTGGAGTTGGTGGCGGCCGGCATGGCACGCGTCACCGTCGGCGACCCCACCGACCCCAAGACCACCATGGGCCCGCTGATCAGCGAGCAGCAGCGCGACAAGGTCGACGGCATGGTGCGACGGGCCGTGGCGGCGGGCGCGACCCTCGTCCGGGGCGGCAACCGGATCGAGCCGGGCTACTTCTATGAACCCACCCTCCTCGCGAACGTCGACCCGGACAGCGAGATCGCCCAGGAGGAGGTCTTCGGCCCGGTCCTCGCCGTGATCCCCTTCGACGACGAGGAGGACGCGGTCCGGATCGCCAACAACTCCCGCTACGGCCTGTCCGGCGCCGTGCACAGCGCCGACGAGCAGCGCGCCATCCGCCTCGCCCGGCGCATCCGCACCGGCACCTTCTCCATCAACGGCGGCAACTACTTCGGCGCGGACGTGCCCTTCGGCGGCTACAAGCAGTCCGGCGTGGGCCGCGAGAGCGGGCGTGCCGGATTCGAGGAGTTCCTGGAGGAGAAGTCCTTCGCCCGGGTCGTCGTACCCCTGGAGCAGGCATGAGGCCACTGGAGGGCATCCGGGTCCTCGAAGTCGCGATGTACGGCTTCGTGCCCTCGGCCGGGGCCGTGCTCGCCGACTGGGGCGCGGACGTCGTCAAGGTCGAGCACGCCGTGAACGGCGACCCGCAGCGCGGACTGCGCCAGACCGGCACCTTCAGGGTCGAGGGCGACCCCAACCCCAACGTCGCCCATGCCAACCGCGGCAAGCGGTCCATCGGCCTCGACATCGCCCGGCCCGAGGGCCGCGAGGTGCTGTACGAACTGGCCAAGGACGCCGATGTGTTCCTCACCAGCTTCATGCCCGGCTCCCGGGCCCGCCTCGGCATCGACGTCGACGACATCCGCGCCGTCAACCCCCGTGTCGTGTACGCCCGGGGCAGCGCTCTCGGACCGCGCGGCCCCGAGGCGGACAAGGGCGGCTACGACATGACCGCCTTCTGGGCCCGCGCCGGCACCGCCGCCAGCATCACCCCACCTGGCACCGAGGGCCTGATCAGCCCGCCCGGACCCGCCTACGGCGACACCATCTCCGGCACCAACCTGGCCGGCGGTATCGCGGCCGCCCTGCTGCGCCGCGAACGCACCGGCGAGGCGGCGGTGGTCGACGTCTCCCTGTTCGGCAGCGGACTGTGGGCGATGGGCCACGCCATCGGCCTCTCCCTGCACCTGGACCGGGCCTGGGAGGGCGTTCGGCCCAGCGCCCACGGCTCGCCCCGCAACCCGCTCTCCGGCCTCTACCGGACGGCCGACGACCGCTACATCTCGTTCGTCATGCTCCAGCCGGGCAAGTTCTGGCCGGGCGTCTGCCACTGCCTGGGCCGACCCGACCTCGCCGCGGACCCCCGGTTCGCGACCGGCGAGTCCATCGCCGAGCACACCGAGGAGGCGGTGAAGATCCTCCGGGAGATCATCGCGGGCCGCACCCTCGCCGAATGGTCCGAGCGGTTCGCCGCCCTCGACGGTCCCTGGGCCCCCGTCCAGGACACCCTCCAGGCCGCCGCCGACACCCAGGCCCGTGCCAACGGCTACCTCGGACAGGCCGGTGACCTCGAACTCGTCGCCAGCCCCGTCCAGTTCGACGTCGAGGACACCCGCCTCGGCCCCGCACCGGAGTTCGCCGCGCAGACCGAGGAGATCCTCGCCGAGCTCGGCTACGACTGGGACCGCATCCTCGCCCTGAAGGCGAGCGGCGCGGTCACCTGACCCCGCACTCCCGCACCTCCCTCGGACGACGGCGTCCGAGCCCTTCGAGGAGGCACCATGCGCAGGCTGCTGATCGGCGCGGTCACCGTGACCGCGGTGCTGCTCGCCGGCTGTTCCACGCGCTCCGGCGACGACACCGGCTCCGACGCCGCACACAACGCGAGCCCCACCGCGAGCGGATCGGCCGCGTCGAGCGCCGACTTCGGCACGCTCAAGAACGTCTGCGGTCCCGGCACCGCCAAGTCGTCCACCGCCCAGGGCGTCACCGCCGACAAGATCCAGGTCGGCGTGATGTCCGACATCGGCTTCACCAAGAACTCCGAGTTCCCGGACGCCGCAAAGGTGTTCACCTCCTGGTGCAACGACGCGGGCGGCATCAACGGCCGCAAGCTCGTCGCCGTCACCCGGGACAGCAAGCTCACCCAGGTCCGCCAAGCGGTCCTGGAGGCCTGCAAGTCCGACTTCGCGCTGGTCGGCGGCGGCTCCGCGCTGGACAGCCTCGGAGTGCAGGACCGACTCAAGTGCCTGCTGCCCAACTTCCCCGGCCAGTCGAGCCAGATCGGTGCCATCGGCTCCGACCTCCAGGTGATGGCCTCCCAGCCGGTCGCCGGGTACTTCCAGTACGCCGGCTACTACACCTGGCTGCTCAAGAACAAGTACCCGGACTCGGCGAAGAAGGTCGGCATCATCGCCGGCGACGCACCGGTCACCAAGGTGATGGTCGCCCAGTTCAAGGAGGCGGTGGCCGGCCTCGGCGGCACCGTCTCGTACAACGACCTCTACCCCGCGGCCGGGGTCTCCGACTGGACGCCGTACGCCCAGTCGATCAAGAACAAGGGCGTCAAGGGCCTGGTCTTCCTCGGCGACTTCGCGTCCCTGGCCAAACTCGAACAGGCCCTCACCAACATCGGGTACACCCCTGACTGGATCGACGCCAACAGCAACGCCTACGGCCCGGCCTTCCTCCAACTCGCCGGTACCGCCCTGGCCAAGCAGCACAACTACGCCGAACTGTTCGCCACCGCACCGCTGGAGAGCGCCGCCGCCAACCCGGCCACCCGGCAGGTCATCGACCTCTACAAGAAGTACGCGCCGGACAAGCAGGTCACCTACCCGGCCCTGCGCGCCTTCTCCGCCTGGCTGCTGTTCGCCACGGCGGCCCGCGACTGCGCCACCCTCACCCGCACCTGCGTGTACGACAACGCGGTGAAGAACACCGACTGGACGGCGGGCGGTCTGCAGGCCCCGTTCGACCTCACCTCGAAGGAGCCGCCCAAGTGCTACTCCATCGTCGAGGCGACCGCCAAGGGCTGGCAGGCGGCCGACTTCCAGCCGGACCAGGGCGCCTACCGCTGTGACGCCCCCGCATACAAGTACAAGGCCGACTACGGCACACCGGCCACCCTCGCGAGCGTCGGCAAGTCCATGGCCGACCTGAAATGAAACCGGAGGCGGGACACGTGAAGGTACGCGTCGACCCCGAGCGCTGCCAGGGCCACACCTTGTGCGCCATGCGGGCGCCGAAGGTCTTCGAACTGAGCGAGATCGACGGGCATTCCTCACCGGTCACCGAGGACGTCCCCGCCGACCAGGAGGGCGCGGTGATCGAGGCCGTCCGCTCCTGCCCCGAACGCGCCATCAGCGTGTTCTGAGCCTGTTCTGACCCGCATCCGGCGGACGGAGAGGAAGCCACCCCATGACGACCGCACCGGACGACCCGGGCGACGAGGCCCGCAAACAGCCCCGGGTCCACTTCGACCGGCACGCCCCCGAGTACCGGCACCACTTCGAGGAACAGACCCAGGAATTCCACTCCGGCTGCCCGCTGGCCTGGTCCGACACCTACGGCGGCCACTGGGTGGCCGCCGGCAACCGCGAACTGCTCGCCTTCGCCCGGGCCGGCGAGAAGCTCTCCAACGACCACGACGTGCACGGTGAGCGCCGCGGCTACCACGGCATCAACATCCCCGCCCCGGCCCGCGGCAGGGGCATCCGCGGCGGCTTCCTGGAGATGGACCCGCCCGAGCAGCGTGCCTACCGCAACGCTCTCAACCCCTATCTCTCCCCGGCGGCGATCAAGCGCTGGATCCCCTTCATCGACGAGGTGACCCGAGCCTGTCTGGACGAGCGGATCGAGAGCGGCCGTATCGACTTCGTCGACGACCTCGCCAACATCGTCCCCGCCGTCTTCACCCTCGCCATGATGGGCATCCCGCTCAAGAAGTGGGAGCTGTACAACGAACCCGCCCACGCCGGCGTCTACACCCCGCCCACCTCCCCTGAGATGGCCCGGGTGATTCAGGCCCACATGGCGATGATCAAGGACATCGCCGCCACCCTCCAGGAGGTCCGTACGGCCCCGCGCCCCGGCCTCGCCGACGCCCTCGCCCGGCTGGAGATCGACGGCAAGGCACCGGCCGAGGATGACCTGGTCGGTGCCCTCGCGCTGCTCATCGGAGGCGGCTTCGACACCACGACCGCGCTGACCGCGCACGCCCTGGAGTGGCTCTCCGAGCACCCGGACGAACGCGAGCGCCTCAGCCGTGAGCGCGACACCCTCTTCGACACGGCCACCGAGGAGTTCCTGCGCTACTTCACCCCGGCGCCCGGGGACGGCCGTACGGTCGCCGAGGACTGCGAGATCTCCGGCAAGCAGTTCAAGGAGGGCGACCGGCTGTGGCTGTCCTGGGCGATGGCCAACCGTGACCCGGCGGTCTTCGCCGACCCGGACCGCGTCGACCTCGCCCGCGGCGGCAACCGGCACACCGCCTTCGGCCTGGGTATCCACCGCTGCATCGGATCGAACGTGGCCCGTGCGGTCTTCAAGCGGATGCTGCTCCATGTCCTCGACCGCGTACCGGACTTCGTCTGCGATCCCGAGGGCACGGTCCACTACGAGACCATCGGCGTCATCCAGGGCATGCGCCGGCTCCCGGCCACCTTCACCCCGGGCCGGCGGCTCGGTCCCGGCCTCGCGGAGACCCTGGAGACTCTTCAACGGGCCTGCGAAGAGCAGGGGTTGGCGGAACCGGTGACGGTACGCAAGGCGGAGGCGAAGCTCCGTTGAGCACGTCCGACGAGAGGCCCGGAGCCGTCCGCCCCCGGCCCGTGACGCCCCCGGAGACCGAGTTCTTCTGGACGTCCGGCCGCGACGGACGGCTCCGCTTCCGCTCCTGCGGCTCCTGCTCGTCCCTGATCCACCCGCCGCAGCCCGTCTGCCGGTACTGCCGGGGCCGCACCGGCGACCCCCGCGAGGTGTCGGGCTTCGCCACCCTCATCGGCTTCACGGTCAACCACCGCTTCCCCTTCCCGGGCCTGCCCACCCCGTTCGTCGTCGCCCAGGTGGCGATCGAGGAGGACCCACGGGTCCGGCTGACCACCAACCTCGTGGACTGCGCGCCGGAGGAACTGCGGCTCGGCATGCGCATGGAGGCGGTGTTCGAGCAGACCCACGACGTCTGGCTGCCGCTGTTCCGGCCGTGCGCCGAGCAGCCCCCGCCCGCACCGCTGCCCGCCGACGAACCCGCTCCGGAACGCATGCGGGAACACGTCCGTACGGCACCCGTCTCCCGTAAGTTCGAGGAGCGCGCGGTCATCAGCGGCGCCGGAGCCTCCCGGATCGGCCGCCGCCTCATGGTCCCGCCCCTCGAACTCACCGTGGAGGCCTGCGAGAAGGCCGTCGCCGACGCCGGACTCGCCTTCGACGACATCGACGGCCTCTCCACCTACCCGGGCGGCGGCGCGTACGGCGGCTTCGCCGAGGGCGGGGTCACCGCGCTGGAGTCGGCGCTCGGCATCCACCCCGTCTGGCACAACGGCGCGGGGGAGACCTTCGGCCCCGGCGGCTCGCTGATCGCCGCGATGCTCGCGGTGGCGGGCGGCCTGGCCCGGCATGTGCTGTGCTTCCGCACGGTGTGGGAGTCGACGTACGCCGAACTGCTGAAGCAGGGCAGGATCCGGGCTGCTCAACCCGCGGGCCCCGAGGGCTGGTTCAAGCCCTTCGGTGCGGTCTCCCCGGCGATGATGCTGGCGATGAACGCGCAGCGGCACATGCACCGCTACGGCACCACCCGCGAGACCCTCGGCTGGATCGCCCTCAACCAGCGCGCGAACGCCGCCCGTCACCCCGACGCCATCTACCGCGACCCGCTCACGATGGACGACTACCTCTCCGCCCGCACCGTCACCACCCCCTTCGGCCTGTACGACTGCGACGTCCCCTGCGACGCCGCCACGGCCGTCGTGGTCTCCGCCGTCGAGACGGCCCCCGACCTTCCCGGGCCCCCGGTCCGCTTCGAGGCCGTCGGCACCCAGATCCTCGAACGCCCGGAGTGGGACCAGTCCACCCTCACCCACGAACCTCAAGTCCTCGGCCAGGCCGCCCATCTGTGGACCCGCACCGACCTCCGCCCCGCCGACGTGGACGTGGCGCTGCTCTACGACGGATTCACCTTCAACTGCCTGTCCTGGATCGAGGCCCTCGGCTTCTGCGGCATCGGCGAGGCCCGCGACTTCCTGGACGGCGGCAAGAACATCGCCCGCGACGGGGTACTGCCCCTCAACCCGCACGGCGGCCAGCTCTCGCACGGCCGCACCCACGGTATGGGCCTGCTGCACGAGGCGGTGCTCCAGCTCCGCGGCGAGGCCGGCGACCGCCAGGTTGCCGGTGCGTGCACCGCGGTGGTCTCCAGCGGCGGGCTCACTCCCGGCGGCGTACTCCTGCTCAGGACGGACGGATGACATCCAGGACGCTCGTATGACCTCGCTCGAACCTGAACTCAGCCATTTCATAAGGCAGTTGACGGTCGATGTGGATGGAGTGCCCGCCTCGGTGCTGCTCGCCGAGGTGCCCCGCCCGCAGGCCGTGATCGTCGCCCTGCACGGCGGCGCCACCAACTCCGCCTACTTCGACCACCCGGGCCACCCCCGGCTCTCCCTGTTGCGCACCGCGGCCGCCGCGGGCTTCACCGTCCTGGCCCTGGAC
The DNA here is from genome assembly GCF_044767525.1 of Streptomyces sp. NPDC101234. Classification (NCBI taxonomy): domain Bacteria; kingdom Bacillati; phylum Actinomycetota; class Actinomycetes; order Kitasatosporales; family Streptomycetaceae; genus Streptomyces; species Streptomyces sp. NPDC101234. Next base: position 125,691 of record NZ_JBIWOA010000023.1, on the reverse strand, counting down.
CGCCCCGGCTACGGCAGTTCGGCCGGGCACGAGGATCGGATGGGCACGCCCGAGCAGCGCACCGACTTCGCCTACGAGGCCGTGGCCGCGCTGCTGGAGGGCCGTGATCTCGGTCTCGGCGTGTTCCTCTGGGCGCACTCGGCGGGGTGTGAACTCGCCGTCCGCATGGCGAGCGACCGGCGGGGCGCCGACCTGCTCGGCATCGAACTGGCCGGGATGGGCCGGGTCCACCACCCCCGTTCGGTACTGGCGATGGAGGAATGGCGGCGCGATCCGACTCGCACCCGGCCCAACCTCCGCCGCGCGCTGTGGGATCCGCCGCACGCCTACCCGCCCGACGTGTACGGCGGCCGGACCATCGGCTCCGCCTCGCCCGCCTACGAAGGGCACCGGGAGAACTGGCAGGAGGAGTTCGCCCGGCTCTCGGGGCAGGTGCCGGTGCCCGTCCACATCACCCTCGCCGAGTACGAACAGGTCTGGGCGAACGGCCCCGAGGGACTCGCAGACCTCGCCTCGATGTTCACCGGGTCGCCCCGCGTCGTAGTGCACGAGCAGGCGGGCGCCGGCCACAACACCAGTGTCGGCCGCACGGCTCTCGCCTACCACCTGCACGTCCTCGCCTTCGTGGAGGAGTGCGCGCTCGGCGTCCAGGCCCTGCCCATCGAGAGGCGGCACCGGGATGGGTGAGGCCTCGGACACGGCCCTGCTGGCCGTGCGCCTGGTGCTGGGCGCGGTCATGGCGGCGCACGGCTGGAACCACTGGCGCGGTCCGGGCGGGATCGGCGGGACCGCGGGCTGGTTCGGCGGCCTCGGCCTGACCCGGCCCCGGCTCCAGGCCTGGCTGAGCGTCCTCACCGAACTCGGCGCGGGCGCCCTGCTCGTGCTCGGTCTGCTGACTCCGCTCGCCTGCGCGGCCGTGCTGTCGGTGATGCTGGTCGCCGGTCTGCTCGCCCACCGGCCCCACGGCTTCTTCGTGTTCAAGGAGGGCTACGAGTACGTCCTCGTCCTCGGCATGCTCGCGGTGGCGCTCGGCGCCTGGGGACCGGGGAAGTACGCGCTCGACACGGCGGCGGACATCACGGTGACCGGATGGGCGGGCGCCGGTCTCGTGCTCGCGGTGGGCGGGGTGGCGACCGCCGGCCTGCTGGCGGTGTTCTGGCGCCCGCGGAAGACGACCTGACGTGAGGAGAGCACCCGTGCGTGTGGGCTTCATCGGACTGGGCAGCCAGGGCGCTCCCATGGCCCGGCGGATCGCCGGGGCCGGACACGAGACGACCCTGTGGGCCCGCAGGTCCGCCACGCTCGCCCCGTTCGCGGACAGCGGCGCCAAGACGGCCGGCTCGCCCGCCGAACTGGCCGCCGCCAGCGACCTGGTGTGCCTGTGCGTGGTCGACGACGCAGACGTGGAACAGGTGGTCACCGGCCCGGACGGGGTCCTCGCCGGGCTGCGCCGGGGCGGGGTGATCTCCGTCCACTCCACCGTGCATCCCGAGACCTGCCGCCGACTGGAGGCACTGGCCCGGGCGAGCGGTGTCTCCTTCCTGGACGCACCGGTCAGCGGGGGCGGCCGGGCCGCCGAGCAGGGCACGCTGCTCGTCATGGCGGGCGGCGATCCCCAGGTCTTCGCCTACTGCCGTCCGGTGTTCGAGACCTACGGCGACCCCGTCGTCCATCTCGGCCCGACCGGCTCCGGACAGCTTGCCAAGATCCTCAACAATCTGCTGTTCACCGCCCAGTTGGGGCTCGCCGCCGATGTCCTCGGTGTGGGTGCCGACCTCGGTCTGGACCGTGTCGCGCTCACCCGGGTCCTGCCCCGTGGCAGCGCGGCCAGTTTCGCCCTGGAACGGGTCGCCGACGCGGGCGGCACCCTCGACCGCATCGCCGCCCACGCGGGCGGACTGCTCGCCAAGGACGTCCGCCTCTTCGCCGACATCGCGGACACGGCCGAGGTGCACGAGGCCGGAACACTCCGAGGGGCTGCGCTGGCAGCCCTGGCCCTGATGGGGAAGTGAGGACGGACTCCGTACGCCCTCTCGCCCTGCCGAGGCGCGCCTGCATAGTGTGGGCGGGCACCTCTCCAACGGCGGAAGGGGCCCAACGTGGTGTCGGCGAGGCGTCAGCAGATCCTGGAAGCGGCCCTGGAGGTCTTCGCCGAACGCGGGTTCAAGGGCACCTCCATCGACTCGGTGGCCGAACGCGCCGGACTCACCAGGCAGGGCGTGCTGCACTACTTCCCGAGCAAGAAGCGGCTGCTCCTCGATCTCCTCGACTTCCGTGAACAGCTCAACCGGGAGCATCTCGCGGGGCGCAGGCTCGGGGAGGACTGGGCCGGCTACTTCGCGGAGGCCGTGGCGTTCGAACTGCACCATCCCTCGCTCGCCACCGTGCAGACGGTGGTCCTCGCGGAGGCCGTCACCGGCCAGGAACCGGCGTGCGGCTACGTCCGTGAACGCAGCCGGTCCCTCCAGGAGCACCTCACCGCCCAGCTCGTCGAGAGATACGGGGACCGGCTGCCCAGCGGACTGGACCCGCGGACCGCCGCGGCCGCCGTGCTCGCCCTCATCGAAGGCGTCCACCAGCTGTGGCTCGTGGACCAGGACGCCGAACGCTACCCCCGGATCGTGCGCGAGGCGCTGACCGTGCTGCTGGGCACCGACAGCGTCCCGGATTCTCAACTGCCGCTGACGAATGGGTAGATGCGGGTGAAGTCGACGCCCGGCTCGGCCGCGGCGAACGCTTCCCAGAGCGCCTCCGTGACGGCGGCGAGGGCCGCGGGCCCGGCCGTCTCGTCCACCTCGCGCAGATAGAGCCGTATGTCCTTGGCCATCAGCGAGTTGCTGAACCCCGAGGCGTAACGGCCGGTCAGCACCTCCTGCGGGAACTTGTCGAGGGTGGCTCCGCTGCGGCCGCTGGACGCGTTGAGCACCTCCAGCAATACGTCCATGTCCAGGCCGGCGGCCTGCGCGAAGGTGACGGCCTCGCTGGCCGCCGCCAGCGCGGTCGCGGCCAGGAAGTTGTTGGCGAGCTTCAACGCCTGCGCCTGCCCGGGACGGTCGCCCACCCGGCGCCTGCGGTCACTGAGACCCGCGAGCACCGGCTCGACATGCGCGCAGGCGTCGTCGGAACCCGCGTACATGACCATCAGGGTGCGCTTGAGCGCCCCCGCCGCGCCGCCCGACACGGGCGCGTCGACGTACGACAGCCCGGTGCTCGCCAGCTGGCGGGCCGCCGAGACGCCCACCGTGGAGGTGTCCACGACGTGGGTGACCCTGCGGTCCCTCGTGGCCAGGAGGTCTCCCACGACGTTCCCGCAGACCGTGCCGTCGGGCAGGCTGAGCACCACCGTGCCGACCGTCCGGGCGACCTCGGCCGGGTTCGGTGCCCAGCGGGCGCCGACCGGGGTGCGGGCCGGGCCGGCGGCGTCGTACGCCACCACCTCGAAGCCCTCGCGCACCAGGTTCGTCGCCAGCGCGCCACCCATGTTGCCCAGTCCGATGAAGCCGACAGGCCGTCGCCCGCTCACACCGCCTCCCGGGCGGCACGGACCTCGCGCAGGACCGCCGACGCCTCGGTCCCGGCCGGGGCGCCGCAGTAGGCGGTCAGCTGGAAGAGGAGCTCGTCGATCTCCGCATCGGTGACCCCGGTGCGCGGGGCCGCCTCCAGATGGATCCGGAAGGCACCCATACGGCCGGTCGCCGCCGTCATCGCCAGCACCAGCAGACTGCGGTCGCGCCTGCTCAGCGGGCCGCCACGGGCCCAGACGCCCCAGGCCGTCGCCGTGACGAAGTCCTGGTACCCGGCCGGCAGGGTGTCCACGGTCGCCGTGCCGTCGTCGCCGATGACCTCGCGGCGTACCGCCCGTGCAGCCTGCTGCCATACGTCGTCGTACATGTGTCATCCCCTCCGTGGGTCAGCCCAGGCTCGCGCTGACGGTCTTGAGCTGCGCGTACTCCTGCAGTGCCGTCAGGCCCTTCTCCCGGCCGTAGCCGCTGTGCCGGTAGCCGCCGAACGGTGTCTCGATCGTGAGCGGACCGCCGTTCACGGCCACCTGGCCGGCCTCGATCCGCTCGGCGAGCCGCAGTCCGCGTGCCAGGTCGCCGCTCCACACCGCGGCGACCAGCCCGTAGTCCGTGCCGTCGGCCAGGGCCAGTGCTTCCGCTTCGTCCCGGAAGGGCAGCGTGACAAGGACCGGTCCGAAGACCTCCTCGCGGGCGATGCGGGCGCGCGGGTCCACCCGGGCGTACACGGTCGGCCGGATGTAGAGTCCGCGTGCCTCGGGCCCCCGCGGGTACGGGCCGCCGCCGGTGGCGGCCGGCACCGGGGCGTCGGCGAGGAAGTCCAGCACCCTGTCGTACTGGGCCTGCGTGATCAGCGGGCCGAAGTCCACACCGGGCCGCAGTTTCTCCACGGCCGTGACCACCCGGTCCACCACCTCGTCGTGCACGGACTCCTCGATCAGCAGTCGCGCGGTCGCCGAGCACACCTGCCCGGAGTTCGCCGCGACAGCCGTCACCGCGGCGGCCGCCGCCCGGTCGAGATCCGCGTCCGCGAACACCACCAGGGGCGACTTGCCGCCCAGTTCGAGTGTGAGCGGGACCAGCCGGCCGCCCGCCACGCCCGCGAGATACCGGCCCGTGGCCACCGACCCGGTGAAGGCCAGGCGCCGTACCCCCGGATGGGCGGCCAGTGCCTCGCCCGCGGCCGACCCGGTGCCGGTGACCACGTTCAGCACCCCGTCCGGCAGGCCGGCGCGGGTGGCCAGCCGGGCCAGGTGCAGGGTCGAGGCCGAGGTGAACTCCGAGGGCTTGGCCACCACCGCGTTGCCCATCGCCAGGGCGGGGGCGAGGGCCCGGCAGGCCTGGTTGAGGGGCAGGTTCCAGGGCGTGATCACGCCGACCACACCGTACGGCTCGTAGCGCGTGTACGTGTGGACGCCCGCCCCCTGCTCGATGACCGTCCCGTGCCCGGCGGCCCGTACCACCCCCGCGTAGTAGCGGAAGTAGGCCGCCGACATGTCGGCCTCCAGCCGCAGCTGCGCGGGGACCTTCCCGGTGCACTCCCGCTCCAGCCGCATCAGCGTCCCGGCGTCGGCCTCGATCGCGTCGGCGATCCGGTGCAGGACCGCGCCGCGCCCGGCGGGCGAGAGGGCGGCCCAGTCGTGCCGGGAGCGCTCCGCCGCACGGACGGCGCGTTCGACGTCGGCCGGGCCGCCCGCCGCGATCTCGTCGCCGGGCAGCCGGGTGGCCGGGTCGAGCGTCGGCAGCCAGGTGCCGTTCTCCGGCGGTTCGGGGCGGCCGTCGATCCAGTGGTCGTGGCGTGTCGTCAAGAGCGTCCTCCACTCGTGAGAGCCGCGATGCCGGTGACACGACCATAGGTTCCATATGCAGAATACGGAAACGCTATTCTCCAAATCAGAGACGATTGTTATCGTGGCGGTGTCGACCGACCGGAGGTTCCCACTCATGGCGCACTTCGCGAAGCCCGCCGAGGGCAGCTGGACCGAGCACTTCAAGATCGGTACGGAGCCGGTCTCCTACGCGGACTCGATCTCACCGGAGTTCTACGAACTGGAGCGGGACGCCATCTTCAGGCGGACCTGGCTGAACGTCGGGCGGGTCGAACAACTGCCCCGCAAGGGGAGTTACTTCACCAAGGAGCTGGACGCGGCCCGCGCTTCCGTCGTCGTGGTGCGCGGCACCGACGGCGAGGTACGTGCCTTCCACAACGTCTGCCGCCACCGCGGCAACAAGCTCGTGTGGGACGACTATCCCCGCGAGGAGACCAAGGGCACCTGCCGTGCCTTCACCTGCAAGTACCACGCCTGGCGCTACGACCTGGAGGGCAAGCTCGCCTTCGTCCAGCAGGAGTCGGAGTTCTTCGGCGTCGACAAGTCGAAGTACGGGCTGCTGGCCGTGCAGACCGAGGTGTGGGAGGGGTTCGTCTTCGTCAACCTCGACCCGGACAACACCACGCCGCTGCGGGACTACCTGGGCAAGTTCGCCCAGGGCATGGACGGCTACCCCTTCCACAAGCTCACCCAGGTGCACAAGTACCGTGCCGAGATCGGCAGCAACTGGAAGCTGTTCATCGACGCGTTCGCCGAGTTCTACCACGCGCCGATCCTGCACTCGGGCCAGTACGTCGCCGAAGAGGCCGCCAAGATCAAGAAGTACGGGTACGAGGCACTGTCGTACGACATCGACGGCCCGCACAGCATGGTCTCCTCCTGGGGCGGCATCGCACCGCCGAAGGAGCGGGTCATGGTCAAGCCCGTCGAACGGGCTTTGCGCAGCGGCCTGTTCGGCGCCTGGGAGGCCCCCGACATCGGCCTGACCACCGAGCAGCTGCCGCCGGCGATCAACCCCACGCGCAGCAAGCTCTGGGGCATGGACTCCTTCGTCTTCTTCCCCAACTTCATGCTGCTGGTCTGGCGGCCGAACTGGGTGCTGACCTACCACTACTGGCCGACGTCCTACAACACCCACATCTTCGAGGGCACCTGCTACTTCGTCCCGCCCGAGAACGCCTTCCAGCGGCTCCAGCAGGAACTCGCGGTGGTGTCGTTCAAGGAGTACGGCCTCCAGGACGGCAACACCCTGGAGGCCACCCAGACCATGCTGGAGTCGCGCACCGTGGACGAGTTCCCGCTGTGCGACCAGGAGGTCCTGCTGCGCCATCTGCACGCCACCGCACGGCAGTTCGTGCGCGCCTACGAGCAGCCGGTGGCACCGGCCCCCGCGTCCTGAGACACCCATCGAGCAGACAGGGAGGGTACAGACATGACCACGGTCTTTCCCGACGGGTTCCACGAGCTGGAACCGTTCGCGGACTGGGCGATCCAGGGCGAGCGCGCCCGCTACGCCAAGCGCGTCGCGAGCACCATGGAGGAGTTGCAGGCCTTCTACGACGTGGCGTTCCCGCTGCTGCAGAAGGGCACCGTGTACCTGGAGCAGGTCGCAATGGAGGGGATCGGCGAGCAGGACAAGCGGCTGCTGTGGGCGTTCTGCTCACTGGTGACCATCGCCTTCCCGGTGGAGGCCTGGGGACAGCCGAGGGTCCCGGACAGCGGGCCCGCCAGCATCAACGCCGTCGTCGAACCCGCCGTGTGATGGCGGGGCGGGAGACGACACCGCCGCCGCCCGTGCTCCTGCGGGCGGCCCGGCTGCTCGACGTCGACAAGGGTGAACTCGTCGAGCCGGGTGAGGTGCTGGTGGTCGGCGAGCACATCGCCGAGGTCCAGCCGAGTCGGCTGCCCGAGGGCACGGTCGTGCACGACCTCGGGGACGTCACCCTGCTGCCGGGCCTGATGGACATGGAGGTCAACCTCTTCCTCGGCGGCCCCGACCACCGCAGCCCGCTGATCTCCGTCCAGGAGGACCCGGCGCTGCGCACCCTGCGCGCGGTCGCCAACGCCCGCCGCACACTGCACCGCGGCTACACGACCGTACGGAACCTCGGTCTGTTCGTGCAGACCGGGGGCGTGCTGCTGGACGTGGCCCTGAAGAAGGCCATCGACCTGGGGTGGGTGGAGGGACCGCGTGTGGTGCCGGCCGGGCACGCGATCGCGCCGACCGGCGGGCACCTGGACCCGACCATGTTCCAGGCGTTCGCCCCCGGGGTGCTGCCCCTGACCGTGGAGGAGGGCATCGCCAACGGCGTGGCGGAGGTGCGCAAGGCGGTCCGGTACCAGATCAAGTACGGGGCCCAGGTCATCAAGGTCTGCGCCTCCAACGGTGTGATGTCGCATACCGGCCCGGCGGGCGCCCAGCAGTACTCCGACGAGGAACTGCGCGCCATCGTCGACGAGGCACACCGGGCGGGCGTGCGGGTCGCCGCCCACTGCATGGGGGACTCGGCGATCCGCGCCGCCGTCGAGGCCGGCATCGACTGCATCGAGCACGGCTTCCTGGCGAGTGACGGCACGCTGGACCTGATGGTGGAGCGTGGCACCTTCCTGGTGGCCACGACCTACCTCACCGAGGGCATGAACACCGACCACGCGGACCCGGCCCTGCGTGCCAAGGCCGCCGAGGTCTTCCCCCGTGCCCGTGAGTCCACCGCGCGTGCCATCCAGCGGGGCGTCAAGGTCGCCCTCGGCACCGACGCGCCCGCGATCCCGCATGGCAAAGGCTCCCTGGAACTACTCGCCCTCGTCGACCGGGGCATGCGGCCGCTCCAGGCCCTGCGTGCCGCGACCACGGTCGCCGCCGAGCTGATCGGTGCCGTCGACCGGGGCGGACTGCGGCCGGGCCTGCTCGCCGACGTCATCGCCGTACCCGGCGACCCGCTCGACGATCTGTCCGTCACGGGGCGGGTGTGCTTCGTGATGAAGGGCGGCCGGGTGCACCGCGACGACACGCGGGGATCCTGACCGCCGTACGGAACCGTGACCGCCGGTCGGCACCGCGTCGAACAGGAGGGGGCGACGCGGCGCCGGCCGGCGGTTTCCGGGCGTCAGGGACGGCCGTGCCGGTCCGCGAGAGGCCGGACAGGCGGACGGCATCGGCGGCACGGTGGGTATCCGTGCCGCCGATGCCGTCCGCCGCGCCGTGCCCTTCAGGTCCGCTGCGGTGAGACCAGGCCGTTCGAGCACCAGACGCGCAGGAACGCCGCCGTGGCCTCCAGCTGCCTGAGTCCCTGGGCGGAGGAGTCCTCGTAGATCCGCATGTCGACCTCGACCCCCGAGTGCGCCGCCCGGGTCGCGAGGGACAGGGTGTCGTCCAGGAGCATCTCCGTGCCCGCCGCGTGCAGTTGGATCGGCGGCAGGCCGTGGAGGTTGCCGTGCAGAGGGCTGAGCAGTGGGTGGGTGCGCAGTGTCGGGCCCGCGTACGCGGCCGCCCGGACGGACAGGGCCTCGGCGTCCACCGTACGGTCGGCGGCCGCGTTGAGCAGCAGGCTGGACGCGTCCAGCGTGAAGTCCAGCAGCGGTGACGACAGCACCGCGCAGGACGGCGGAGTCGCCCCCTCGTCGCGCAGCCGCAGCAGCAGACCGGCGGCGAGGGCACCGCCCAGCCGCTTGCCGGCCACGGCTACGGGCCCTCGGTCGCGGCAGTGCTGCCAGGCGGCGTACACGTCCTCCAGGGCCTCCGGGAAACGGAGCCGGTAGCGGGCGCACACGACCGCGTAACCGGTGTGCCGGGCCAGTTCGCGGGCCGTGGGCAGGGCGTCCTGCGGGGTGCCGGCGAGCCGTGGGTCGCCGTGCAGATACAGCACCGTCTGCTCTACGGGCGCGCCCTCGGGCCGTACCTCCGGTCCGAACGGCCCTTCCTCGAGGTGGATCTCACCTGCCACGGGACATCACCTTCTCCGCCGCCTGCCAGTGTTCGTCGGCCACCCAGAGCCGGGCGAAGGCCGCCGCGGCCTCGTGCGACGGCCGGGTCCGGGTGGTCAGGTTCTTGATCTCGCGGGCCTGCGCGGTGGCGAGCGAGCAGGCCACCTCCCGCCAGCCGTCGGCGAACTGGGCGCGGGGCAACACCAGGTCCACCAGCCCCAGCCGCTCGGCCTCGGCCGCGTCCAGGACGCGCCCGGTGCCCGCCAGCAGTAGCGCCCGGCCCGGCCCCACCAACCGGGCCAGGCGCTCGGCGCCACCCCATGCGGGCACGATGGCGAGCTTGGTCTGGTTGAAGCCGATGCGGACGTCGGCGGCGGCGATGCGGATGTCGGCGGCGACCGCGACCTCCGCGCCGCCCCCGAAGGCGTGCCCGTTGAGGGCCGCCACCACCGGCCCGGGGAAGGCGGCGATCCGGTCGCACAGTGCCCGCATCCGCAGCGCCATCCCGGCCGCCTCGTCCTCGGTGCGCAGCCGCGCCAGCTCCTTGAGGTCGCCGCCGGAGACGAACGCCTTGTCGCCTGCGCCGGTCACCACCAGCGCCCTCGCCCCCTCGGCCGCGTCCAGGGCCTTGTCCAGTTCGCCCATGGTGGCCGGGTCGATCGCGTTGCGGGCGTGCGGGCGGTCGATGGTGAGGACGGCCAGGCCGTCCTCGATTTCCAGGTCAACCATGCGTGGCCTTCCGGTCGAACGGGCGGGTGCCGATGGTCCGGCGGTGTCAGTCCTCGTAGACGACGGTCACCTCGGCGGTAGTGGGTTCGGCCTGGCAGGTGAGCACATAGCCCTCGGCGATCTCGTCGGCGTCCAGGGCGTTGTTCACCCGCATCTTGGCCTCGCCGTCGGTCAGCCGTGCCATGCAGGTGGCGCAGTCCCCGGACTCGCAGGAGAAGGGCGGGGTGAAACCCGCCCGGCGCGCGCTCTGCAGCAGCGTCTCGCCGACGCGTTGCGGCACGGTACGGCGCTGTCCGCGCAGGGCGACGGTGACGGTGCCCGGGACGGCGCCGGCTGACGTCTCCTCGGAGGGCGCCGGGACGGCGTCGGCGGGCGTCTCCTTGAAGGGCGCCGGCGTGAACCGCTCGACGAAGATCCGCTCTGCGGGCGTCCCGGCGGCCGTCAGGGTGCTCTCGACCAGTGCCATGAACGGCTCGGGTCCGCAGATGTAGTGGTCCGCGTCGCCGTCGGCAAGGGCGCGTATCTCCTCGGCTCCGACCAGTCCGTCCCGGTCGTCGAGATGGTCGTGGAGCCGGAGCCGGCCGGGATGGCGTGCTGCGAGGGCGTCCAGGGCCTCGCGGAAGATCGCCGATCCCGAGCTCTGATGTGCCGTCAGCAACCGGACACTGCGAGGTGTTGTCGCCAGTGCGCTCTTGACGAGGGAGAAGACCGGTGTGATGCCGCTCCCGCCGGCGTATCCGACCAGTGGCCGCTTCGCCGCATCCGCGCGCAGGCAGAAGGAGCCGCCGGGCCGGGTGGCTTCGAGCGTGTCGCCGGGCCGCAGGTGAGTGTGCAGCCAGCCGGAGACCAGACCGCCCGGCACCCGTTTCACCGTCACGCACAGCTCGCCGTCGGTGTCGGGTGAGGACGACATCGAGTAACTCCGCAGCGTCCCGCACACCTTGAAGGTCAGGAACTGTCCGGCTCGGTAGGGGAACGGCGCGTCGAGGGCGAAGGTGCGCGTGTCCGGCGTCTCGTCGACGATCCGGGTGATCCGCACCGGATGGAAGCCATGGTCCCGTGCCATGTATGGAACTTACCTTCTCGCTATGGGAGAGTGCAATTCTCCTACAGGTGCAATGGCGACTGCGACGAGGAGAACCCCTGCCATGCCGACGACCTTCCTCGGTGCCCTGCGGCCGCTGCCGCCCGAACTGTCCGCGCGCTACGAGGCGGAGGGCTGGTGGACCCGCGAGACCCTCGGTGAGCTGCTGGCCACCGGACTGGCCACGGCCGGGGACGTGGAATTCCGTGTGCACTCCGAGGTACGGCCGTGGGCGGGGACCTTCGCCGATGTCGAGCGGGTGGCGCGGCGGCTGGCCGCCGGGCTTCGGGCGCGTGGGGTGGGCCCCGGCGACGTCGTCGCCATGCAACTGCCCAACTGGATGGAGGCCGCTGCCGTGTTCTGGGCCTCGGCCTTCCTGGGCGCGGTGGTCGTACCGGTCGTCCACTTCTACGGACCCAAGGAGGTCGGCTACATCCTGCGGGCCGCCCGCCCCAAGGCGTTCTTCGCGGCCGAGCGATTCGGCAGGTCCGTGTTCCACCCGGAGCTGTGCGCGGATGTCCCGGTCGTCGGGGTCGTCGGCCGCGACTTCGACGCGCTGCTCGCCGACGAGCCGCTGGCCGGCGTCCTTCCCGCCGACCCCGACGCCCCCACCCTGATCGCCTTCACCTCCGGCACCACCCGGGACCCCAAGGGCGTGATCCACAGTCACCGGACCCTCGGTTGCGAGACCCGCCAGCTGGCCGCGAGCTATCCGCCGGACCGGGGGCGGCAGTTCACCGTGGCGCCGGTCGGCCACTTCATCGGCATGATCAACGCCTTCCTCATCCCCGTCCTCGACGGCACCCCGGTCAACCTCGGCGACACCTGGAACCCCGCCCAGGCCCTCGCGCTGATGCGGACCGAGGGGCTGACGGTCGGCGGGGGAGCGACGTACTACATGACGAGCCTCCTCGACCACCCCGACTGCACACCCGAGCACATCGCGCACCTCAAGTACGCGGGTCTGGGCGGTGCTTCCGTGGCCTCCGCCGTGACGACCCGGCTGGAGTCCCTGGGGATCGGCGTCTTCCGCGCCTACGGCTCCACCGAGCACCCCTCCGTGACCTGCACCCCCTATGACGGTCCCGCCGCCAAGCGGCTGCACACCGACGGACTCCCGCTGCCCGGCGTGGAGTTGAGGCTGGCCGAGGACGGCGAGATCCTCACCCGCGGCCCGGACCTCTGCCTCGGCTACACCGACCCCGACCTGACCGCCGCCGCCTTCGACGAGGACGGCTGGTACCGCACCGGTGACATCGGCGTGCTCGACGCCGACGGGTACCTGACCATCACCGACCGCAAGGCCGACGTCATCATCCGCGGCGGCGAGAACATCAGCGCCCTGGAGGTCGAGGAGGTGCTGCTCGGCCTGCCCGGGGTGGCCGAGGCCGCCGTGGTGGCCGTCCCCGACCCGCGCCTGGGAGAGCGGGCCGCGGCCGTGCTGCGCATGCGTCCCGGCTGGTCCGCACCGGTCCTGGCCGAGATGCGCGTGCACTTCCAGCGGGCCGGCCTCGCCCGGCAGAAGTGGCCCGAGGAGATCCGCACGGTCGACGACTTCCCCCGTACGCCGAGCGGAAAGGTCAAGAAGTTCGAGCTCCGTCGGCACATTGCCACTACCGCACAGTGAGAATACGATTCTCAAGATTGGTGAAGGAGGATCTCATGCCCTCTCGCGCGCTCGCGTATCCGCTCTTCGACGCGGACAACCACCTCTACGAGACGCAGGAAGCGCTCACGAAGTACCTGCCCAAGGAGTACGACGGAGCCATCGAGTACGTGACCGTCCGGGGCCGCACGAAGATCGCGATCCGTGGCCGGATCAGCGAGTACATCCCCAACCCCACCTTCGAGGTGGTCGCCCGGCCGGGCGCCATGGAGGAGTACTTCAAGGTCGGCAACCCGACCGGCAAGACCCGGCGGGAGATATTCGGCGAGCCGATGCACTCCGTGCCCGCCTTCCGGGAGCCGGCCCCGCGCCTGGAGCTGATGGACGAACTGGGCATCCAGCGCAGCCTGATGTTCCCCACCCTCGCGAGCCTCATCGAGGAGCGCATGAAGGACGACCCGGAGCTGATCCACGCGGTCATCCACGCCCTCAACGAATGGCTGCACGACACCTGGTCCTTCACCTACAAGGACCGCATCTTCACGGTGCCCGTCATCACCCTCCCGATCGTCGAGAAAGCGATCGAGGAGCTGAACTGGGTGGTGGAGCGGGGCGCCCGCGCCATCCTGGTCCGGCCCGCGCCCGTGCCCGGATTCGGTGCCACGCGTTCGTTCGCGCTGCCGGAGTTCGACCCGTTCTGGAAGCGGGTCGTCGAGACCGGTGTGCTGGTCGCCTTCCACTCCTCCGACAGCGGCTACGCCCGCTACGCCAACGACTGGGAGGGCAACCAGCGTGAGTTCCTGCCCTTCAAGCCCAACGCGTTCCGCCAGGTCATCGAGTGGCGGCCGATCGAGGACGCGGTCTCGTCGCTGATCTGCCACGGCACGCTCTCCCGCTTCCCGGAGCTGAAGGTCGCGGTGATCGAGAACGGCGCCTCCTGGGTGGAACCGCTGCTCGGCCGGCTCGTGGACGTGCACAAGAAGATGCCCCACGAGTTCCACGAGGACCCGGTCGACGCGTTCCGGCGGAACATCCACATCAGCCCGTTCTGGGAGGAGGACATGGCCCGGCTCGGCGACCTCATCGGCATCGAACGTGTCCTGTTCGGCTCCGACTACCCCCACCCGGAGGGCCTGGCCGACCCGGTCACCTACGTCGACCACCTGGCCAAGCTGACCGAGGCCGACAAGGCCAGGGTCATGGGCGGCAACCTCGCCCGGCTGATCGACGCATGACCGCGCCGATGCCGTGGCGCAGCATCCCCGAACCGCCCTGGCGCAGCATCCCCGAGCTGGTGCGCAGCGCCGCCGACCGGTTCGGGGACGCGGAGGCCGTGGTCGACGGTGAACTGCGGCTCACCTTCGCCGACTTCGCCGACCGGGTCCGGCGCACCGCCGGGGCGTTCGCCTCGGTGGGCGTCGGACCCGGCGACCGGGTCGCGGTGTGGGCGCCGAACTCGGCCGAGTGGGCCCTCGCCGCGTTCGGCGCGCTCACCGCGGGAGCGGTGCTGGTCCCGGTGAACACCCGGTTCCGGGACGAGGAGGCCCACGACATCGTCGTCCGCAGCGGCGCCAGGATGCTCTGCGTCCAGAACGGCTTCCTGGACCGGGAGTTCAGCGGTCCGCCCGGTGTCCCCGTCATCGACCTGAGGGCGGACGGGTTCCTGGGCTCCGGGGAGCCGCTGGAGCGCGAGGTCGGTGCGGACGACGTCGCCGACATCATCTTCACCTCCGGCACGACCGGCCGCCCCAAGGGCGTGATGACCACCCACGGCCAGACTCTCCGCGCGTACTCCGAGTGGTGCGAGCTGGCCCAACTCCGGCAGGGCGACCGCTATGTGATCGTCAACCCGTTCTTCCACATCTTCGGCTACAAGGCGGGCCTCGTCGCCTCGATGATCCGGGGCGCGACCGTGCTCCCGGTCGCCGTCTTCGACCTGGACCGCGTCCTGGACCTGGTGGAGCGGGAGCGGGTGACGATCCTGCCGGGCCCGCCCACGCTGTACCACTCCCTGCTCCAAGCCGGCGCTGGGCACGATCTGTCCTCGCTCCGGGTCGCGGTGACCGGCTCCGCCGACATCCCCGTCGAACTGGTCCGCCGTATCACCACCGAACTGCCCTTCACCCACCTCATGACCGGCTACGGCCTCACCGAGGCCGGCACCGTCACCGCGTCCCGGCCCGGCGACCCGTACGAGGCCGTCGCCACGACCGTGGGCAGGCCCTGCGAGGGCTTCGAGGTGCGCCTCGGAGAGGACAAGGAGGTCCTCGTACGCGGCTACTCCGTCATGCTCGGCTACCTCGACGACCCCGAGGCCACCGCCGAGGCCATCGACACTGACGGCTGGCTGCACACCGGGGACCTGGGCGAGATCGACGGGGACGGGCGGCTGAGGATCGCCGGCCGCAAGAAGGACATGTTCATCGTCGGCGGCTTCAACGCCTACCCGGCCGAGATCGAGGGTTTCCTGCTCCGGCACCCGGCCGTCGCCCAGGCCGCCGTCATCGGCGTGCCCGACGCACGCATGGGCCAGGTCGGCAAGGCGTTCGTGGTGCCGCGCGGCACGGTGACGGAGGCCGAGCTGATCACCTGGGCCAGGGAGCGGATGGCCGGCTTCAAGGTGCCCCGGCAGGTCGAGTTCCGCACGGAGCTGCCGCTGAACGCCACCGGCAAGGTGATGAAGGACCAGTTGTCATGACCGACGAACCCCGCACCGCGTCCGGCATCCCCCTCAAGCCGGTCTACGGCCCCGACGACCTGCGCGCCCAACCCCCGGACCCCGGCACCTTCCCCTTCACCCGCGGCAACTACCCCACCGGCTACCGCGGCCGCACCTGGACCCTGCGCCAGTACTCCGGCTTCGGCACCCCCGAGGAGTCCAACCGCCGCTACCGCTACCTCCTCGACCAGGGCGGCACCGGCCTGTCGGTGGCGCTCGACCTGCCCACCCAGTGCGGCTACGACTCCGACGACCCGGAGTACACGGACGAGGTCGGCCGCGTCGGAGTCGCCCTGGACACCCTCGCCGACGCCGAGATCCTCTTCGACACGATCCCGCTGGACCGGATCAGCACCAGCTTCACCATCAACGGCACGGCGGCCGTCCTGCTCGCCTTCTACGTCGCCGCCGCCGAGAAACGCGGCATCCCGCGCGCCAAACTGACCGGCACCATCCAGAACGACATCCTCAAGGAGTACGCCTCGCGCGGCACCTGGATCTGGCCGCCCGAGCCGTCGCTGAGGCTGATCGCCGACACCATCGAGTTCTGCGCCGCCGAGGTGCCCCGCTTCAACGCGATCTCGGTCGCGGGCGCCCACTTCCGGGACGCGGGCGCCAACGCCGTACAGGAGATGGCGTTCACCCTTGCGGACGGGGTGACGTACTGCGAGACGGTGCTGGAACGCGGCCGTATGACCATCGACGAGTTCGCCCCGCAGATCTCCTTCTTCTTCTACACCCACGGCGATTTCTTCGAGGAGATCGCCAAGTACCGCGCCGGGCGCCGCCGTTGGGCGTCCATCGTGCGCGAGCGGTTCGGCGCGCAGACGGACAAGGCGTGCATGTTCCGCTTCGGCTGCGTGGCCGGCGGGGCCTCGCTGTACGCGCCGCAGGCCCGCAACAACACCGTGCGGGTCGCCTACGAGGCCCTCGCCTCCGTGCTCGGCGGCGTGCAGTCGATGTTCACCGCCGCCTGGGACGAGCCGTTCGCGCTGCCCAGCGAGGAGTCGGCGACGCTCGCCCTGCGCACCCAGCAGATCCTCGCCCACGAGACGGGCGTGGCGAGGGTGGCCGACCCGCTGGGCGGGTCGTACTTCGTGGAAGCGCTCACCGACGCCAGCGAGGACCGCATCGCCGGAATCATGGCCGATCTGGAGGCGCACGGCGGAATGGTCCGCTGTATCGAGGACGGCTATCTGCAAGGGCTGATCGCGGACGAGGCCTGGCGGTCGCACCAGGAGGTCGATTCCGGGCTGCGGCCCGTCGTCGGCGTCAACCGCTTCACCGCCGAGGAGCCCTCGCCCGACCTGGCCACCTACGAACTCGACCCGGAAGGGCGGGAACGGCAGCTCAAGCGGCTCGCCCAGGTCAAGGCCGAGCGCAGCGCCGCCGACGTACGGGCTCGGCTCACTGAGCTGAAACGGGCCGCCGAAGGAGACACCAATCTCATGGACCCCTTGATCGCCTGCGCCGACGCCTACTGCACGGTCGGCGAGGCGGCCGGCGCCTTGCGCGAGGTGTGGGGCGAGTTCCGGCAGCCGGTGGTGTTCTGATGACCGCGCCGGTGCGGGTCCTCGTCGCCAAACCCGGGCTCGACGGGCACGACCGTGGAGCCAAGCTGGTCGCGCGCGGACTGCGGGACGCCGGGTTCGAGGTGGTGTTCACCGGCATCCGGTGGCGGGTGGCGGACATCGTCGCCACCGCCGTCCAGGAGGACGTGGCCGTGGTCGGTCTGTCGATCCTCTCGGGCGCCCATGTCACGCTGACCCGCCGTACTGTCAGCGGGCTGCGCGCGGCGGGGGCCCACGACATCCCCGTCGTGGTCGGCGGCACGATTCCCGCCGCCGACGTGGCGCTGCTGCGGGAGGCCGGAGCGGCCGCCGTGTTTCCCACCGGCACCCCGTTGAACGCCATCGTCGCGGACATCCGCGCACTGACCGTCCAGGAGGGCTGACATGCGAGTCGGAGTGATGAGTGGTCCCGAGCGTGGCGACGCCGCGCACAAGGCGGCGCGCATGGCCGACGACGCCCGCTGGGCCGAGGAGGCCGGCTTCGACACCGTGTGGGTACCGCAGGTGCCCACCGACTTCGATGCCCTGACCGCCGTCTCCCTGATGGGGCAGGCCACTTCGCGCATCGAACTGGGCACGGCGGTCGTCCCGGTGCACGCCCAGCACCCGGTCGCCCTGGCCCGGCAGGCGATCTCGGCCCAGGCGGCGGCCGGGGGCCGGCTCGCCCTCGGCGTCGGCGCCTCCCACCACTGGATCGTCCGGGACATGCTCGGCGTCCCGTACGAGAAGCCGGCCGCGTACACCCGCGCCTATCTGGAAGTCCTCAACGCTGCTTTGAGCGGCGCGAGTTCGGTGGACGTCGAGAACGACGTCTTCCAGGTGCACAATCCGCTCACCCTCGCCCCGGTCGCCCCTCTGCCGGTCCTGGTCGCCGCCCTCGGCCCGTTGATGCTGCGCATCGCGGGCGAGTACACCGACGGCACCGTCCTGTGGATGGCGGACGAACGGGCCGTGGCCGAGCACGTCGTGCCGACCATCACCAAGGCGGCGGAGGACGCCGGTCGTTCGGCCCCGCGCGTGGTGGCGGGCATCCCCGTCTGTCTCTGCGCACCGCACGAGGTGGACGCGGCCCGGGAGCGCGCCAACCGGATCCTCGGCGAGGCCGAGGTCTCGCCCAACTACCAACGGCTCCTTGAGTACGGCGACGCACGCGACGTCGGAGACCTGTGCGCCGCCGGTGACGAGGCGGCCATCGCGGCCCGCTTCCGGCGCTTCGCCGACGCGGGAGTGACCGACCTGTCCGTCCGTCTGCTGCCCATCGGCACCGGACGCGACGAACTGGTCGCCTCCAAGCTCCGCACCCGGGACGCGGTCGCCGCCCTCGCCGCGGACTTCCGGTGACCGGGGGGCCGGGCCCCCTGGCGGCACTGCGCGTCCTGGAGGTCGGCCACATTCTTGCTGGTCCGTACGCCACCATGCTGCTCGCCGACCTCGGGGCACAGGTCACCAAGGTGGAACCACCCGGCGGCGACCTGTCCCGGCAGGTGTCCGACGCCTATTTCGCCAGCCTCAACCGGGGCAAGCGCTCGGTCCGTCTGGACCTGACCACACCGGGCGGACAGGACCGGCTGCACGGCCTCGTCCGTGAATCGGACGCGCTGCTCGTCAACCTCAAACCGTCCGCCATCCGCCGCTTCGGCCTCACCTACCAAGCCCTGAAGCCCCACAACGAACGCCTGGTGTGCGTCGCCCTCACCGGCTGGGGCATGGACGCCGGCGACGAACCCGCCTTCGACTACGTGGTCCAGGCCGCCACCGGCATCGCCGCCCTCACCGGCGACCCGGACGGACCGCCCCTGCTGCCGGGCTACTCCTCCGCCGACAACTCCGCCGGACTCGCCGCCGCGCTCGGTCTGTTGGCCCAGGTGGTCTCCGGGCGGGGCGGACAGATCGAGGTCTCCCTGCGGGACGTGATGCTCTCCCAGCTCAACTACCACGCCTCGGTCTGGCTCAACGACCAGGTCGCCCCCCGCCGCCTCGGCGGAGCGCACTCCTACTACGTCCCCGCCCAGCTGTTCCCGACCGCCGAGGGTCATCTGGCCCTGTTCATCACCCACGACGGCTTCTGGCGCACCTTCGCCGCCGAGGCCGGCATCGAGGGCTTCCCGACGATGGCCGAACGCGCCGCACGCCGCGACGAGGTGATCACCGCGGTGACCAAGGCGCTCACCGCGGACACGGCCGTCGGCTGGGAGAGCCGCCTGCGCCCGCTCCGGGTCCCCGCCGCGGCCGTCCGCACCCTCCCCGAGGCGTTGGCCCAGGCTCCGGACGCGGTGGTGGACGCGGGCGGCCTCCGGCTGGTCGGCAGCCCGTTCCGGGTCACCGGCTACGAGCCGTCGTACGGCCCACCGCCGGGCCTGGGCGAACACGGTGACACCGGTACCCCCTAGACGTCACGGCATCCCGCCGTCCACCCGCAGCGTCGCCCCACTGGTGTACGAGGACGCGTCCGACATCAGGTAGAGCGCGGCGCCCACGACCTCGCGCGGGTCCCCGATGCGTTGCAGCGCGTGCGCCCGGACCCCCTCGGCGAGCTGCTCCGGGTCCTGCTGCCAGCCGCGGGTGGCCCAGGTGGCGAACGGGCCGCACATCAGTGTGTTGACCCGCACCGCCGGGCCGAGCGCCTGCGCAAGTCCCACGGTCACCGCATTGAGTCCCGCCTTGGCGGCCGCGTACGGCACGATCGCCGGACGCGGCCGGACCGAGCCGGTGGAACTGACGTTGACGATCGTGCCGCCCCCGGCCTCGGCCATCCGGGCCCCGGCCAGCACGGACAGCCGGAACGGCCCCTTGAGGTTGAGGCCCAGCACCGCGTCGAACATCTTCTCCGTGACCTCGGTCAGGTCGTCGTAGACGGGGGACATCCCGGCGTTGTTGACCAGCGCGTCGAGCCTGCCGAAGCGCCCGTAGACGGCGTCGACCAGGCCGGGCAGCTCGTCCCAGCGGCCCACGTGGACGGCGTACGGGAGCGCCGAGCGTCCCGTCTCCTTCTCGATCTCGGTGCTCACCGCAGCGCAGGCGTCGTACTTCCGGCTGGCGACGACCACGTCCGCACCGCAGCGGGCCGCCGCGAACGCCATCGCCCGCCCCAGCCCCCGGCTGCCGCCGGTGACGAGGACCACCCGGCCGGAGAGGTCGAACAGTTCGTCCGCGTGGCCCATGGCCGCCTCCTGGAGCGTTCTCGAATGTGAGAGTAGCGTTCTCCAATGTGCAGAATAACATTCGGGACCGTGATGCCGAGGCGTTGCTGGACGCCGGACTGGCCCTGATGGTGGCGGGCGGTGGACGCCGGCCCCGGGTGGCCGACATCGTGGCCGCCGCGGGGCTGTCGAACGACGCCTTCTACCGCTCCTTCGCCAGCAAGGACGCCCTGGTCGAGGCCATCGTCGAGCGCGGCGCGCGCACCCTCGTCGGGTACGTCCGGCATCGGATCGCCCAGGCGGCCGGGCGGGGCCCGGAGGCGCGGCTGCGAGCGGGCCTCGAAGCGGTCGTACGGCAGGCAGCCGATGCGACCCTGGCCCGGCAGACTCGGGCGGTGCTGGCCAACGCCACCGGCCATGCGCCCCGGGCCTCGCATGTCACCGTCGCGCTGGTGGACGCCCTGGCCGCGCTGTTCGCCCAGCCTGCGGCCGAGTTGGGGTCGGGAGACCCGATGCGATCCGCCCGGACCGCGGCCGGTGCGGTCGTCGCGGCCCTGCAGTACTGGCTGTTCACCGAGGAGGTGCCCGGGCGCGCCGAGACCGAGCACCTGGTCGGCTTCCTGCTCGCGGGCGTGCGCGCACCGGATCCCCGCAGGGGGTGAGTCCCTTTGTTCGGCGCCCTGTTGCTGGACGCGAGAATGCCGTTCTGCTAATTTCAGAACGGCATTCTGGAGGAAGGTGGATGCGTCATGTGGGACTTCAGTACCGACCCCGCGTTCCAGGAGAAGCTCGACTGGGCCGCGGGGTTCGTCCATGAGGAGATCGAGCCGCTCGACGTCCTGTTCCCGGGCAACGCCGAGCCGTACGCCCGCGACAGCGAGGTCTTCCGGGAAGTGGTCCGTCCGTTGCAGCGCCAGGTGCGCGAACAGGGGCTGTGGGCCGCTCACCTGTCGCCCTCGCTCGGCGGCACGGGTATGGGACAGGTGAAGCTCGGCCTGCTCAACGAGATCCTCGGCCGGTCGAGTTGGGCGCCGATGGTGTTCGGCACCCAGGCCCCCGACTCCGGCAACGCGGAGATCCTCGCCCACTACGCCACCGAGGAACAGCGCAAGGAGTACCTGGAGCCGCTGCTCGACGGGCGGATCGTGTCCACCTTCGCGATGACCGAACCGACCGGCGGCGCTGACCCGGGCGGCTTCACCTGCCGCGCCGTCCGTGACGGCGAGGAATGGGTGATCGACGGCGAGAAGTGGTTCGCCTCCAACTACCCCCACGCGGCCTTCGTCATCGCCATGGTGGTCACCGACCCCGATGTGCCCGTGCACAAGGGCGCGTCCATGATCCTGGTCCCGGCCGGCACACCCGGCATGGAGATGGTGCGCGGCACGGGTATGGCCGGTGAGCCGCTCGGCGAGGGCGTCCACGCCTACCTCCGGTTCACCGACTGCCGGGTGCCGGCGGCGAACCTGCTGGGCGAGCCCGGTTCGGGGTTCCTCATCGCGCAGACCCGCCTCGGCGGCGGCCGACTGCACCACGCGATGCGCTCGGTCGGCCAGTGCCGGCGCGCCCTGGAGATGATGACCGAGCGGATCGCCTCCCGGCGCACCCGTGGCGGCCCGCTCTCCGACCAGCAGGCCGTACGCCACCAACTGGCCGACACCTGGGTGCAGATCGAGCAGTTCCGCCTCCAGGTCCTGCACGCCGCCTGGCAGACGGACCGGGCGGCCGAGACCGGTGACCCGGCCGACGCCCGCCGGGCCCGGCTGCACGTCTCCGGCGTCAAGGTAGCCACCCCCAAGGTCCTCGTCGACGTCGCCTACCGGGCCCTGCACCTCCACGGCGCGCTCGGCGTCTCCAACGAGCTGCCCCTGGCCAAGATGTGGCACTCCGGCCCCACCCTCGGTGTCGCCGACGGCCCCACCGAGGCCCACCAGGACGTCATAGCCCGGCTGTTGCTGAAGGACGCGACCCCGGCCGAGGACCGGTTCTTCGGCTCCGCGCACCTGCCCACCCGGCTGGCCGCGGCCCGCGCGAAATACGCGGACCGCCTGAAGGGGACGGCGGTGACCTGGTGAGCACTAGCGAGGCGCACGGCCCCGACGACACGACACCCGACCTCGACCGCCTCAACGCCTGGCCCGGCCTCGCCGACCTCCCCGGCGACGGCCCCGTCACCGCCCTGGAACCCCTCACCGGCGGGGCGCAGAACCTCCTGTTCACCCTCCGACGGGCCGACGGCACCGAACTCGTCCTGCGCCGCCCCGGCCGGCACCTCCGGGCCGGTGCCTCCGACGCCTTCCGCCGCGAGGGCCGCGTTCTGGGCGCCCTCGCCGCCACCGACGTACCGCACCCGCACCTGTACGCCAGTGTCCAGGACGAGTCGGTGCTCGGTGCGCCCTTCTCCGTCCTGGAGAAGATCGACGGCTTCATGCCCCGGGGGCAGCTCCCCGGCCGGTACGCCGAGGACCCGGAGTGGCGGCGCGCGGTCGCCTTCGCCTTCGTCGACGGCGCCGCACGGCTGGCCGCGGTGGACCCCGGCGCGCATGATCTGGCCGACCTGGGCCGTCCGGACGGCTGGCTGGAGCGGCAGACCCCCAAGTACCTGAAGATGCTTCACGGTTACCGCGCCGATCCCGCCTATCTGGAGAGCGAGAGCCCGCACGTCGACACCGTCGCCGACTGGCTGGTCGCGCACGCCCCGAAACAGGGCGCGACGGGGATCGTCCACGGCGACCTGCAGTTCGCCAACGTCATGTTCGCCCACGATGCCCCGCGCCTCGCCGCCGTCGTCGACTGGGAGATGGCCTCCCTCGGCGACCCGCTCCTCGACCTGGCCTGGATCCTCACGGCCTGGCGGGAGCCCGGCGACCCGCCCGGCAGCGACCCGCAGCTCCAGCCCTGGGACGGGATGCCGTCCCGTGCCGAGCTCGTCGCGTACTACGCCGAGCGGACCGGCCGGGACGTCTCCGCCTTCCGCTGGTACCAGGTCCTGGCCTGCTTCCGGCTCGCCGCGCTGCTGGAGGGCAGCCATTCCCGTGCGCTGGCGGGGAAGCTGAACCGGAGGATGGGGGACGCGTTTCATGCGTATGCCGGGTGGCTTTGGGAGAAGGCGCTGCAGGAGATGGGGGGTGACTGATGTCGGTCCTCCGCGGCGCCGTCGTGGCTGGTCGCGCAGTTCCCCGCGCCGCTGACGGGGCGCTTCACTTCGGGGGAAACCGCAATGCCCCGTCCAGGCGGATCACTTCGCCGTTGAGGTAGGGGTTCTCGCACAGGTGTTGGACCAGGGCGGCGAACTCCTCGGGGTGTCCCATCCGGCGCGGGTGGGGCACCTGAGGTCCCCAGTACGCCTCCAGCTGGTCGGCGGCCTTGCCGTACGCGGGCGTGAGGACCGTGCCGGGCGCGATCGACACCACCCGGATGCCCAGCGGCGCCAGGTCGCGGGCGGCCACCAGGGTCATCGCGCTCACCCCGCCCTTCGCCGCGGCGTACGGCAGTTGGCCGATCTGGCCCTCGTACGCCGCGATCGACGACGTCGTCACGATCACCCCGCGCCCGCCGTCCTCCCCGACGGGAGCGGTGCGGGCGATGCCCGCGGCGGCCAGCCGCAGCACGTTGAACACCCCCGTGAGATAGACGTCGACCGTGGTGCGGAACCCGGCGAGGTCCAGCGGCGCCCCGTCCCTGCCGACGAGCCGGCCGCCGTGCGCAGGCCCGCCGTGACAGTCCACCGCCGTACGGAACTCACCCACGCCCTCGGCCACTTCGACCGCCGAGGCCACCGAGTCCTCGTCGGTGGCGTCCGTGCGGAGGTACCGCACCCCCAGCTCCTCCTCAAGCGCCTTGCCCTTGTCGTCGGCCAGGTCGGCGACCACGACCCGGACGCCCGTCGCGTGCAGCCGCCGTACCGTCGCCTCGCCCAGCCCGCCCGCGCCGCCGACCACCAGGGCCGAGGAACCCTCGATGAGCATTGCCGTTCCCCTCTCTTGCTAGTGAGCCTCTGAGTGTAAGAGAATGCCATTCTCATGAACATAGCCGTGATCCTGGAAATGGCCGCTTCCGCGGGGGACCGGCCGGCCGTCACCGAGGGCGGCCGTTCGCTCTCCGCCGCCGAACTCCAGCGCCTCGCGCGTCATGCGGCCGACCGCTTCCGCGACCGCCCCGCGGTCCTCTACCTCGGCGTCAACCACCTCGCCTACCCGGTCGCCCTGTTCGGCGCGGCCCTGGCCGGAGTTCCCTTCATCCCCCTCAACTACCGTTTGGGAGGGGAGCAGTTGGCGGCCCTGCGGGAGCAGCACCCGGGCGCCGCTCTCCTCGGCCCGGACGACCTCGACGCCCTCCTCGCGCCATCCGGCGAGGCCGAGTGGCGGCCGGCCCCCGACGACCGGGACGCCACCGCCGTCATCCTCTACACCAGCGGCACCACCTCCGCCCCCAAGGCGGCACTGCTGCGCCATCGCCACCTGCTCGCCTATGTCTTCAACACCCAGGACTTCGGCTCGGCCGAGGCCGACGACGCGACCCTGGTGGCGCTCCCGCCGTACCACGTCGCCGGGCTGATGAACCTGCTGACGAACCTCTACGCGGGCCGCCGGATCGTCTACCAGGCCTCCTTCGAGGCGGCCGACTGGCTGGCCACGGTCCGCCGCGAGCGCGTCACCCACGCCATGCTGGTGCCGACCATGCTCGCCCGTATCACCGCCGATCTCGGCGAGAACCGGGCCGGGACACCCACCCTGCGCAGCCTCGCCTACGGCGGAGCACGCACCCCGCGCCCGGTGGTGGAGCGGGCGCTGCGGCAGTTCCCGGAGACCGGCTTCGTCAACGCGTACGGCCTCACGGAGACCGCCTCCTCCATCTGCGTCCTCGGCCCCGACGACCACTGGCAGGCCCTGGTCTCCGAGGACCCGGCCGTACGGGCCCGGCTCGGTTCCGTCGGCCGTGCGCTGCCCGGGATCGAGGTCGAGATCCGGGACGAGGACGGCAAGGTGCTCGGGCCGGGCGAGACGGGGCTCGTCTTCGTACGCGGCGAGCAGATCTCGGGGGAGTACGCCGGCACCCGGGCGCTCGACGACCGGGGCTGGTTCGCCACCCGCGACCGGGGCCGACTCGACGACGCGGGCTACCTGTTCGTCGAGGGACGCGCCGACGACACGATCATCCGCGGCGGCGAGAACATCGCCCCCGCCGAGATCGAGGACGTGCTCCTCCAGTACCCGGGGGTGCGGGAGGCCGCCGTCCTCGGCGTCCCCGACCCCGAGTGGGGGCAGCGGCTGGTGGCTGTCCTGGTCGGCTCGGGGGACCCGGCGGACATCCGTGCCTTCGCCCGCCGCCACCTCCGCTCCTCGAAGACGCCCGATGTCGTCGTCTTCCGCACAGAACTGCCCCGCACCCCCACCGGCAAGCTCCTGCGCCGGACCCTCGTCGCCGAACTGGAGGAGACCGCCGATGTCTGAGGCCGTGATCGTCACCGCCCTGCGCACACCGATCGGCACCGCGTTCAAAGGCACCCTGCGCAGCACCACCGCCTACGACCTGGCCGACCGCATCGTCTCTACGGTCGCGGAGGGACTGGACCCCGACCTCGTCGACGACGTGGTGCTCGCCGAGTCCCACTACGGCGGCGGCGTCGTCGCCCGGCACGCCGCCCTCACCGCCGGGCTGCCCCGCGTGCCCGGCCTCGCCCTGAACCGGCACTGCGCCGCCGGACTGGCCGCCGTACAGACCGCGGCGGCCTCCATCAGGGCCGGCATGGACCGCCTCGTCCTCGCCGGCGGCGTCCACTCCTTCTCCACCGCGCCCAAGTCGTCCTTCCTGGACACCGAACACTGGGTGCCCCCGACCCACCCGGACCGCCCGGACGCGCCCAACCTGGACATGTCGATCACCGTGGGCTGGAACACGGCCGTGCAGGAGGGCATCGGGCGCGAGGAGATGGACGCGTGGGCGCTGCGGTCACACCGCAACGCCGTGCGCGCCCAGGACGAGGGCCGCTTCAAGGACGAGATCGTGCCCGTCGACACGCCGTACGGCGCCTTCGAGGCCGACGAGCACCCGCGCCGTAACACCAGCGCGGAACGGCTGGCCGCGCTCAAACCGCTGCACCCTGAGATCGAGGGCTTCTCGATCACGGCCGGCAACGCCAGCGGCACCAACGACGCCTCCGCCGCCGTCGCGGTCGCCGACGAGCGGCTCGGCCTGCCCGCACTGGCCCGGGTGCGCTCCTGGGCCTCGGTCGCCCTGGACCCGGCCGAGACCGGGCTGACGCCCGTGCACGCCATCCCCAAGGCGCTGGAACGGGCCGGGATGTCCGTCCCCGACGTGGACCTCTTCGAGATCAACGAGGCCTTCGCCGTCGTACCGGTCGCCGTGATCCGCCGCCTCGGCCTCGACCCGGACACGGTGAACGTCAACGGCAGCGGCTGCTCGCTCGGCCACCCCGTGGCCGCCACCGGCGCGCGCATGGTCGTCACACTCGTCCACGAACTGCGCCGCCGGGGCGGAGGAGTGGGCGTGGCCGCGATGTGCGCGGGCGGCGGCATGGGATCCGCCCTGGTCCTGGAGGTGCCCGCGCCCTAGCCGAAGCGCAGTAGTGACTCCTGCGCATAGGAGGCCAGGAGCATCCCGTCCTCACCCAGAACGTCCCCGCGTCCGAAGCACCGCCCGTGCGCTGCCAGCGGGCTGTGCTGGCGCAGCAGCAGCCACCGCCCGGTGCCGAACGGGCGGTGGAACCATACGGTGTGCGCGGTCACCGCCGAGGCGAACGCCACGCCCGAGTCCGCCTGGGTGACGCCCTCCACTGGGCGCAGCGCCGTGCCGATCAAGGTCAGATCGGTGGCGTAGGCGAGCAGCGCGGGCGCAAGATCGGGCGAGGCGGCCGGGATGCGCGTCCACAACTCATGGGCGGGCGGCTCCGGCTTCGCGGTGTCGAGGTCGGTGGCGGCCCGCGACTCCCAGGGCAGCAGCCCGAGTTCGACGGTCCGCTCCGGGCCGGGCAGCGCCGGTACGGGCTCCACCGTCTGCCGGTCCGGGCCCTCCTCCCGCACATGCAGGCTCGCGCTCGCCACCGCGACGACTCCGTGCTCCTGGCGCGCGGTGAGCCGTACGGTCGCGAAGGTACGGCCCTGCTGCGGAATTTCGGTCTCGTAGCGCACCGGTTCCCCGGTCCGGCCCTCCCGCAGGAACTGCGTGTGCAGCGACTTCAGGGCCTTGCCGGGCGCGGCCAGACAGGCGACCCGCGCGAACTGGGCGAGGAACTGACCACCGAACAGCCGCCGGTACGCGAGCTGTTGTGAGCGGCCGTCATAAGTGCCGACGGCTCGGGCGGAGAGGTCGAGGCAGCTGAGGAGATCTTTCCAGAGATCCGTGGTCACGTGCTTCCTCACAGGTCGACGAGGCGGCGCGCCCGGCGTTCGCGCAACAGCAAGGCGCCTGCCTCACGGGTCAGTTCGCGGGTCGAGCCGAGCAGTCCGTCGAGGACGAGGGCCCGTTTTACGTGCCGGTGCAGCGCGTGCTCCGCGGTGAAGCCGATCCCGCCGAGGGCCTGCTGGCAGTGGCGGGCCGTGGTGAGGGCGGCCCGCCCCGCCGCGGCCTTGGCCAGCAGCGCGCCGGTGTCGTCCTCGGCCGCGCCCAGAGCCGCCTCGGCCCCCTCCAACGCCACGAAGGCCTCGGCGAGCCGGTGACGCAGCGCCTGGAAGGAGGCGAGCGGCCGCCCGAACTGCTGTCGGTCCAGGACGTGTTCACGGGCGAGTCCGAGCATGGCACGGCCGGTGCCCAGCAGCCACCAGCCCAGCGCCCGCCACCCGGCACCGAGCGGGACGGCACCGAGCGGGACAGCCTCGCCCGGGTCCACCCGGCGCAGCGGCAGCCCGGGGTCGAGCGCACCCGCTCCCGGCGAGCCGTCCCGCGCCCACTCCACCCACAGTCCGCCCGCGTACGGCAGCGGCAGCGTCCCTCCGACGGGCCGCCCGGCCGCGTGCAGGACGACGTCGTTGAGGACGGCGGACTGCGCCCCCGTCTCCCCGAGCAGCCGGAAGACCAGCGGGACGGCGGTGTCAGGTTCCTCGGCGAGCATCTGCGTCCAGCCGAGGTCGGCGAGCGCGGCGTCGAGCCCGGCGCCGGGCTCGCTCGTCGTCATGGTCTTGCGCAGCGCCTCTTCCAGAAGTCCGCGTTCGGCGGTGTCCACTGCCTGTCACTCCCTTCCGAGGCCGAGCAGGCGCCGGGCGACGATGTTGCGCTGGATCTCGGCGGTGCCGCCGTAGATGGTGGCGGCCCGCGAGTAGAGGTATCCGGTGCGCCACCCGGCGTCCTCGGCCAGCTCGATGGTGCCCGGCAGGAGGTCGCGCGCGGTGTCGAACAGCCGTTGCTCGGCGGTGGCCAGGAGGATCTTGTCGACGGACGTCTCCGGGCCGAGCCGTCCGCCCGCCGCCAGCCTCCGCTGGGTCGCGGCCGAGCGGCAGCGCACGGTGTGCAGGTCGAGCCAGACGGCGCCGAGGGCGTCGGCGTCCGGCTCACAGTCGTCGGCCAGCAGGCGGTCAAGGGTGCGGTAGAGGTGGGCGGTGCGGTGCCAGAAGCAGGTGGACCGCTCGTGGGGCAGGAGGTCCATCGCCAGTCGCCAGCCGTCGCCGGGGGTGCCCAGCATGCGGTGCGCCGGTACGCGTACGTCGTCGAGGAAGACCTCGGCGAACTCGTCGACGCCGTGCATCGTGCGCAGCGGCCGTACGGTGATGCCGGGGCTGTCCATGTCGACGAGGAAGGCGCTGATGCCGGCGTGGCCCGGTCCTCCGGTGCGGGCCAGCAGGACACAGCGGGCCGCGTACTGGGCGAGGCTCGTCCACACCTTCTGGCCGGACACCACCCAGACGTCGTCCCCGTCGGGCACCGCCCGCGTGGACAGTGAGGCCAGGTCACTGCCCGAACCCGGTTCGGAGAAGCCTTGGCACCACTGCTCCCGGCCCGACAGCAGCCGCGGCACCATCTCGGCGGCGAGCGCGGGCGGC
Source organism: Streptomyces sp. NPDC101234 (assembly GCF_044767525.1). Taxonomy (NCBI): domain Bacteria; kingdom Bacillati; phylum Actinomycetota; class Actinomycetes; order Kitasatosporales; family Streptomycetaceae; genus Streptomyces; species Streptomyces sp. NPDC101234. The sequence goes on along the minus strand of NZ_JBIWOA010000023.1, from coordinate 96,575 downwards.
GCGTAGTCGACGACGGTGGGTACCAGCACCTCGACCATCGACCAGATGCCGGGCTCGGCCAGGGCCCGCGAGGCGACCTCCTCGCCGAGTACCGCGCGCAGCGTGCCGCTCCCGCCGAGGCCGCCCACCGCACGCGGCCAGCCGTACCGCATCCAGTCCGCCTCCCACAACGCCTCGCGCACCCGCGCCAGTTGAGTGACCTGGGCATCGAGGGAGTCATGGGGCGGTGGCGTCAGATCGTTGTCGTCCAGCCAGGCGCGCAGACCCCGCCGGAACGCGTCGGTCCTCATGACCGGGTGCGGTCGAAGGCGTGCGGGCGGCCCGAGTCGTGGGCGCCGCTGCGGCGGATGAAGGTCATCGCCCGGGTGTGCAGCCGCCAGCCGTCCGGGGTGCGGGCGTAGGTGTCGTTGTAGTAGCCGATGCGCATCCGGTGTTCGGAGTGCTCGACGAAGCACAGCGGCTGGGTGCCGGTGGCGGTGTCGCCGTCGAGCTCGACCTCCGGTGTGCCGACCAGGAAGAGGCCTTTGGGAGCGGCGGCGATCAGCGCCGGGAACTCGTCCAGCGGGTAGGTGTCGCCGAACGCGCTGTAGCTGCCGTCCGGGGTGAAGACGCCCAGCACCCGGTCCACGTCACCACGGGTCATGGCGACCGCGTACCGGGCGAGGAGCTGCTGGATCTCGATCAGGTCGTCGGTGGCACTCAAGGGGCCTCCATGGCAACTGGATGAGAATGTGATTCTCGAAATCGAGTATCACGCTTCCACGTGTGGTTGCCGCCGTCAACGCCGCAGCTCGCCGGAGTTGCGGCCGGTGTGCGCCGTGGACCGGTGTGCCCCCGGACCGGCGTGAAGGAACCTCCCCTTGTGCGAATGGTTGATTCTCCTCTAGTGAGAAGCTAGTTTCCAATCCATGGATCAGTTCCTGGCCTTCACGGTGGTCGGCCTGAGCACCGCCGCCATCTACGCCGTGATCGGTAGCGGCCTGGTGCTCACCCACACCACGGCCGGGGTCTTCAACTTCGCCCACGGCGCGGCCGGAATGCTCGCGGCCTTCGCCTACTGGCAGCTGGCCGTCGGCTGGGGCTGGCCGGTACCGGTCGCGCTGACCGTCGTGCTCCTCGTCCTGGCGCCCGCCTTCGGACTCTTCGTCGAACGCGTCCTGATGCGCCCCGTACAAGCCCTGGGAGAGGCCGAACGCCTGGTCATGACGGTCGCGTTGCTCGCCGGCTGCATCGCGCTCGCCCGTTGGGTCTGGGACCCGAACACACCCCGCCCGCTCACCCCGTTCTTCGCCGGTGAGCCGGCCGTCCACCTCGGACCGGCCGTCGTCACCTGGCACCAGGCGATCACCATGGCGACCGCGTCGGCCATCGCCGTCGGCCTGTGGCTCCTGCTCCACCACACCCGGGCCGGCACGGAGATGCGTGCCTCCGTCGACGACCGCGCCCTCGCCGGGCTGACCGGCGCCGACCCGCTGCGCGCCGGCCGGCTGGCCTGGGTGCTCGGCATCCAGCTCGCCGCCGTCGGCGGCATCCTCATCGCCCCCACCGTCGCGCTCGACGCCCAGCAGCTCTCCCTGCTCATCGTCAGCGCCTACACCGCCGCCGTCTTCGGACGACTGCGCAGCCTGCCCCTCACCTTCCTCGGCGCGGTCGTCGTCGGCCTCCTGGAGGCCTACCTCGCGGGCTACCTCCCGCAGAACGACTATCTCCCCGGCCTGCGCCTGGCCGCCCCCGCCCTGCTGCTCTTCCTGGCCCTGCTCGCCTTCCCGCACCGCCGACTGCGCGGCCGCGACCGTACGGTGGTCCGCGTCCCGCTACCGGGCAGGCGCGGCAGCCTGGTCCTCGCGGGCTCCGTCCTGGCCCTCGCGCCGGTCCTGGTCAGCGTGCTCACCGAGGACCAGGTCATCTCGTACGGCACGCTCTTCTCGCTCGGCGTGATCGCCCTGTCCTATGTGCCGCTCGCCGGATACGCCGGTCAGGTCTCCCTCTGCCAGCTCTCCATCGCCGGAATCGGCGCGGTCGTGTGGGGGCACCTCGGCGCGCACGGCGAGCTGTGGGCGCTCCCGGTCGCCGTCCTCGTCGCCGCGACCGTCGGCGCCCTGGTCGCGCTGCCCGCGCTGCGCCTTTCGGGTATCTACCTGGCCCTCGGCACCGTCGCCTTCGCCACCGTCCTCGACCGGTGGATCTTCACCCTGCCCGCCTTCGACGTCCTGGGCGTGCGCATCGCCCTCTTCGACCAGGGCTCGGTCTCCGTGACCGGCCCGGACCTGTTCGGCCTGCACCTCACCTCTCCGGCCGAACTGCTCGTCCTCGCCGCCGTCGGCCTGGCCGTCACCTCGTTCGGTGTGGCCGCTCTGCGCCGCGGTCGCTTCGGGCGGCGACTGATCGCCCTGCGCGACAGCGAGGCCGCCTACGCCACGCTCGGCGGCCGCCTGCTGGTCGCCAAGGTCGCGGTCTTCGCCCTCTCCGCGGGCATCGCGGGGCTCGGCGGCGCGCTCTACGGCATGCAGCTGCAGACCGTCACCGCCGACCAGTTCAACCTCGTCGCCGGACTGCCCGTCTTCCTGATCGCGGTCGTCGGCGGCCTCGGCTCGGTCGGCACCGGCCTGTTCACCGGACTGGCGTACGTCGTGCCCACGCAACTGCTGGACGGGCTCGGCACCTGGGCACAGAACCTGTCCGCCCTTCTCATCGCCCTCGCGGGCATGGGCTTCGCGCACAGCCCGAGCGGTGTGATCGCACGGCTGCGGGCCGACTGGGCACCGCTCGGCCGCGACCGGCTGCTGCTGCCCGCACTGCTCGGCGCGCTCGCCGTGTGCTGGGCGCTCGCGGTGTTCCTCCCAGGAGGCGGCTGGCCGGCGTTCGCCACCGCCGTACTGGTGGCCCTGGCCCTGCGCGGCCGCGCCACCGCACGTGAAGCCGCCCCCGCCGACATCCCGCCCGAGTGGTGGGGCGTACGCCGCCCGTGGCGGCCCGAGGACGGGGAGGTGCTGAGCCGTGCCACCGCTGCTGCGAGTTGACGAGATCACCGTCGCCTTCGGTGGCCGCCGCGCCCTGGACGGGGTGTCGCTGGCCGCCGCGGCCGGGCGGGTCACCGGCCTGATCGGCCCCAACGGGGCTGGAAAAAGTACTCTGTTCGACACCGTCTCCGGGCTCCGCCGCCCGCAGACCGGCCGGGTGCTCCTCGACGGCCGCGACATCACCCGTGAGGGCCCCGCCCGCCGGGCCCGGCGCGGCCTGTCCCGGACCTTCCAGCATCTCGAACTCTTCGGCCGGCTCTCCGTCCGCGACAACCTCCTCGTCGCCGCCGAACTCGGCCCCGACCTCCGCCACGCGACCCGTACGACGGACGCCGTACTGGAGCGTCTGGGCCTGACCGGCACGGCCGACGCGCCCGCGGACGCCCTGCCCACCGGTATCGCCCGCCTCGTCGAGGTCGGCCGTGCCCTCGTCCAGGAACCGCGTGTCCTGCTCCTCGACGAGCCGGCCGCCGGACAGGACGCCGAGGAGACGGAGGCCTTCGCGGCCCTGCTGCGCGCACTGGCGGCGGAAGGCATGGCCGTCGTCCTGGTCGAGCACGACATGAGTCTGGTGATGGCCGTCTGCGACGACGTGTACGTCCTCGACCTCGGTCGTGTCGTGGCCTGTGGACCGCCGGCTCGGATCCAACAGGACGAGACCGTCCTGGCGGCCTATCTGGGGGAGGCATGACCGTGCCCGACGCACCGCTGCTGGAACTCGTCGGCGTCAGCGCCGCGTACCACGGCATCACCGTGCTGCCCGGCGTGGACCTGGCGGTCGCCGCCGGGCAGGTGGTGGCGCTCCTGGGCCCCAACGGCGCGGGCAAGACCACCGTCCTGAAGGTCGCCGCCGGGCTCCATCCCCCCAGCGGCGGGCGGCTGTCGATCGGCGGCCGGGACGCCGAAGGGATCCGCCCGGGCCGCCTCGCCCGTGCCGGGGTCTGCCTGATCCCGGAGGGCCGCGGCGTCTTCCCCAACCTCTCCGTCCGCGACAACCTGCTGATGATGACCTTCTGCGGCCGCGGTCGCCGTCGGGAGGAGATCGAGGAGACCGCGTACGGCCGCTTCCCCGTCCTCGCCGCCCGCCGCACCCAGCAGGCAGGCACCCTCTCCGGAGGCGAGCAGCAGATGCTCGCCCTCGCCCGCGGCCTGGCCACCGACCCCGCCGTGCTCCTGATCGACGAACTCTCCATGGGGCTCGCGCCGATAGTCGTCGCCGAACTCTACGAACTCGTCGCCGAGATCGCCCGGCAGGGCGTCGCGGTGCTGGTCGTCGAGCAGTTCGCGTCCGCCGTACTCAAGATCGCCGACCATGCCGCCGTTCTCGTCAGCGGCCGGGTCCAGTGGCAGGGGCACCCCGACAGTTCCCTGCAGGCCGAACTCTCCTCCTACTACCTGGGGAGCGCCCCATGACGTCAGTACCCGTACCGGCTTCGCGGGCGGACCGGTTCGTCCGCGAGCTCGCCGAACTGAAGATTCCCGACCCCGCGGCGGCCCGCACCACCCTCTGGCTCCGACTCGGCGGACTGCTCATGACCGCGGGGCTGGTCCTCAGCGGCCTCGCCTTTCCGCTCGCCCACGCCACGGACAGTTCCCTCGCCCAGGGCGACGCGCTCGCCCTCGGGCTCGGCGGCATCGCGGCCACCGTGGTGGGAGCCGCGCTGTTCCTGCGCTACTCGCTCACCAATTTCCTGCGCTTCTGGCTCGCCCGCCAGTCCTTCGAACTGGACCGGCTGGGGGAGCGGTTCGGTGATCGCGCCGGCGCTGTGCCGATGGTGTCCCCGGTATCCGAAGGAGATTCACGAAATGGCGCTGCCCCCACGCCCAGGTGACCAGCTCACCGCTGCCGGCTCCACCACCCGTGTGATCGTCATCCGGGCGTCGGAGCGGGTGACCGACCCGATCGAGTGCGGTGGCGTGCCCATGGTGCCCTCCACGGAGGCACCCCCGGCACCGTCCGACGAGAAGCCGCCGGACACGTTGATCGGGAAGCGGTACGTCGACGCCACCGACACCCTCGAACTCCTCTGCACCGCCTCCGGTACAGGTCATCTGACCTACGGCGGACAGCCGTTGCAGATCAAGGCGCCGAAGGCGCTGCCCGCCTCGGACTGACCCAAGCCCCAAGGAGCAGCCATGAACCGCGACGACATGATCCTCATCAGCGTCGACGACCACATCATCGAACCGCCCGACCTGTTCGCCCACCATCTGCCCGACCGCTACAAGAAGGACGCCCCGCGTCTGGTCCACCGCGAGGACGGCAGCGACGTCTGGCAGTTCCGGGACAGTTCGGTCGGCAACGCCGCGCTCAACGCGGTGGCCGGGCGCCCCAAGGAGGAGTACGGCATGGACCCGCAGGGCCTGGAGGAGATCAGGCCCGGCTGCTACGACGTCGACGAGCGTGTCGCCGACATGAACGCCGGCGGTGTGCTGGCCCAGATGAACTTCCCCTCCTTCCCGGGCTTCTCCGCCCGCATGTTCGCCACCGAGGACTCCGACTTCTCCCTCGCGCTGGTACGCGCCTACAACGACTGGCACATCGACGAGTGGTGCGGCGCCCACCCCGGCCGCTTCATCCCCATGGCACTGCCGGCCATCTGGGACGCCGAACTGTGCGCTCAGGAGATCCGCCGCGTCGCCGAGAAGGGCTGCCACTCGCTCACCTTCCCGGAGAACCCGGTACCGCTCGGCTACCCGAGCTTCCACTCGGAGTACTGGGACCCGGTATGGCGGGCGCTGACGGACTGCGGCACGGTCATGAACCTGCACATAGGCTCCTCCGGGCGTCTCGCGATCACCGCCGCCGACGCCCCGCCCGACGTGATGATCACCCTCCAGCCGATCAACCTCGTCCAGGCCGCCGCGGACCTGATCTGGTCCCGGGTGCTCAAGGAGTACCCGAACATCAAGATCGCACTGTCCGAAGGCGGGACCGGCTGGATCCCGTACTTCCTGGAACGGATCGACCGGACCTACGAGATGCACGCCGCATGGACGCTCCAGGACTTCGGCGGCAAGCTGCCTTCCGAGGTCTTCCGCGAGCACTTCCTGACCTGTTTCATCTCCGATCCCATCGGAGTGAAGCTCCGTCACGAGATCGGCATCGACAACATCTGCTGGGAAGCGGACTATCCGCACAGCGACTCCATGTGGCCCAGTGCTCCGGAGGAACTGCACGAGGTGCTCACGGCGAACAACGTGACCGATGCCGAGATCGACAAGATGACGCACCGCAACGCGATGCGCTGGTATTCCTTCGATCCCTTCACGCATGTCCCGCGTGAAGAGGCCACTGTCGGCGCGCTCCGACGGGCGGCAGCGGGACACGATGTGTCGATAAAGCCGCGCAGCCGTCAGGTGATCGCCCCCTCGGAGAAACTGGCCACTTATCGGAGGAAGGCCGAAGCCGCACTCGCGATGGTCAAGGACTGACCTGCCGGGCGCCCGGTGCACCCGTGGTTCCGGTGCCCTGGGCGCCCGCTTTCGAGCGGACCGGATGGTGCTTCTCACTTGATTCAAGGCGCGGCCACCGGTGCGTACGACGGTGAGTCCCGGTGGCCGGGACGGGCCCCCGCACCGGGTCCGCACGTCACCTAGCGTCAGCGGTGTCCGACGAGAGGAGATCCGCATGAACGAGCTCCGCCCCGCCGCCCCGGCCGAGGAGACCGGCCCCGACGCGGACGACACCGCGCTCACCGTTTCGTTGATCGAGGCGGAGGACCTCCTGGAGGAGGTCTCGATCGACGGCATGTGCGGCGTCTACTAGGCCCGCACCATGACAGGAATGGACCTCGACCGCGCTTGGGACCTGCATCCGCGGGTCTCGGTGCGACCGGAACCCTTCGGTGCGCTGCTGTACCACTTCGGCACCCGCAGACTCTCGTTCCTCAAGGACCGTCGGCTCCTCGCCGTCGTGCAGGGCCTCGGTCAGGCGCCCACGGCGCGTGCCGCCTGCCTGGCCGCCGGTCTCGGGGAGCACGAGGTGCCCCGCTACGGCCGGGCCCTCGCCGTACTCGTCCGGTCGTCGATGGTCGTCGGGAGGACCTCATGACCACCACGTCCACCTCGTCCCGGCTGGTCGACCTGTTCGAGTACGGGCTCGACGCACCGATCTGTCTCACCTGGGAACTCACCTACGCCTGCAACCTGGCCTGCGCCCACTGCCTGTCCAGCTCCGGCCGCCGTGACCCCCGCGAGCTGAGCACGGCCGAGGCCAAGGCCGTCATCGACGAACTGGAGGCCATGCAGGTCTTCTACGTCAACATCGGCGGCGGCGAGCCCACCGTGCGCGCCGACTTCTGGGAGCTTCTGGACTACGCCACCGCCCACCACGTGGGTGTGAAGTTCTCCACCAACGGCGTGCGGATCACGCGGGAGACGGCCGAGCGGCTCGCCGGCAACGACTACGTGGACGTCCAGATCTCCCTCGACGGCGCCACCGCCGACGTCAACGACGCGGTGCGCGGCCCCGGTTCGTACGCGACCGCGCTGCGGGCGCTGGAGCACCTCGCCGCCGCCGGTATGCGCAACTTCAAGATCTCCGTGGTCTGCACCCGGCACAACATCCCGCAGCTGGACGACTTCAAGGCCCTCGCCGACCGCTTCGGCGCCCAACTCCGCCTGACCCGGCTGCGCCCCTCCGGACGCGGCGCCGACGTCTGGGACGAACTGCACCCCACGGCCGGACAGCAACGGGAGCTGTACGACTGGCTGCTGGCACACGGCGACAACGTGCTGACCGGCGACTCCTTCTTCCATCTGGCCGGTTACGGCGAGCCGTTGCCCGGCCTCAACCTCTGCGGTGCCGGCCGGGTCGTCTGCCTGATCGACCCGGTAGGGGACGTCTACGCCTGCCCGTTCGCCATCCACGAGGAGTTCCTGGCCGGCAACGTCCGTGCACCGGGCGGCTTTTGCGAGGTCTGGCGCGCATCCGAGCTGTTCCGGCGGCTGCGCACCCCGCAGCACGGCGGCGCCTGCACGTCCTGCGCGTTCTACGACAGCTGCAAGGGCGGCTGCATGGCCGCGAAGTTCTTCACCGGGCTGCCGCTCGACGGCCCCGACCCCGAATGCGTCCAGGGACACGGCGAGAAACTGCTCACCCTGCGCCCGGCCGGCGGGGCCGGACTTCCCAAGCCGTCCGGGGACCACTCCCACCGGACCACCGCACCGGTGCGCGACTGCGTCGAGGACCCGCTGGCCGGACTGCGGCTCACACCGAAGGGACGGGACGGCGCGCATGGCTAGGAACCCCTGGTTCGAGACGGTCGCCGAGGCGCAGCGCCGGGCCAGGCGACAGCTGCCGAGTTCGGTGTACGGCGCCCTCGTCGCGGGCTCGGAGCGCGGCCGCACGATCGACGACAACATCGCGGCCTTCGCCGAACTGGGCTTCGCACCACGGGTCGTCGGCCATCACGCGGAACGCGACCTGTCCACCACCGTGCTCGGTGTGCCCACGTCCCTGCCGGTGCTCATCTCGCCGACCGGAGTGCAGGCCGTGGACCCGGACGGAGAGGTGGCCGTCGCACGGGCCGCGGCGAGCCGGGGCGTCATCATGGGCCTCAGCTCCTTCGCCGGCAAGCCGGTGGAGGAGGTCGCAAAAGCCCAGCCGGACCTGTTCTTCCAGCTGTACTGGAGCGGCACTCGCGAGACCATGGTGCGCCGTATGGACCGGGCGCGGGCCGCCGGCGCCAAGGCCCTCATCGTCACCCTCGACTGGTCCTTCTCCCACGGCCGCGACTGGGGCAGCCCCGCCATCCCGGACAGGCTCGACCTCAGGACCATGCTGCGGTTCGCCCCCCAAGTACTGCCCAGGGCAGGCTGGTTGTGGCGGTACGCCCGCTCCGGCCGCCTCCCCGACCTCACCGTGCCCAACCTCGCCGCCCCCGGCGCCGACGCCCCCACCTTCTTCGGCGCCTACGGCGAGTGGATGCAGACCGCACCGCCCACCTGGGACGACGTCGCCTGGCTGCGCACCGAGTGGGGCGGCCCCTTCCTGCTCAAGGGGGTGACCCGGGTGGACGACGCCAAGCGCGCGGTCGACGCCGGTGTCTCCGCCCTCTCCGTGTCCAACCACGGAGGCAACAACCTGGACACCACCCCGGCCACCATCCGGGTCCTGCCCGCGATCGCCGAAGCGGTCGGGAACCAGGTCGAGGTCCTGCTGGACGGCGGCGTCCGCCGCGGCGGCGACGTGGCCAAGGCGCTCGCCCTCGGCGCCCGCGCCGTACTGATCGGCCGCGCCTATCTCTGGGGCCTCGCGGCGAACGGACAGGCCGGTGTCGAGAACGTCCTGGACATCCTGCGCGGCGGGCTCGACTCGGCGGTCCTGGGCCTCGGGCACTCCTCCGTGCACGAACTCCGCCCCGACGACCTGGTCATCCCTCCCGGCTTCCGGCTGACCCTGGGCGGCCGGGACGTACCGGCGGCTCCGCAGGCCGTCCCGGCCGCCGCCCCCGAGTCACCGGCCGCCTGACCATGCCGGGGGACGCCATGCCGCGAGTCCTGGCCGACGCCGTCTGGCCGGCCCTGCCCTCCGGCGCGCTGGTGCTGGTGCCGGTCGGTTCCACCGAGCAGCACGGCCCGCACCTGCCGCTGGACACCGACACCGTCGTAGCCGGGGCCGTCGCACGGCGGACGGCCGCCGCCCTCGCCACGGACACCCCGCACGGCGGCCCGCCCTGGGTGGCGCCTCCGGTGGCCTACGGGGCGAGCGGCGAGCACGCCGACTTCCCCGGGACCGTCTCGATCGGGCACGAGGCGCTGCACGCGGTGCTCGTGGAACTGACGCGCTCGCTGTCGCTGTGGGCGGGCCGTGTGGTGTTCGTCAACGGCCACGGCGGCAACACGGCCACCCTCGACACGGCCCTCGCCCTGCTGCGTGCCGAGGGCCACGACGCCGTCTGGACCGGCTGCGACATGCCGGGGGGCGACGCGCACGCCGGCCGGGCGGAGACGTCCGTGCTGCTGCACCTGGAACCGGAGCGGGTGCGCCTCGACGCCGCCGTCGCCGGTGACACACGCCCACTGGCCGTGCTCCTCCCGGAGTTGACGGCCCGTGGCGTCCGCGCCGTCTCGCCCTCCGGCGTGCTCGGTGATCCGGCGGGGGCCTCGGCCGAGGAGGGACGCCGGGCGCTGGACGCGATGGTGTCGGTCACGGTCCGCCGCATCACCGCGTGGATCGCCGACACCAGGGGCCGACTGACCGATCCCACCAGGACCGGCACACCGGCGACAACTCCCCTCGGACAGCCGGGAGTACGCCGATGAGCCTTACCCATGGTCGCAAGGCGCATGCCGATGGCGCCTCCCTCCGGGCGCGAGGGGCGGTGCGGCTGACGCTTCGACCCGGGTGGGAGGGCCGACGCCGATGACGCTCCCCCTCGGCTTCGTCGTCGAACTCGACCGGCACACCCGGGTCGTCGACGGTGGGGCGGCTCTCCTCGGTGGGTTTCCGACCCGGCTGCTGCGGCTGACCCCGAGGGCGCGTCGGCTGTTCGCGGGCCGGCGGCTTGCCGTGCGTGACGCGGCGGGCGCGCTCCTCGCGGACCGGCTGCTCGACACCGGCATGGCCCATCCCGTCGCCGAAGTGCTCCCCGCGCCCGCCGATCCCCGGTACACGGTCGTCGTACCGGTCCGGGACCGCCCGCGCCAACTCGGCCGCCTGCTGCGGAGCATCGGCGCGGGCCACCCCGTGATCGTGGTCGACGACGCGTCACACCGCCCCGCCGCGGTGGCCGCCGTCGCCGCCGAGCACGGTGCCCGGCTCGTCGCCCTCGCCGCCAACTCCGGTCCCGCGGGCGCGCGCAACGCCGGACTCCGGCTCGTCACCACGCCCTACGTGGTCTTCGCCGACTCCGACATCGTGCTGGACCCCGACACGGTCCCCACCCTGCTCCGGCACTTCGCGGACCCCCTGGTCGCGGCCGTCGTACCCCGGATCACCGGCCTGCCCGCCGCCGACCCGACCTGGATCGCCCGGTACGAGAACGCCCGCTCGTCCCTCGACCTCGGCTCCCGTCCGGCCCTGGTACGCCCCGGCACCCCGGTCTCCTGGGCGTCCTCCGCCTGTGTCGTGGCGCGGGTCGACGCGCTGGGGGAGGGGTTCGACGACAGCATGCGGGTGGGGGAGGACGTCGACCTGTGCTGGCGGCTGGTGGCGCAGGGACGGCGGGTGCGCTACGAACCGGCCGTCCAAGCCGCCCACGAGCATCGCGTGCGCACCCGGGACTGGCTGCTGCGCAAGGCCGTCTACGGCACCGGGGCCCAGCCCCTCGCGGAGCGGCACCCCGAGTTCGTCGCACCCGCCGTGTTCGCCCCGTGGAGCACGGCGTTCGCCGCCGTACTGTTCGCCGGCCGGCGCTGGTCGGTCCCGGCCGGCGCGGCCGTCCTCGGCGTCGTCACGGTACGCATCGCCCGCAAGCTCGACGGCACCCGGCACCCGTACCGGCTCGCCGTACGGCTCACCGCCAACGGCGCCCTTGCCACCCTGGCACAGACCTCCGCGCTGCTGACCCGCCACTGGTGGCCGCTGACGGCCGTCGGCTGCACGGTCTCCGGCCGGGTGCGACGCGCCACGGCCATCGCCGCCGTGGCCGATATCGCATATGAGTACCGTCGTGATCAGGCCACCCTCGATCCACTCCGCTACGGCATCGCCCGCCGTCTCGACGACCTCGCCTACGGCGCCGGCGTCTGGTTCTCCGCCCTCAGGGGCCGCTCGTCCGCCGCGCTGCGACCCCGTGTCACGCGTGCCGGCACACCTGTCCCGGTCAGCGGAAAGCGCCCCGCGGAACCGGGTCGGATCCGCCGACACTGAGGCCACCCCGCCGCGGGCGGCGCGGCGGTGCGTGCGAGGCACCAGTCACCAGGAGGTGTGCGGAGTGACGCATGAAGTGGTCGACCGTGTCGAGGAGTCGGGTCCTGAACTGGCCGCACTCGCCGGCGAGAACGAGTCACTCGGCAGGCTGAGCGACCGGACCGTCGAACTGCTGCGTTCCGCGGGGGTCGTACGGCTGCTGCAGCCCAAGGAGTACGGCGGATTCGCGGCGCATCCCCGGGACTTCGCGGAGGCGGTGATGGCCGTGGCCCGGCACGACGGTGCCGCCGGCTGGGTGTGCGGGGTCGTCGGCGTCCACCCGTGGGAACTGGCCCAGATGGACCCGCGGCTCCCGCACGAGGTGTGGGACGACGACCCGGACACCTGGATCGCCTCGCCCTACATGCCGGGCGGCATCGCCGAGCCGGTGGACGGCGGTTATGTCCTCAGTGGCCGCTGGCCGTTCTCCTCGGGCAGCGACCACTGCCGCTGGGACTTCCTCGGGGCGCTCCTCGGGGACGGAACGGGCAAGCCCGCCATGCCGATCACCGTGCTGCACGTCGTGCTGCCCCGCACGGACTACGAGATCATCGACGGCACCTGGGACGTGGTCGGGCTGTCCGGCACCGGCAGCAAGGACGTCGTCGTGGACAAGGCGTTCATCCCCGAACACCGCGCCATCAGGCAGGAGTCGGTCCAGGAGGGAGCCGCGGCGGAGGCGGTCGGGCTCACCGAGCCGCTGTACCGGCTGCCCTTCGCGTCGATGTTCCCGCTCGGCATCACCGCGGCGGTCGTCGGCATCTGCGAGGGCGCGCTCGCCGTCCATCTCGCCCAGCAGCGCGACCGGGTGGCCGTGACCGGAGTCCAGGTGCGCGACGACCCGTATGTGCTCTATGCGGCGGGGGAGGCCGCCGCCGAGATCGCCGCCTCCCGGGTCCAGCTCATCGACGGCATCAGCCGGCTGTACGACCAGGTCGAGGCCGGCAGGCCGGTGACGATCGAGGACCGCGCGAACGTGCGGCGCAACCAGGTCCGTTGTGCCTGGCGCGCGGTGTCCGCGCTGGACGAGATCTTCGCGCGGTCCGGCGGCAACGCCATCCGGCGCGGCAACCCGATCCAGCGCTACTGGCGGGACGCCCACGTCGGACTCCAGCACATGATCCATGTGCCCGGCACGGCCTACCACGCGAACGCCCTGGCCCGGATGGGGCTCGACCTGCCCGAGGCGATGCGCGTCCTGATCTGACCTCGGCGCCGCTGTACGGCGGGCCCGTCGGCCGGGACGCGGCGGGCCCGTCAGGAGACGGCGTCGTCCGGCGCCGTCGGCCAACAAGGGAGCTGCAGATGCGGAAAGACCTCTACCTCAAACTGGAACGCATGTCGGCGTGGTGCGGATTCGTCCTGCTCGTCGGCTTCATCGCCGCCTTCAGTGCGGGCGACATCCTCACCCCGATGAGTCCGACGAAGAGCCCCGCGGACATCGTCACGTTCCTGCACGACCACCGGACCGGGATCCTGTGGTGTGTCGTGCTGATGGTGCTCACCGTCCCCTTCGAGTACCCGTACGTGGTCGTGACGAGCCTTCAGATGCGCCGGGTCGAGGGCGGCTGGGGCCTGCTGTCCATGATCCAGCTCACCACGGGCGTCGTCGCCCCGCTGGGGTTCTTCTTCCCGCTCGCGATCCTGTCCGCGGCGGCCTACCGGCCGGAGATCCACTCCCCGGACGTGCTGGCCGCGATGAGCGACACGTTCTGGCTGATGCTGGTCGGCAACGCCTGCATCTTCGTGCTGCAGGTCTGGTCGATCGGGTACGCGTCGTTCGTCGACCGGCGTGAGCGTCCGATCTTCCCGCGCTGGTACGGCTGGCTCAGCATGGTGCTGGGGGTGCTGCTCATCCCGGGCGCCTTCGTCTACCTCTTCAAGTCCGGTCCGCTGGCCTGGAACGGGATACTCGCCAACACCGTCCCGATGCTCACGTACTTCGTCTGGAAGATCGCCACGCCGATCGTGCTGCTGCGTGCGGTCAAGTCGGAGGAGCAGGAACTGGCCGGGACCGCGGCCACGGAACCGGTGACCGTCTAGGGCCCCGCGTGGCCGCCGAGGCCGGGTCCCGCGCTGCCGATCGCGGGTCCCGGCCATGGCAATTGAGTATCCGCATTTTGCTTTGACGGAGGGAGTCCTGATGTCAATTTCCCGTGTCAGCAGTTTGTCAGGCTTCCCAGAGCTTCGGACCTGTATTCATTCCGTATGCTGAATCGTTGACTAGACCGGCCGGTACAGCTAACTTCGCATCATTCGCGGGTTGGGTTCTGCCACGAACGACGAGGTTCGAAAGAGGTACCGCCTGTGTTCAAGGAATTTGTCGTGTCCGGCGACTCGCACATCATCGAGCCGGTCGATCTCTTCAAGACCCGGCTTCCCCGCCAACTGCGTGAACGGGCCTTGTGGGAAGAGGAGTTCACCCTCGACGAGCCGATCGTCGACGGCGGGCACACCGAGTTCAAGAAACTGCACACCATCGGTTTCGACGGCTGGACCATCTCCAAGTACCGCCAGATCGGCGGGGAGACACCGGACGGCGATCCGGACCACATCATCCGGGACATGAACCTCGACGGCGTCGACGCCTCGGTGATGTTCCCGAACCTCTCGCTGTTCGTCCTCTTCACCGACGACCACGAACTCTCCATGGCCCACGCCCGCGTCTGGAACGACTATCTCGTCGAGAGGTATCTGCCGTACAAGGACCGGCTGCGTCCGACGGCGGCGATTCCGCTCACGAACGTCCCCGAGGCCGTCGCGGAGATCGAGCGCTGCGCCCGGCTGGGCCTCGGCGCGATCCTCCTGCCGGAGATCCCGCCGCTGCCGTACTACGCGAGGGAGTACGACCCGGTCTGGGCGGCCGCTCAGGCGCACGGGATGCCGGTGTTCATCCATGTCGCCACCGGCGGGGTGCGGGTCAGGGAAGAGGTGTCCGAGACGGCGCTGACCGTCCGGGGCCTGATGACGGCGATGAACATGGGCAAGGGCAACCTGACCGACGACATGGTCGCCGGCCGCACCATGGGCAGCGCGGTCGGCTCGGCCGTGGCCGGCCCGCAGGGCATCATCGCCAGCCTGGTCGGCGGCGGGGTCTGCGAGCGCTTCCCCGATCTGCACTTCAACCTCATCGAGTACACGGCCGGCTGGCTGGTCTCCTTCATGGGCTACATGGACAAGGCCTGGAAGACCGGCACCGGCCAGGACCCCGACTGGTGGCTCGGCTTCTGGGACGACAGCCGTGCCCCGAAGGAACAGCCCGCGATGGGGCGGCTGTTCGCCGTCAACGACCGCTGGCCCTACCCGCTCAAGCCCACCGAGTACGTCCGGCGCCAGATCCATGTGCAGTTCGCGGACGACCCGACGGCCGTGAAGGCCCGCCACATCACCGGCCTCTCGACGGTCATGTGGGGCAACGACTACCCGCACGCCGAAGGGACCTTCCGCAGCAGCGCCGAGTGCGTGGCGGAGAACTTCGAGGGAGTCGGGGACGAGGACCGCGCCGCCATCCTCGGCGGCACCCTCGCCAAGGTGGTCGGCTTCGACGCGAGCCGGAAACTGGCGCCGGTCGCCGAGGAGGTCTGAACCCCCGGAGCGGAGACAGGCCCCGGCGACCTCACGCCGGGGCCTGTCTGTCTTCCTGCGGCGGGTACTCGTCGCGATCGTAGTAATCAGTATACTATTTATACTCGTTCTGCGTTCTTCGTTCGAGAGGGGCCGAGATGAGCACGACGTTCGACGAGCCCGACGGTACCTACGACGGGCTGCCCGCCTACGACTTCGACAACCGCCTCGGCGGCCCGGTCCTCAGCCACCAGGAGCGCTGGGACGAGATGGCGGGCGCCCACTCCGGGTTCCGCAGTACCGTCGCGCGCGGATTCTGGGTCGTCACGGACGGCCCGGCCGTGCAGCAGGCGCTGCAGGACTGGCGGACGTTCTCCAACAAGTCGGTGACGGCGCTCGACCCCGACCCGAAGTTCCTGTGGATCCCCGAGATGCTGGACCCGCCCACACACAGCGTGTGGCGACGCCTCCTCGGCCGGTACTTCTCCCCGGGCACCGTGGCCGCCAAGGAACCGGAAGTCCGCCGGATCGCGGCGGAGATGATCGACGCGCTGGCGGACCGCGACGGCGCCGAGGTGCTCGACGAGTTCGCCCGCCGCTTCCCGACCCTGGTCTTCATGCGCCTCATGGGCCTGCCCGAGGAGGACCTGCCCACCTTCCTCGCCTGGACCCGGGAACTGCTGCACCTCCCGCACGCCGAGGACCCGGACGGCGCCCGTCAACTGGCCGCCATGCGACAGGTGTCCGCCTACTTCGAGGAACAGATCGCCCTGCGCCGCAAAACGGCGCGTGACGACCTGCTCTCCCATGCCATGACCTGGACCGTCGACGGAGAGCCGATCAACGACCGGGACATGCACGCCTTCTGCGTCCTGATGTTCCAGGCCGGCTTCGACACCGTGCCGATCTCGATCGGCTGGGCGCTGTACCACTTCGCCACCCACCCGGAACAGCGCGCCGAGATCCTCGCCGACCCCTCGCTCATCCCCACCGGGGTCGAAGAGACCCTGCGCGTCTACTCGTTCGTCGTCCCGGCACGCAAGGCGACCCAGGACGTCGAGATCGGCGGCTGTCCGGTCCGGGCGGGCGAGATGGTGATGCTCCCGCTCGCGGTCACCAACCGCGACCCCGGCCGCTACGAGAACCCGCGCGAGGTGGACCTGCACCGCAAGGCCACCAACCACATCGCGTTCGGTTCCGGTCCGCACCGCTGCCTCGGCTCGCACCTTGCCCGTCTCGAACTCAACGTGGCGGTCGAGGAATGGCACCGGCGCATCCCCGACTACCGGCTCGCGCCCGGCCAGGAGCTGTGGCAGCACGGCAACATGTACGGCATCAAGTCGCTCAGGCTGGAGTGGTGAGGAACCGGCCGCCCGCACCCGTGGGCGGCACGGCTCTCCGGGACCGTCGTAGTCCTCGTACCGGGGAATGAGTGCCCCGAACACGGCGACGGCCGCCGCTCTCCCGCGTCCTCCGCCCTGGTGACGAACAGAGACGAATAGACTGGGGATCCGCAATGTTCCCCGGGAGGAGCCGGCCATGGCGACTGCCGTCGACCGCGATCCCGCCGACGGCGAGGCGGACGTCCCGGTCGGCAAACTGGCCGCGCAGACCGCACAGCGCATCGAGGCGAGCGTCATCCGTCAGGGCTGGCCCGTCGGCGAGTCACTCGGCTCGGAAGGCGAGCTGCGGGAGCGGCTCGGGGTGAGCCGGGCGGTGCTCCGCGAGGCGGTACGACTGGTCGAGCACCACCAGGTCGCCCGGATGCGGCGCGGCCCCGGCGGCGGCCTCATCGTCCGCGCGCCCGACGCGGGACCGGCCACCCGGGCCATGGTGATCTACCTCGAATACGTCGGCACCAGCGTGACCGACCTGCTCCGGGCCCGCCTGCTCCTCGAACCGATCGCCGCGGGCCTGGCCGCCGAGCGGATCACCGAAGAGGGCATCACCACGCTCCGGGCCGCACTCGACGCCGAAACCGAGCACCGGGACGTCCCGTCGGTCCACTCGCAGGATCCCCTGCACCCCGTGCTGGGCCGGCTGTCCGGCAACCCCGTGCTGCACCTCTTCATCGACGTACTCACCCGTCTCACCGCCCGCTACGCGCACACCTCCCGGCGTGTCACCAAGGCGGAGACACAGGCGGCCAGGGAGTTCTCGCACCGCGAGCACCGTGCCGTCGTCGACGCCGTCATCGCCGACGACGGCCCCCGCGCGCAGGCCGCGCTGACCGCCCACCTGGAGTCGGTCGCGGCATGGATCGAGAAGCACCGGGTGCGCCGCGGAACCCGTGTCCCGGGGAACGTGATCGAGCCCGAACTCGCCGAGGGATCACGGGCCAAACTGGCCGAGGTCGTGGCCGCCCGCATCCACGACGACATCGCCGCGCGCGGCCGGCGGATCGGTACGGTCCTCGGTTCGGAGACGGAACTGCTGGCCCGCTACGAGATCAGCCGGGCCGTCCTGCGGGAGGCCGTACGGCTCCTGGAGTACCACTCGGTCGCCCGGACGCGCCGCGGTCCCGGCGGCGGGCTGGTCGTCACCGAGCCCGAACCGCAGGCCAGCATCGACACGATGGCGCTCTTCCTGGAGTACCAGGGCGTCACCGCCGACGACCTGCGGATCGTGCGCAACGCCATCGAACTCGGCATCGTCGCCAGGGTGACCGCCCGCCACGCCGCTGGAGATCCCGAGGTCGCCGAGCGCCTCGGGAAGGCCGTCCGCTGGACCACGGAGGGCCCGCCCGACGACACCCGCAAGGCCGACCTGTTCCACACCGAACTGGCGGCCCTGGCCGACAACCCGGTGCTGTCGCTCTTCCTCGCCATCATCACCGAGCTGTTCCGCAGGCATGCCTCCGGGAACGACCGGCCACTGCCCGGGGACGCGGCAGCCGACGAGGTCGGGCACGTCCACCAGCGGATCCTCGACGCGATCGAGCAGGGCGACGCGGCGCTGGCCCGGCACCGGATGCGCCGCCACCTCGACGCGCTGATCCCGTGGTGGCACTGAGGCACACGTGTCGCTGCCCCGTGCCGGGCCGGCCGTGAAAGACATTCAGAACGTGGGAAGTTGGGGACGCCTCTTCACATAGCCGGCGGCGTCCACGCGCATCTGCATGCCGGACACGTAGCGGGACTCGTCGGAGACGAGGAAGAGCACGGTGTCGGCGATGTCCTCCGGCTCCACATAGGGAATACCGAATCCCGTCGTCGCGGGGAAGGACGGCAGGGCGTCCTCGCGGCTCGGGTGCTCCAGGTCGGGGCGGAACGTCCGGTACATCAGGTCGCTGTTGAGCATGTCGGTGTTGACGTTGGTGGGGTGCACCGCGTTGACCCGGATCCGCCGGGGAGCGAGGACCGTCGCCAAGTCGTGCACGAACGCGGCGACTTGGCGCTTCGCCAGTGAATAGCCCAGCCCGCCCGGGCCGTTGGCCGGGTTGTCGGTGGTGGCCGGGGTCAGCCCCGCGAGGGATCCGGTGGCGACGATCGAGGCGCCGTCGGGCAGATGGGGGAGCGCCGAGTCGACGGCGTGGACCACGCCGTTGAAGTCGACGGTCACGGCGTCGAGAAAGGCCTGCGCGGTCTGTCCGGGCCCCAGCGGGCAGATACCGGCCTGGGCGACGACGGCGTCGAGCCGCCCCAGCTCGGCGACCCCCTCGGCGACGGCCGCCCTGAGCGCGGCCGGATCCCGTACATCCGCCTTGCGGGCGACGATGCGCCGGCCGAGCTTCTCGACCTTCGCCACGGTTTCCGCGAGGTCCTCCTCGGTGGCCAGCGGATAGCCGTTGGTGGCGATGTCCTCGCAGAGGTCGACGGCGATGATGTCGGCACCCTCCGCGGCGAGCCGGACCGCCTGGGCCCGGCCCTGACCGCGCGCGGCTCCCGTGATGAAGACGGCCTTGCCCTGTACTCGGCCCATGGGGTCTCCTTCTTCAGAAAGAAGAGTGTCCTTAGTTTTGATGTCCGGGGGTCGGGAACGCTCGTGGTCGCCGCTCTACGGCGATAGTTGGCCGGCGACTCTCGGCCGTCGGGACGGATTCAGTACACGCAATGGCCAGGCAGACTGAGAACGGAGTTGTCAGATGAAGATCACCATCGACAAGGCGGCGTGCTCCGGGCACGCCCGATGCGCGGCGGCGGCACCGCAACTCTTCCGCCTGGACGACGACGGCTACGCGCTGCCCTTCGAGACGGACGTTCCGGAGGAACTCGAAGCGGCGGCCCGCGACGGCGAGACGGCCTGCCCGGAACGGGCCGTCACCGTCCGTTGAACACCACACACGAGTGAGCCCCAGGCCCGTCGGCCGTGGGGCTCACCCATGTCCACCGGCTCAGCCGGCCGGCTGCGGCGGCGGCGTGAAGTGGTGGCCCCAGAACGCCCCGTCCGTGATCTCGTACACCGGGACGGGCTCCGGCACCTTCAGACCGTTCCAGCCGAACTCGACGGCGTAGTTCTCCGGAGACCAGACGTAGAACGACACCATGTGGTCGTTGGTGTGCTTGCCGAGCGAGTGCATCATCGGCACCTCGTACTTGGCGGCCCGGTCGAGGGCGCGCCCCACGTCGTCCAGGGTCGCCGCCTCCACCATGAAGTGCAGCAGCCGCCCGGGACCGGGCATCGGCGTCACACCCAGCGTGTGGTGCCGCGGATTGCACCCCATGAACCAGGTCGTGCCACCGGGTGAGCGCATCGTGTTCCGCTCGATGAAACCGAGGACGTTCACATAGAAGTCGAACGTGGTCCGCGCGTCCTCGGCGGAGACGATCGCGTGCCCGAAGCCCATGTCACCGGTGACGAACTTCGAGACCAGCGGCGTCTGCACGGGCACATGGTCCAGGACGGTGCCGTAGAACAGCTCGACCGGGTTCCCGCCCGGGTCGCTGAACTTGACGAAGCCCGTGACCTTCCGCTCCGCCGCCTCGGCCTCGGTACCGGCGGTCACTTTGATGCCCGCCTTCTCGACGTCCGCGACCAGCCGCGCCAACTCACGTTCGTCGATCACCTCGAAGCCCAGCGCCGTCATCCCGCTCTGGGCCCCGGGAGAGACCACGATGCGGGCCGGGTAGTCGTCCATCCTGAAGGACAGGGACCCGGAATCACCGCCCTCGACGGGCATCAGACCGAGGAAGTCGGCACCGAACGCCTTCCACTTGTCGAGGTCGTTGGACTCCAGACGCAGGTACCCGAGTGAGCGAACACCCATCAGGCCCTCCCCTCACATTGGTCAGGTCCGGGGCGACCGTCGGAGCCCCGGCAACACGAACGACTGCGACGGTAGACAGCCGGATACCGCCAATGCCGGGGCCGTCCCACTGATCGGGAGGGACACGGCGACCGCCGCGCCCGCGATGGGACGGTGGCCGTCATGACACCGAGCTACGACGACACCCTGCGTGAACTGAGCACCGACGAAGGCACCTTGCGCTACCACGAGGTGGGCGACGGCCCCCCGCTGCTCCTGCTGCACGGGTCGGGGCCTGGCGTGACGGGCTGGCGCAACTACCGGGGCAACCTTCCCGTGCTCGCCCGGCACTTCCGCTGCCTGGCGCTGGAGTTCCCCGGCTTCGGCGTGAGCGACCCGACCGCCGAGAACCCGATGGTGGCCGCCCCCAAGGCGGTTCTGCGCTTCCTGGACGGCCTCGGTCTCGACCGCGTCGACGTCATCGGCAACTCCATGGGCGGCTTCGTCGCCGTCGGACTCGCGATCGCCCACAAGGACCTGTTCCGCCGGATCGTGACCGTCGGCGGCGTGGGCCGCAACCTCCTGTCCCCGGCGCCCAGCGAGGGACTGAACCTGCTGGTGGAGTTCGCCGAGGACCCCACCCGCGACAACCTCGTCCGGTGGCTCAGGTCGATGGTGCACGACCCGGCACTGCTCACCGCGGAAGTGATCGAGGAACGCTGGACGAGTGCCACCGATCCGGCCACCCTGGAGGCCTCCCGCCGGATCTACGGCCGGCAGGCGATGGCCGCGCTGCAGGCCGCCCAGGCCCACTCCGACCAGTCCGTCTGGGCCGCACTCCACAAGGTGGCCGCGCCCACGCTGCTGACCTGGGGCCGGGACGACCGGGTCACCCCGCTGGAGAGCGCGCTGCTGCCGATGCGCACCATGCCCAGGGCCGAGCTCCATGTGCTGCCGGACTGCGGACACTGGGCGATGATCGAGCAGAAGGACGCCTGGGAGAGCGCGGTGCTGGCCTTCCTGACCCGCCCGGAGGCCGGCTGAGCACCGGCCCGCGGCAGCTCGCGGCGCAGGGGGCGGAACACGTGGCGAGACCCCTGGCGGCACGGCGGCCCGCCGCACCGATGTCGAGCGGCCAGACCGCCCGCCGCGTCCGCATCCTGCGCGCCGCCTCCGACCTCGGTACCCGCGAGGGCCTGGCGAACGTCCAGATGCACGACGTGGCCAAGGAGGCCGGGGTCGCGATCGCCACGCTGTACCGCTACTTCCCGTCCAAGCCGTACCTGTTCCTGGCGGTGCTGGAGTGGCACATCGACCGGATCCTGGGCGGCCGCGACCACGGTCGCGACGGCACCCCCGGGGCGGACCGCGCGACCGAGGCGGGCGAGACGCTCGTCGCGCTCAGCGGCGAACTGCTGAGCAGCCGGCTGCTGGCCTCGGCGGTGGCGCTGTCGTCGTTCACGGAGTACACGAGCGTCGTCCCGACCCGGATCGACATCGTGGAGAGCGCACTGGGGCAGCGACTCCTGCGGCTGCTCGGGAGCCGGGCGGATCCGGTGACCGCGCGCAGCAGGGTCCGGCTGCTCGTCTACAGCTGGTGGGGGGTGTTCGTGGCCATGCTGACCGAGGAGATCCCCACCGAACAGGGGAACGCGGACCTGCGCCTGGCCGCGCGGCTGCTCACGGCGCCGTGAGCGGGCCGGGAGGGAGGTGCCTTCGAGTCCCGGTGAGCGGAAAACCCGCAACGGCCGCGCCGGACGGCGGCCCACGCTGAAGGCCGGCACGAGGTGAGGATGGCGATGACAGACGTTTGGGAACCGGCGGTGGTCGCGGACCGGGAGACCGCCGTGACGGAGGCCGCCGCGCGACTGACCCGGGCGGCCCGTGACCACCGGCCCTGTGCACCCGTACGGGACCTGCTCGGACCGGCGGACATCAGCCTCGCGTACGCCGTCCAGCGACGCGTCGTCGGCGACCGGATCGCCGCCGGGGCACGGGTCGTCGGGCGCAAGATCGGCCTGACGTCCGAGTCGGTGCAGCGCCAGGTGGGCGTCGACCGGCCCGACTTCGGTGTCCTGCTGGACGACATGGACGTCTCCGGCCTGCCGGCCGTCCCCAGCGGCCGGCTGCTCCAGCCGCGGGTGGAGGCGGAGATCGCGTTCGTGCTCGCCGCCGATCTCGACACCGGCGACCTCGACCTCGAACGGGTGCGGTCGGCGGTCGGACACGCCGTGGCCGCCCTGGAGATCGTCGACAGCCGGGTGGCCGGCTGGGACATCGCGATCACCGACACGGTCGCCGACAACGCGTCCAGCGGGCTGTTCGTGCTCGGCCCGGAGCGGGTCGCTCTGGCGGAGTTCACCCCCCGGGACGTGACCATGAGGCTGTACGCCGACGGTGAGCTCGCCTCCGCGGGCGACGGCGCCGCCTGCCTGGGCGATCCGCTCGCCGCGCTGCTGTGGCTCGCCCGCACCGCCCGGGAGTTCGGCGACCCGCTGCGCGCCGGTCAGATCGTCCTGTCCGGCGCCCTCGGCCCGCTCGTCCCCACACCGCCGGGCACCACCGTACGGGCCGAGATGCCCGGTCTGGGCTCGGTGACGGCGACCTTCTCACCCGCACCCGAGAAGGCCGGTGAACCCGGCGAATCCGACGAAGCCCACGAAGCCCACGAAGCCCAGGAAGCCAAGGAAGCCAAGGAACACGGATGACGAAGACCAAGGTGGCCGTTATCGGCTCCGGCAACATCGGCACCGACCTGATGATCAAGGTGCTGCGCCTGTCCGAGACCCTGGAGATGGCCGCGATGGTGGGCATCGACCCTGAGTCGGACGGGCTGGCGCGCGCCGCCCGGCTGAAGGTCCCCATCACACACGAGGGCGTGGACGGCCTGATCCGCATGGACGGCTTCGACGACATCGACATCGTCTTCGACGCCACCTCCGCGAAGGCGCACATCGAGAACGCCAAGCGGCTCGCCCCGTACGGCAAGCGCCTGGTCGACCTCACCCCGGCGGCCCTCGGACCGTACGTCGTACCACCGGTCAACCTGGACGAGCACCTCGCCAACGATGTCGAGAACCTGAACCTGGTCACCTGCGGAGGCCAGGCCACCATCCCGATCGTCCACGCGGTCAGCCGCGTGACCCCGGTGCCCTACGCCGAGATCGTCGCCTCGATCGCGTCCAGGTCGGCCGGGCCCGGCACCCGTGCCAACATCGACGAGTTCACCGAGACCACGGCCGGTGCCATCGAGCGGGTGGGCGGTGCCCGCCGGGGCAAGGCCGTCATCGTCCTCAACCCCGCCGAGCCGCCGCTCATCATGCGGGACACGGTGTACTGCCTGACCGGCGACGCCGACCAGGACGAGATCCGTGCCTCGGTGGCGGAGATGGTGGCCGCCGTCGCCGAGTACGTGCCCGGCTACCGGCTCAAGCAGGAGGTCCAGTTCACCCCGGTCGCGGCCGGGGACCCGGTCCACACCCTGCTGCCCGACGACGTCTCCGAGCTGCCCACCACCAAGGTCTCGGTCTTCCTGGAGGTGGAGGGCGCCGCGCACTACCTGCCCGCCTACGCCGGCAACCTGGACATCATGACCTCGGCCGCGCTGCGCGTCGCCGAGCGCATCGCCCGGCGACTGACCACCGAGGTGACCAAGTGACCGCCGCCCGCAGGCTCTACGTGCAGGACGTGACCCTCCGGGACGGGATGCACGCCATCCGGCACCGCATCACCCCCGAGTTCGTGTCGAAGATCTCCGCGGCTCTCGACCGGGCGGGCGTGGACGCGATCGAGGTCGCCCACGGTGACGGTCTGGCCGGCGGCAGCCTCAACTACGGGCCGGGCAGCAACACCGACTGGGAGTGGATCGAGGCGGCCGCGGACGCCATCGACCGCGCGGTGCTCACCTCCCTGCTGCTGCCCGGCATCGGCACCATCGCGGAGCTCAAGCGGGCCTACGCCCTCGGGGTCCGCTCGGTGCGCATCGCCACGCACTGCACGGAGGCGGACGTGGCGGCCCAGCACATCGCCACCGCACGGGAGTTGGGCATGGACGTGGCCGGCTTCCTGATGATGGCCCACATGGCGTCCCCGGAGACCCTCGCCGGGCAGGCGAAGCTCATGGAGTCCTACGGCGCCCACTGCGTCTACGTCACCGACTCCGGCGGCCGCCTCACCATGGACGGCGTCCGCGACCGCATCCGCGCCTACCGGGACGTACTCGACCCGGAGACCCAGATCGGCATCCACGCCCACGAGAACCTCTCCCTCTCAGTCGCCAACTCGGTGGTGGCGGTGGAGGAGGGCGTCACCCGGGTCGACGCGTCGCTCGCGGGCCAGGGCGCCGGCGCGGGCAACTGCCCGATCGAACCGTTCGTCGCCGTCGCCAACCTCCTGGGCTGGAAGCACGACTGCGACCTGCACGCCCTCCAGGACGCCGCCGAGGATCTCGTACGACCGCTGCAGGACCGGCCGGTACGCGTCGACCGGGAGACCCTCACCCTCGGCTACGCCGGTGCCTACTCCAGCTTCCTGCGCCATGCCGAGGCCGCGGCCGACCGGTACGGACTCGACGCCCGCACCATCCTGGAGGAGGTCGGCCGGCGCGGGCTGGTCGGCGGGCAGGAGGACATGATCGTGGACATCGCCCTGGACCTCGTCCGCGGCTGAGTACCCACCTCACGTACCAGCCCACGTACCGCTCCCGGGACCGCTTTCCCGGTGAGCGGTACGCTTTTTTGCATTCTAAGAATTAATAGACCATCCGCCCCAATAATTCGGTGCACGAGTCTTTCTCAGCGGCCGACGGCGTTGGTAGTTTGGCGTCGGCGCCGAACTAGAATTGATTTCAGTTTGAGCAGAGAGGCACCGACGATGACGTCTGCCCTTCGTCTGAGCGCGCGTGCGACCGAGGCCGACGGCCACGCGCTGCCTCCGTCGATGATGGAGCGCGTGACGCTGATCATGGATCTCTTCGAACGTCCGCAGACCCGTCTGACGCTCGAAGCGGTCTCCCGTCGGACACAGCTGCCCCGCTCGACGACGCACCGGATACTCGACCAGCTGGTCCGGCTGGACTGGCTGCGGCACACAGCGGCCGGGTACACGCTGGGAACCCGGGCGCTCGGCCTGGGCGGACGGGAGATCGGCCACAGCGCCCTGCGGGCCGCCGCCGCACCGCATCTCCTCGATCTGGCGGTGCGGACCAGGATGGTCGTGCACCTGGCCGTGCTCGACGGGCCGGAGATCTACTACCTGGACAAGGTGGGAGGCCGGGCCGCGGTGGACATCCCGTCCCAGGTCGGCGGCCGGGCGGTCGCGCACTGCACCGGGCTCGGCAAGGCCATGCTCGCCTGGCTGTCCCCGGAGGACATCGACGCCCGGTACACGCAGGTGATCGAGCGCCGTACCCCGCACAGCATCGGCCGTCTCGACCAGCTGCACCGCGAACTCGCCCTGGTACGGCGCCGCAACGGACTGGCGATCGACCGGGGGGAGTGCTTCCCCGACCTCGGCTGCGTCGGCCTCGCGCTGCGCGGGCCCGAAGGACCCCTCGGCGCGATATCGGTTGTCGGGGACGGCCGCTCCGCACTGGAACTCGTGGCCCCGCTGGTGGTCGAAGCGGTACGGGCCGTGTCCGAGGAACTCCTGACGACCCCACAGCCGGGCCGGCGGGACGTGCCCAGCCTCGTCGGCTAGGGGGCGGCTGGCGGGTGTCGGGCGGATCACGTCGCAGGGCCTCGGCGTGCCGTTGCGTCAGCCCGTGGCGGAGACCTGCTCCCACTCCGTCTCGGGGTCGAGGGGCAGCCCGGGGTGGTCCCGCTTGAACGCCTCGGCCAGCTCCTCGATCTTCGGCAGGGCGTGGTCCGGCGCGCCGAATCCGCGGAACAGGGTCGCGCAGTACTCCTGTGACAGGAACGCCGCGTCCCACTGTCCTTCCGGGTTCACCCATTGGTAGGTGTGGTTGTGCAGGTTCAGGAACTGCAGGGTCGCCAGCCGCGCCGACATCGTACGGAAGACATGCTGCTCCATGGCCTCCGTGAGCAGCCCCGAGATGACCTGCTCGAAGTCGGAGCGCTGCCCCAGCAGGGTCTTGAGCTCCTCGCCGTTGAGGGAGCGGTAGTCGTGCTCGTAGACCCAGATGTGGTCGAGCCTGCGGAAGATGATGGTCAGCAGCGACTCCGACAGCAGGCGCAGCCGCACCAGGGGGCCCTCGTCGAGTGCCGCGATCTGACGGGCGCGCGCGAGGAGCGGGCCCATCACCCGGGACTGGATCTCGACCAGCAGGTTCTCCTTGGACCCGATGTAGTAGTACAACGCGCCCTTGGCGAGCCCGACCGCACGTCCCAGGTCGTTGATCGAGGTCGCCGCGTACCCCTGCTGCGCGAACAGCGACGCCGCGATGTCGATGATCTTCTGGCGTCTGACCTCGAAGCCCGGTCCGTGGCCCGGCGGTCGTGGCATCGGTTCTCTCCCCGCTTGACGTGACGATGCGTTGATTGAAACAGGTTCCCGCAGCCCGCGTCGAACAGCCTTCGGCGTATTCGGTGGAATGCGGACCTCGGGCTCCGGATCAGCCGTGCGCGCGGTGGCGCAGTGCAGAGTCCCCGGGACCGAAGTCCCGGGGACACCCCTCTCGCCTGTTCCCGTCACGCCTGCGGTGTTCGGACGGTGGCGGCCGGGGTGCGGGGCGGTCCCGGTGCCTGCCCGGCGGCATGGCATTGGGATTGTACCGATCGGTCAACAAGAGGGGTGATTGCGAATACCCACTCCCTCTGCGCCTGGTGTATCAATAGACTCAGTGGTCGAAATATGGCTTCGGGTGCCTGTCGCCGAGCCGCGGTCCGACGTGGCGCCGTGTCTCCGTCCGCCGGGTCCGGCCGCAGGCCCTGGGCCACTCCATCCTCTGAACCGTCCTGGGAGAGAAGACCGATGACCATTTCCGCCGAAGCCGCCCTGGCCGGCGTGCAGGCCACCATCGCTGCCTACGCCCACGCCGTCGACGCCGGGAACACCGATGCCATTCCCGACCTCTTCACCGAGGACGGTGTCGCCGAGATCGTCGGGCAGGGCACCTTCGAGGGCCGGGAGGCCATCCGCAAGGCCTATGGGGCCTTCGCGCCGCAGGCCCCGCAGCTGCACATGGTCGGCAACATCCTGCTCACCTCGCCGCCCGGCGACGAGGTGACCGTCAGCAGCAACCTGGTGTTCTTCGCGCGCGGCGAGGAGGGCTGGGCGGTACAGCTCGTCGGGAGCTACGAGGACACGCTGGTCCGGGTGGGCGACGTATGGAAGTTCCGCAAGCGCGTCACGACGTTCAAGTAGCCCGAACCGCAAAGCGCCTGTGCCGTCGGTCCCGTCCCGGTGCGGGTTCGGCGGTGCGGGTTCGGCGGCTGTCGGGTGTCGCCCGGGTCGGCGATCGACGGATCCGCGAAAGCATTGATTGTACCGACCGATTGAATTAACTTTCGCTCAGGCGAACCACACAGAGCCGTGTCAGAGGAGTCGTGTATGACACCCAAAGACGTCCGGGAGCCCGCCGAAGAGGTGTCCGGGACCCCCGACGATCTGCGAGCCGCCGGCTGGAAGGCCATGCGTGCGGCGTTGCCCGGGGTCTTCCCGGAGGGGGACGTCGACCTGCGCGACGGCCGTATCGGCGAGGAACTGGTGGACATCGGCCTGACGAGTGTCTGGGGCGCCCTGTGGGGCCGCGAGGGCCTCAGCCCCAGGGACCGCAGCCTGGTCACGCTGGGCCTGCTGATCGCGCTGCGGGCCGAGACGGAACTGCGGACCCACGTCCGGATCGCCCTCACCAACGGTCTGACCAGGGACGAGATCGCGGAGGTCCTCTACCACGCCGCCGGCTACGCCGGTTTCCCCGCCGCGGTGGCGGCTCGGACCGCGGCGCGCGAGGCGCTGGGCGAGTAGCGGTTCCGGGCGGCGTCCGAACCGGCCGAACGAATCAGGCGAACCAGGAGCACGTATGTCGCTGGAAGGAAAGATCGCGGTCGTCACCGGCGGTGCCCGTGGCATCGGGCAGGCGGTCGCGACGGTGCTGGCCGCGCGAGGCGCGTCGGTCGCGGTGTGGGATCTGAACCTCGAAGGTGCCGAGAAGACCGCGACGGCCATTCAGGAGGCGGGTGGTACGGCGATCGCGGTCGGGGGTGATGCGGCCGATGCCGGTGCTGTCGCCGAGGCGGCGGCGCGGACCCGGCGGGAGCTGGGGCCGGTGACGATCCTGGTCAACAACGCGGGGATCACGGCTTATCAGCCGTTCACCAGCATCGCCGAGGATGCCTGGGACCGGATGATCGGTGTCAATCTGAAGGGGCCGTTCCTGGTCACGAAGGAGCTGGTGCCGGACATGCTGGACGCGGGCTGGGGGCGGATCGTCAACATCTCGTCCTCGTCCGCGCAGACCGGGGCTCCGGCCATGGCCCACTACGCGGCGTCCAAGGGCGGGGTGATCGGGCTGACCCGGGCGCTCGCGATCGAGTACGCGGACAAGGGCATCACCGTCAACCACGTCCCGCCCGGTTTCATCGACACCCCGCTGGTGCGTGAGGGTCCCGTCGATGTCGACGCGGTCGCGGCCACCATGCCGATGAAGCGGGCCGGACAGCCGGAGGACGTCGCCTACGCGGTGGCCTACCTCGCCTCGGAGGAGGCCGGTTATGTGACCGGTCAGAGCCTGAGCGCCAACGGCGGGCGCTACCTCGTCTGAGCCCTGCCGACGCAGTGTCTCGACACCGAGCCGGCCCGGCAGGCGACTGGAGGTCGTCGTCGTCTGCCGGGCCTCCACCCCGACCCGCTGGACGAACTGGAGAGATCCCATGAAGGTCGTCGTCGACGAGGAGAAGTGTGTCGCGGCCGGACAGTGCGTGGCCGCCGCCGCGGACGTGTTCGACCAGCGCGAGGACGACGGCATCGTCGTCCTGCTGAACGAGAACCCGCCGGCGGAGCTGGCCGACGAGGTCCGCAACGCGGCAGCCGTATGTCCGGCCCTCGCCATCCGCATCGAGGAATAGCGCGTCCCGAGCCCGCCCCTTCCCCCCACTCACCACCGTAGGAGAACCCATGCCTGAAGCAGAGGCCCCGCTCGCCCCCGACGAGCAGGTCTACTACTACCAGGACGACCGCGACGCCAAGTGCCCCTTCGCGCCGCCGCCCGGGCTGCGCGCCCTGAACGAGACGGCGCCCGTCTCCCGGGGCCGGATCTGGGACGGCAGCACCCCCTGGCTCGTGACCGGTCATGCCGCACAGCGCGCCATCCTGTCCGACCCGAGGGTGAGTTCGGACGACAAACGGTCGGGATTCCCGTACCCCAACCGGGCCATGGCCGAGAACGCCCACCACCACCCGCTGACCATCTTCAACGCCGACGGCGCCGACCACGCCCGGATCCGCCGCATGATGACGCGCCCCTTCACCCGGCCCCGCATGGAGGCGCTGCGACCGGAGATCCAGAGGTTCACCGACGACCTCATCGACAAGATGCTGGCCGGGCCCAAGCCGGCCGACCTGGTCACCGCCCTGTCGCTGCCGCTGCCCTCGCTGATGATCTGCGCGCTGCTCGGAGTGCCGTACGAGGACCACGAGTTCTTCCAGGAGCACGCGTCCGTCGCCACCCGCAGCGACAAGACCGCGGAGGACGACCGGCGGGCGAGCGAGGCGCTGGGCGGCTACCTCGCGCGGCTGCTCCGGAAGAAGATGGAAGAGCCCGCCGACGACGTCCTCTCGGACTTCGCCGCGCGTATCAAGGACGGTGACATCACCCTCCCCGAAGCCACCCTGCTGTGCATGATCCTGCTGATCGCCGGTCACGAGACCAGCGCGAGCATGATCACGCTGGGCACCGCCCTGCTTCTTGAACACCCCGAACAACTGGCGCGGATGCGGGAGATCGAGGACACGAAGGACGCCGCTCCCGCGGTCGAGGAGATCCTGCGCTACCTGACCATCGCGATGTTCGGTCAACGGCGCATAGCCGCCGAGGACTTCGAGTTCGAGGGCGCCCAGATCAAGAACGGCGACGGCATCGTCGTACCGCTGCCCGCAGGCAACTGGGACCCCGAGGCGTTCCCCGAGCCGGAGAAGCTCGACCTCACCCGTGACTCCCGCCACCACCACGCCTTCGGCTGGGGCATCCACCAGTGCCTCGGCCAGCAACTCGCCCGTATCGAACTCCAGGTGGTCTACGGCACCCTCTACCGCCGTATCCCCACGCTGCGCCTCGCGGTCGACCGTGACGAACTGGACTTCCGCCCGGCCGACGCGCTCGCCTTCGGTGTCCGCGAACTGCCGGTCACCTGGTAGCCGGGACGACTGCCCCACCTCGCACCGGACGCCGGTTCCGCCCACTGGGGTGTGACCGGCGTCTTCGCATTCCGCTCGCGGTCAGGGGGATCCTGCCGGGTGTAGCGGGCTACACCTCGGCTCGGGTAGCTCGCTCCCTCGTGGCGGACGGGGGAGCGACGGGATCGTTGTCGGCAGAGATCAGACTCCGCGGCTCCGTCGCCGAGCTGAGCCGACATCAGGAAGGGACCGTCCCATGGCCGTCATCCGCCGCCGACACCGCACCGCCTTCGCCACCGCCGTGGCCGCCGTAGCGCTGACCGCCGGGCTCGCCACCGGCTGCGACCCCACCGACTCGCTGGACTGCCTCTCCAACGCCGACACGATCGCCGACAGCATCACGGCCATCAACAAGGCCGGTGCGGACGCGGCCAAGGACCCCACCCGGACCGAGGAGTCCATCACCACGATCCAGAAGAACATCGACAAGATCAACAGCAAGACGGACGACGGCAAGGTCGACAAGGCGGTGGACCGCCTCGACAAGGCGATCAAGGACTACAACCGGGCGATTCTGAACGGCGACACCAACCCGGACTCCAGCGAGATCGACGCCGCGGCCGACGGGCTGAAGAACGTGTGCACGTCCTGATGCCGGTGCACCGGGGGCACTCGCGAGACACTCGTGCCGTGACGAGTGTCTCTGGTGAGGAGTGACGCATGACCACAGTGGGGATCGCCACCGGCGTCGGCCGCGGGACAGGGGAGGAGTGCGCGAGGCGCCTGGTGGACATGGTGGACGTGCTGCTGCTCGCCGACCGCAGTGAAGCCGCCGCGTCCGCGGTGGCCAAGGACCTCTCGGAGCGCGGCGGGCACATCGTCGTAGAGGCGCTGGGAGTGGACGTCACCGACCGGGACGACCTCGCGCGGCTCGCCGAACGCGCCGACGGGCTCGGCACCCTGCGGGCCGTCGCGCACACCGAGACCGTTCCTCCGGAGGAGGGCGACTGGCGGCGGATCCTCGGCGTCGACTTCGTCTCCGGCGCCCTCCTCGCCGAGGCCCTCCGCCCCCTCGCCGTCGCCGGCACGGCCTTCGTGTACCTGGCCTCGGTCTCTCCGCTCATCGCTCACATCGAGCCCGATCCGCAGGTCGCGGCCGTTCTGGACACCCCGCTGGAGGGCGACTTCCTCACCAGGATCCGGGATGCGATCGGCCCGGCCGTGGAGGATCCGGCGTGGGCGTATCCGTGGGCCACCTACGGCGTGCACCGTTTCGTCCGCGCCGAGGCGGTGCGGCTCGGGCCGGTGGGCGCCCGCGTCTGCTCCCTGTCGCCCGGCGCCCTCGACACGCCCGAGACGCGGATGGAGGCGGCGCGGCACTCGTCGGTGCGGCAGCTCATCGAGCACACGCCGTTGGGCCGCACCGGCCGGTGCGAGGAGGTCGCCGCGGTCGCCGCGTTCCTGCTCTCGGACGGGGCGAGCTTCGTCAGCGGCGCCGACATCGTCGTCGACGGCGGCCTGTGGGCCGCCGTGCGGGACGAGTGACGGCCCGTCGGCCCGGCGCCGTGCAGGACGGCATGCGAGCGGTCCGACGCACACCGATGTGCGTCGGACCGCTTGCATACTGCACGTGTGCTACGCCGGACCGAGTGCCGGCGAACCGGCGGGATCGCTCGAACCGGCCGGGCGACCCAGGGAGAGCACGGGGAGCCGGGTACCGGACTTGACGAACCGAGCGGGCTTCCGCACGGGCCCGGCAGCGCGTTTGCGGCCGGCGAAGACGAACAGGCGCAGCACGAGGAACCGCCCGATCCCGGCGAGCGCGGAGGCGGTGAGGTACACGGCCTGCTCCCGCATCACCCCGGCGGACGGCTGGACCGTGTGGAGCAGGAGCACGGCCGCGGAGGTCACCGCGTAGGCGGCGGTGGCCGACCCGGCGGACTGCCAGTGCTGGCGCACACCGGCACGACGCCCGGTCCCGAAGGTGAACCGCGCGTGCAGCTCCGTGCACAGGACGGTGGAGGCGACCGTGGTCAGCGCGTTCGCCAGGGTCCAGGGCATCGACTGGGCGAGCAGGGTGACAGCCGGGCCGCAGGTGATACCGACGCCTCCGCCGCACACCACGAACCGTACGAAGGAGGCGAGCGGCCCGGGCGCGGCCGGAGAGCGGTGCGCCGTCGCCGCCTCGGTCTCCGTCCGCCGGCTCCGACGCGACGTCTCCGGCTCTGAGGCGAGCGTCGATGTCATGGTGGTTCCCTTCCGGACGAGCACTGGGGCCGCTGTGATCAGCTGATCTCAACGATCCCGGGCCGGGCTCACCGGAACGAGGATGCGTACTCCCCAACCAGGGGTGTAGCCGCCTCCACCATGTGCGTGCGGCGGCCGGGGCCGTGGGCCGTCCGGCGGTGCTCAGACGGGCGGCTGGTAGGGCTTGTCGGCCATGGTCAGACCCTCCAGGGCCAGGCCCAGCGTCGCGCCCTCGTCCAGCCGCCGGGCGAGTCGCTGGCGGAGCGCCAGAGACGTGAGACGCAGCAGCAGCGGTGGCTTCGACGCAAGCTGCTCGGCCAGCGCCAGCGCCCGGGGGAGTACGTCGACGGGCGGGACGACCTCGTTGACCATGCCGAGCCGGAGCGCCTCGTCGGCCCGGATCACCTGCTGGGTGAGGGCAGCGTACCGGGCCCGGTTGATGCCGAGGAGCTCTTCCCACACGACGTGGACGCCGTCGCCGGGTACGACCTCGCCCGCTAGGTGGGGGAAGTCCTGGAAGCACGCGGTGTCCGAGGCGATCGTGATGTCACCGAGCAGGACCCACTCCGAGTGGATCGTGGCCGGCCCGTTGATCGCCGCCACGACCGGCATCGGGAGATCGACCAGGGCGCGCAGCACCTGGCGGCCCTCCCAGTAGATTTCGTCCCAGTGGAGCGGCTTGAACGCCTGCCGATCGCCCCTCATGTCCATCTCGGTCATGAAGCGGTCGCCGGTGCCCGTGAGCACCAGGACCCGGTTGTCCCGGTCGTCGGTGATCTCCCTGAGGACACGGGGGAAGTCGCGGTGGAGCCGTACGCTCAGCGCGGCCGGCTCACCCCCGCTGTGCAGCCGCAGGGTCAGGACACCGCTCGCCGCGCGGTCGAGGGCGAAGTCCGGGAAGCGGTCGAAGTACGCCGGGGTCTCCATGCGGGAATCCTCAAGGCCGTAGGTCCTTTGACGAAGGCGACCTTTCCCGTGAGGCCCTCTGACCCGGTCCGGTGTTTCCACTGAGTGGAACTGAATCCGGCCTCGATCCCATGACTTGGTTGAATGAGTGCACTCAATTCAGGTATTCGTGCACACGGGTACGGCGGTGTGGACGCCGTTTCGAACCCCATGCCGCCGGCACCACGGCGAAGGAGAGCGCGTGACCCGAACGGCAGAACCCATGGATCGACCGCTCGCCGGACGTCGTGTGCTGGTGACCGGGGCGGCCGGCGGGATCGGGGCGGCGGCGGTGTCCGTCTTCCTCCGCGGTGCAGACCCCGGGGGCCGACACGACCGGGCCGTGCCCGGGGACGGAGAGTTCCCCCTGGCCGAGATCCTCTCGCTCCTCCCACCGGAGGTGACCGTCAGCGCGGAAGTCCCGCTGCGCCGCCTGGAGCGGCTGGGAGTCTCACCGGAGGACCGCGCCCGCCGGATCCTGGACGGCAGCCGCCGGCTCATGGCCGGTGTCCGCCCCTGGAAGAGGTCGGCACCGGGCGGGCTCGGCGCGAGCAGGCCGACGTCGGCCCAGGGCGCGGCCGCTGAACCGTGCGTCGGCGGCAACGGCCGCTGTCCGAACCGGAGTTGCACGACGCGATGACGATCGAGAAAGCTGTCCGCACAGCGGGATACGACGGCTGATCGGACGGGGTCCGGCAGTAGCTTTCACGGGCGCGGTGACACCGCGGCCGACACTGAGCGTCCCGGGCATCGTCCCTCGGCGGCTCAGCGCTCGACAACCCGGAGAAAGGGATCTCGAGACATGAAGTCCGCCATCTACAACGGGCCTTTCGATATCGTCATCACCGAGCGCGAGAAGCCGAGTTGTGGCCCCAGGGACGTACTCCTGCGCAATCTGCACGCCGGCATCTGCGGGTCCGATGTGGCGGTCTACCGGCACGGTCCGGGAGCGCACCAGATCCTCGCGGGCGAGGAGTTCGGGCATGAGGTCGTCTCCGAGGTCGCGGAGGTGGGGCCGGAGGTGACCGAACTGGCCGTCGGCGACCGGGTGTACCCGTATCCCCTGCTGGTGAAGGGGGACCCGGGCAGGGCGGGGTGTATCGGCGGATTCTCGGAGTACATCCTCGTGCCCGACTGCCGGCTGGGAGAGCAGGTCTTCGCCGTGGACAGGCGCATTCCGACACCTGTCGCCGGGCTCATCGAACCCTTCACCGTGGCTCATCGTGCCGTGCGGCGCTGCCGGCCCCGACGAGGCGAGAACGCGGTCGTGTTCGGTGCCGGCACGATCGGGATCGGTGCGGCGGTGGCCCTGAAGAGCTTCGGTGTCGAGCAGGTCATGGTGGTGGATCTCGCCGGCCTCCGCCTCGGCAAGGCGGCCGGGCTCGGTTTCGAGACCTGCAACTCCCTCAGCCAGGACGTCCAGGAGCGGGCGGCCGAGGTCTTCGGCGAGGTCACGACCCTGCTGGGCACCTTCCCGGACGTCGACATCTACGTCGAAGCGGCCGGCGCCGACGAACTGCTGGGCACCATCCAGAAGATGGCGAAACCAGGTGCCCGGATCGGTGCCGTGGCGGTGCACCCGAAGCCGGTCCCGGTGGACCTGGTCCGGCTCGCCTACGGTGAGCAGGAGATCATCGGCCCGGGCGGTTACCGCCCCGAGGACGTCCTCGACGTCATGCAGATCATGGCCGACGGCAGCTTCGATCTCGCGTCGATCATCACGCACACCTTCGAACTGGACCGGATCGTCGAGGCGATCGAGACGGCCGGCGATCGCGAGCGCGCCCTGCACGTCGCGATCGCCTACTGAGCCGGCAGCCCTTACCGCCCCCCGTCCGACGCCTAACGGACGCAGAACCCCGCGTCCAGCGGAAGCTGGATACCCGTGACGTAGGACGCCTGGTCGCTCAGCAGCCAGGCGACCGCGTTGGCGATGTCCTCGGGCTGCAGGATCTCGATGGGCAGCGCGTTCTGCATCTGGGAGATCTCGCTGCCGGCCTGCGCGGCCTTCTTCGCCAGCGCCTCGTTCTGGGTCATGCCGCTGACGACGCCCGTCGGGTGGATGGTGTTCACCCTGATCATGTGCGGCGCCAGGTCGTTCGCGAGGGTCTGCATATAGCCGACGAGGCCGCGCTTGGCCGCGGTGTAGGCCTGGGCGCCCGCGTTCGGGGAGCCGGTGCCCTTGATACCGGCGCTCGAACTCGTGATCACGACGGAGCCCCCGCGGCCACCGTCGATCATGGCCTGGAGACCGGCCCGGACCGTGTGGAAGACCCCGGTCAGGTTCGTGTCGATGATGTCCTGCCAGATCCGTACGAACTCGTCGCCCTCCTCGGCGGCGAAGCGCACGATGCCCGCGTTGGCGAGGATGAAGTCCAGCCGCCCGAACTCGGCGAAGCCCTCGTCGAACGCCGATTTCAGGCTCCGGTAGTCGCGTACGTCCGCGGTCAGGCCGACCATTCTGCGGCCCTGCCGCTCGACCAGCCGGACGGTCTCGGCGAGGTCGTCCGGGGAGGCGTTGGGATAGTCCATGGTGGGGATGTCCCGGCAGATGTCGACCCCGATGACATCGACACCCTCGCGTGCCAGCCGCACCGCGTGCGCCCGGCCCTGCCCGCGGGCGGCACCGGTGATGAACGCGACCCTGTCGCCGAGTGACCCCGCCATGCTGTCCCGCCTCCCGATCCGACGCCACGGCAGCGCCCTCCCGTACAAGGGAGCCGAACCGTTTCCTGCGTACCGGCAAGCAGTGTGATCGCCGCCGCGGCGCACCGGACACCGCCCGCCCACTCAGCGGGACGGGATCCACGACCGGGCTCCGCATCGCCGTCGGCCGGCCGGCATCACGACAGGGCTCCCGCATCGCCGCGCGCCATACGGGAGCCCCGGTGGGTCAGGCCGCCCGGCCGACCTCGGCGTCGTCGAGGCGCTCGGCCTTCGGGACGAGGGCGACGAGCAGTCCGCCCAGCGTGCAGCAGCCGATGACCAGCCAGATCCCGTTGGTGAAGCCCTTGTCGAGGTAGAACTGGGTTCCCTTGAGGACCATGCCGTGCTGTGCCATCACCACATAGGCCAGCTGGGAGACGATGATCTGCGCCACGCCCAGGACCAGGTTCTGGGCGCCGTTGGCCAGCGCCTGCTCCTCGGGGCTGACCACCTCGATGACCATGATGGGCACGACCGCGACGACCACACCCGTGCCGAGCCCCGCGACCACGCCCCAGGAGATGATCTGGCCGGCGGTCGAGTGGTACTGCGTGCCGATGCCGTAGCCGACGACCGCCAGGGCGACACCCAGGGCCAGCAGGATCCGGCTGTCCATGCGGCGGGCGACGGAGCCGGTGCCGACCGCTCCCACGATGATCATGGCGCTGATCGGGCTCGTGACGATGGCGTTGTGCTCTCCGGTCCAGCCCAGTCCGTCGGAGACGTGGGGGATCTTCGGCATCAGCACCAGCAACTGGATCACCACGCCGACCGCGTTGAGCGCACCGGCCGCCACCGCGGTGGCCAGGAGGGCGGACCACACCGGCCGGCGCCGCGTCATGGACACCGGGAACAGCGGCTCGGCGACCCGGCGTTCGACGAGCAGGAAGGCGACGAGAGCGACCACGGCGCCGGCCATGTAGCCGATGAACCTGCCGCTGCCCCAGCCCCAGTCGGAGCCCTCGCCCACGCCGTAGATGATGAGGGTGACCCCGCCGCCGAGGAGGATGCCGCCGGCCCAGTCCATCCGGCCGCCCCGTTCGCGCACCGGGCTCTCCGGGACGAGGAGGGCGACCAGGGCGAAGCTCACGGCCGTGCTGATGGCCATGAACCACAGGACACCGCGGAAGCCGTGGGTATCGAGCAGCCAGCCGGACAGGAAGGGACCGCCGAAGGCGACCAGGCCCACACCGCCCGCCATGATGCCGTTGGCGAGTCCGACCCACCGGCGCGGGAAGACGTCGCGGGTGATGGCGTAGCCGAGCGGGGTGGCCGCCGTGTAGATGCCGGCGATGCCGCGCCCGATCAGCAGGGTGCGGTAGTCGGTGGCCATGGCGGCCACCAGGTCTCCGACGAAGCCCAGGCCGGTGGCGATCAGCAGGACGCGCCGCTTGCCGTACAGGGCCGCCGCCTTGACCAGGAAGGGCAGGAAGAACGTGCCCGTGAGCAGGGTCATCAGGGTGAACCAGGCGATCTGGGTGGTCTGGAAGTGGATCGCGATGGCGGCCTGGGTCACGCCGGACAGGGCGGCGACGAGCGACACCAGCTGAACCGCCCACAGCAGGGCGGCCACGATGAGGCCGTTGCGGGTGGCGGAGCGGTGTCTCTCCGGGGTCTGGGGTGGCGTGGTCTGTGTCTGGGACATGGGAGGCCTTCCGAGGGTGAGCGGAGGTCGTTGCGGGTGGCCGCGGACCCGGGAGGGGCACGGCTGGGGCACGGCCTGGTGTTTCCTGGACGGGGCGGGCCGGCGGGCTTGCACGGAGTCCGTCGGTGTAGGGCCGACGTCGAACTGCGGCTCATGTCGGCGGGGCTTCGACCGCCCGTGTCAGCCGATGAGCAGGCCGAGCGGGACGTCGTCGGAGCGCTGGAACGCGGGAATGGTTGCGCGGTGAATCAGCCGATGCGGT
Source organism: Streptomyces sp. NPDC101234 (assembly GCF_044767525.1). Classification (NCBI taxonomy): domain Bacteria; kingdom Bacillati; phylum Actinomycetota; class Actinomycetes; order Kitasatosporales; family Streptomycetaceae; genus Streptomyces; species Streptomyces sp. NPDC101234. The sequence continues at coordinate 57,851 of NZ_JBIWOA010000023.1, read as the reverse complement.
GCGGCTGCCGGTAAAGTAGACCCAACGGTCGGTACAATCAATCGGTTGGTCAAGAAAAAGCGCCCGAGCCAGTGGAAAGCCGTGGCAGGAGCCCCCGTTCGGCCACCGGACCCGGGCATGCCTGAGGGACGGTTCACCGACCGCCCCTCAGCCCTGCGTATGCGGTTGTCCTGCGGGCTTCTCCTCCGCTACCAGGCCGTCCAGCCGCCGTCCACGGTGACCGTGGTGCCGGTCATGTACCGGGAGGCGTCGGAGGCGAGGAACACCGCGGCGCCGCCCAGTTCCTCGGCCTCGCCGACCCGGCCCATCGGGGTGCCGCCCACGATGCGTTCGCCCCAGCGGCTGTCCAGCAGGCCTGAGCTGAGGTCGGTGCGGAAGTAGCCGGGCGCGAGGGCGTTGACCCGTACGCCGCGGTCCGCCCACTCGACTGCAAGGGACTTGGTGAGCGCCTCGACCCCGCCCTTGCTGGCGGCGTACGCGGCGATCCGCTCGAAGCCGGCGCCGGCGTGCACCGAGGAGACGTTGACGACCGAGCCCGAGCCCTGCTCCAGCATGACCTTGCCGGCCTCACGGCAGCAGTAGAAGGTGCCCGCCAGATTGATGTCGATGACCTGCTGCCAGGCCTCGTCCGTGACCTTCTCGCTCCGGGTGAAGTGGGGGCTGACGCCGGCGCAGTTGATCACCGCGTCGAGCCGGCCCGTCCACTCGGTGATCCGGCCGACCGCGCCGCGTACGGCGTCGGAGTCGGCCACGGAGCCGGGCAGCACCAGGACCTTGCCCCCGTGGACGGCGAGTTCGGCGGCCAGCAGTTCCAGGTCGTCGGCCGTGCGTGCCGTCACGGCCAGGGTCGCTCCGGCCTGGGAGAGGGCCACGGCCATCGCCCGGCCGAGCCCCTTCCCGGCACCGGTCACCCAGACCGTCTTTCCGTCGAGGCGCAGATCGCTCGTCACATCGGTCATGCCTGGACCTCCGTCGGCAGATCGCGCAGGTTCCGCTTGAGGACCTTCCCCGAGGGGGTGCGCGGGAGTGCGTCGACCACGTCGAAACGGGCGGGCACCTTGAACTTGGCCAGCCGCGCCTGGCAGAACTCCCTCAGCTCCTCGGCCTCCGCCTTCGTACCCGGGCGGAAGACCACGAAGGCGCGCGGCACCTCTCCCCAGCGGGGGTGGGCGAGTCCGACCACGGCGGCCTCCAGCACGGCCGGATGCTCGTACAGGACGCGTTCGACCTCGGGCGTGGCGATGTTCTCGCCGCCGGAGACGATCATGTCCTTCTTGCGGTCGTCGATGTAGAGGAAACCGTCCTCGTCGACGTGCCCGATGTCGCCCGTGTGGAACCAGCCGTCCTTCAGCGCCGCGGCCGTCGCCTTCTCGTCCCGCCAGTAGCCCACGAAGACCTTCGGGCCCCGCAGGGTGATCTCGCCGAGCTCGCCGGCCGGCGCCTCCCGGCCGGTGTCGTCGACGATCCGGACCCGGGTGTGCGGCACCGGACGGCCGACCGAGCCCAGTTTCGACAGACAGTGCTCGCGGTCGAGGAAGGTGTCGCCGGAGACGGTTTCGGTCAGCCCGTAGGCGTCGGCGAACCAGGCGTTGGGGAAGGCGGTCATGACCCGCCGGAGCACGGGCTCCGGGGTCTTCTCCCCGCCGCCCAGCACGAAACGGACCGAGGTGGTGTCGTACGACTCCCGGGCCGGCACCTCCAGCACGGAGTTCACCATGGCGGGAGCGAGCCACAGGTTGGTGACGCGCTGCTCCTGGATCGCCCCGAGGACTCCCTCGGCGTCGAACTTCCGCTGGAGCACGACCTTTCCGCCGGCGTACAGGACACCGAGCGCCGGCATGTCCAGCCCGCCCACGTGGTACAGCGGGCCGCACACCAGCGTGGTGTCGGCGGCGGTCAGCCCGAAGTGGACGATGTGCGCGAGGTTCTTCGCCTGCAGGTTGGCGTAGGTGATGCACACGCCCTTCGGGCGCGAGGTCGTGCCCGAGGTGTACATCAGCCGCTGCAGATCGCCCGGCTCCACGTCGACGGGTGCCACCACGGCGCCCCGGTGCCGCGCCAGCAGGTCCTCGTAACCGGTCCACCCCGGCGTGGCGGCCCCGCCCTCCACCCGGACACGGTGGTCCAGGCCGGTCAGCACGGTGGCGATCCGGTCCACCGCCGGGACGAACTCCGGCTCGGTCACGATCACCTTGGCCCGGGAGTGGTCCAGGATGTACTGCCACTCGTCCTCCGACAGCCGGTAGTTCAGCGGCAGGAAGACCGCGCCGATCCGGTTGACGGCATACACCAGCTCCAGGAACTCCGGCCGGTTGTAGAGCAGCAGCCCGACGATGTCGCCCCGGCCCACGCCCAGCGCGGTCAGGCCGGCCGCCAGTTCATTGACCCTTCTGTGCAGTTCGCGCACCGTCAGGTGCCGTTCCTCCTGTACGACGGCCACGGACTCGGGCCGTTGGGCCGAGTGGTAGTCGAGGATGCTCGCGAAATTGTCCACCGGCGACTCTCTTGTTCGGTGACCAGCAATATTCCGACCGGTCGGTTGCCCGCTGCAAAGTTTTCGTGTACCCATTGGTCTATAAAACAGGTAGCGGCACTTTACGACGCTCCGCTGCCACCTACAACCGTCGTGCGGGGGCGGTTTCCGCCGAGAAGGGGGTTTTCCGTGTCACGTATCCGTCTGGAGGTCCACGGGCCGGTCGTCGTGCTCCGGCTGGCCCATCCGCCGCTGAACGCGTTCGACTCCCTGCAGCGCCAGGAGCTCGCCGCCGCCGCGCGTGACCTGGCGGACTCCCGTGACGTACGCGCCGTGGTGATCCACGGCGGGGAGCGGCTCTTCGCGGCCGGCGCCGACATCAAGGCCCTGGCCGCGATGGGGCCCGAGGAGATACGCGGCTGGAACCGCGCCCTGCAGCGGACGTTCGACGACATCGCCCGGCTGCCGATGCCGGTGGTCGCGGGGATCACCGGATACGCGCTCGGCGGCGGCCTGGAGCTGGCGCTGTGCGCCGACTACCGGGTGGCCGCCGAGGACGCGGTGCTCGGGCAGCCCGAGGTACGGCTCGGCATCATCCCCGGCTCCGGCGGCACGCAGCGGCTGACCCGGTTGGTCGGCCCGGCCCGGAGCAAGAACCTGCTGATGACCGGCCGCAACGTCCGGGCCGAGGAGGCCCTGCGGATCGGGCTCGTGGACGAGGTCGTCCCGGCCGACCAGGTGCTGGCGACCGCGCTCGCCTACGCGCGGACCCTCGCCGACGGCCCGGCCGCGGCCCTGGAAGCGATCAAGGAGGCCGTGGACCACGGCGCCGACACCGCCGTGTCCACCGGCCTCGCGCTGGAACGGTCCCTGTTCACGGGCGTCTTCGGCACGGCCGACGCGGCCACCGGACTCCGTTCCTTCCTCGAACACGGCCCCGGCAAGGCGAAGTTCGGCGGCCACGCGGACCACGACGACACGAAGGAGGAGGGGGAGGCATGAAGGCACTGCGCTGGCACGGTGCGGGGGACCTGCGGCTGGAGGAGGTGTCCGACCCGCCGCCGCCGAAGCCGCACGAGGCGGTCGTCGAGGTCTCCTGGTGCGGGGTGTGCGGCACCGACCTGCACGAGTTCCTCGAAGGACCGCACATGATCCGCACCGGCCCGCATCCGCTGACCGGGGCCGAACCCCCGCTGGCCCTCGGGCACGAGTTCAGCGGAACCGTCCTCGCCCTGGGCAGCGAGGTACCCGGGATCGCGATCGGCGACCGGGTGACCGCGGACCCGGTCTGGCGCTGCGGCACCTGCTACTGGTGCGTGCGCGGCGAGTACCACATCTGCCCCAGGAGCGGCTCCGTCGGACTCGCCTCCCCGGGCGCGTTCGCCGACCGCGTCACCGTGCCCCTGGCCGGACTGACCCGCCTGCCCGACAACGTCACCGACGAGATGGCCGCACTCGCCGAACCCCTCGCGGTCGGCCTGCACGCGGTGACCCGGGCGGGCGTCGGCCCCGGCGACAACGTGCTGGTGGTCGGCGGCGGCCCGATCGGCTTCGCCGTCGTGCTCGCGGCCCGGCTCGCCGGAGCGGCGGGCCTCTATGTGAGCGAGCCGCTGAAGGAACGCAGGGAGAAACTCCTGGACCTCGGCGTGACCGAGGCCTACGACCCGCGGGAGACGGACGTACGGCGCGAGGTGTTCCTGCGCACCGGCCGCATCGGTCCGGACGTGGTGATCGACGCGACCGGAGTGGCCTCGCTCGCGGCCCGGGCGGTCGCCACCGTCCGGCGCGGCGGCCGGGTCGTCCTCGCCGGCGTCGGCCACGGCAACGTCGAGATCGACATGGGACAACTCGTCTTCTACGAGCGGTCCGTGCTCGGCACCCTCGGCTACAACTTCGACATCCCCCGGGTCATCGACCTGATGAGCACCGGGCGCCTGGACGCATCGGCACTGCTGACCGGGCGGTATGCGCTGGACGAGGGCGCCGGGGTCTTCGCGGACCTGGCCGGGGACCGGGCCGCTCATCTCAAGGTTCTGCTGACCCCGAAGGGACTGTGACATGGATTTCGACCTGCCTGAAGAGACGCAGGCGCTGCAGCAGATGGTCCGCGAGTTCGCCGCTCGCGAGATCACGCCGCACGCGGCCGAGTGGTCGGAGAACGAACAGTTCCCCACCCACATCTTCACCAAGCTCGGCGAACTCGGCCTGATGGGCATGCTCGTGCCCGAGGAGTACGGCGGCGCCGGCTCCGACATGGTGTCCTACGTGGCGGTGATGGAGGAACTGGGCGCGGCCGACCAGTCCGTGGCCTCCACCTGGAACGCGCACTCCACGATCGCCACCCTGCCGCTGCTCGCCTACGGCACCGAGGAGCAGAAGCACCGCTGGCTGGCGCCGCTCGCGCGGGGCGAGGCCCTCGGCGCCTTCGGCCTGACCGAGCCCGGCGCCGGCTCCGACGCGGCCGGCATCGCCACCACCGCCCGCCGGGCGGACGGGGGCTGGGTCGTCAACGGCACCAAGATGTTCATCACCAACGCCGGCACGGACATCAGCCAGGGCGTGACCCTGCTGGCGGTGACCGGGCGGGACGACGAGGGCCGCAAGCAGTTCGCGACGTTCTATGTGCCGACGGACACCCCCGGTTACACCGTGGGCCGCAAGCTGAAGAAGCTCGGCTGGCACGCGATGGACACCCGTGAACTCGTCTTCACCGACTGCTTCGTACCGGACGACCACCTGATCGGCGAGGAGGGCGGCGGACTGCGCCAGTTCCTCTCCGTGCTGGACAAGGGCCGTATCAGCGTGGCCGCGCTCAGCATGTCGCTGGCCAAGGCGGCGCTCGCGCTCGCGATCCAGCACGCCAGGGAACGCGAGCAGTTCGGGCGCCCCCTCGCGGCCTTCCAGGCCGTGGCGCACAAGATCGCCGACATCGGCACGGAGTTCGAGGCCGCCCGGTGCATGGTCTACCGCGCCGCCTGGCTCGCCGACCAGGGCCGCCCGCACGCCACGGAGTCGGCGATGGCGAAGCTGTACGCCTCCGAGGTCGCCAACCGCGCCGCCTCCGAAGCCGTACAGATCCACGGCGGCTACGGGTACATGCGCGAGTCGGAGATCTCCCGCTTCTACGCCGACGCGAAGATCCTGGAGATCGGCGAGGGCACGAACGAGATCCAGCGCAATGTCATCGCCAGGGACCTGGTCCGCCGGGCGTGAGGCCCGGCGGTGCACGCCTTCGGCAGGGTGGTGTGCCACATACCACCGGACCGGATCAGCCTGCCACCGGGACCGGCCCCCAGACGGCCTCGGGGTCCAGCGGGAGCCCGGGCCGCTCGCGCTTGAACGCCTCGGCCCGTTCCTCGACGGCCTCCAGGACATGGTCGGCCGCCCCGAAACCCCGGAACAGGGTGGCGCAGTACTCGCGGGCGAGGAAGGCCGGATCCCAGGAGCCGTCGGTCCGTACCCATTGGTAGGTGTGATTGTGCAGATTGAGGAACTCCAGGGTCGCCAGCCGGGGCTGGACCGCACGGATCATGTCCTGCCCGGCGGCCTCGGAGAGAATCCCGGCGACGAGCCGCTCGAACTCGGTGCGCTGCCGCAGCACGGTGTCCAGCTCGTCTCCGCTGAGGCTGCGGTATTCGTGCTCGTAGACCCAGATGTGGTCGAGGCGGTGGAAGATGATCGTCAGCAGCGACTCGGACAGCAGCCGCAGCCGCGTCAGCGGGGACTCGTCGAGCCCGGCGACCTCCCGCGCGCGGTTCAGCAGCGGCGTCAGCACCCGCGACTGGATCTCGATCAGCAGGTTTTCCTTCGAGCCGATGTAGTAGTAGAGCGCGCCCTTGGCGAGCCCGACCGCCCGGCCCAGGTCGTTGACGGAGGTCGCGGCGTAGCCCTGGCGGGCGAACAGCTCGGCGGCCGTGTCGACGATCTTCTGGCGTCTGACCTCGAAGTCGGGACCGTGTCCTGGCGGTCGCGGCATCCGCATCTCCCCTTCTCGTGCGGCAGCGCTCCGACGGGAACCCCGGTTCGCTGGACCGACCAGTACATTAAATGACGGCCGAGGCGGTGCGTTCCGGCGCATCGCCTGCGTGAGTGTAGCGAGGACGCACATGACTGTGGCACCGCAGATCAGCGGCGTGGAATCCACGCATGCGAATGAACTCCTGGAAATGTACCGGCGGATGAGCCGCATCCGCCGTTTCGAGCAGCGGGCTTCGGAACTCTACAAGGCCACCGAGATCCCGGGATTCCTGCATTTGTCGATCGGCCAGGAGGCCTCCGCCGTCGGCGCCTGCTGGCCGCTGCGTGCCAGTGACGGGATCACCTCCACCCATCGCGGGCACGGGCATGTGCTGGCCAAGGGGCTGGACGTGGCCCCGATGATGGCGGAGCTGATGGGCAAGGACGCCGGCACCTGCCACGGCCGCGGCGGTTCCATGCACATCGCCGATCCCGGTCTGGGCATCTTCGGTGCCAACGGCATCGTCGGCGCGGGCCTGCCCATCGCCGCGGGCGCGGCCACCGCGGCCAAACTGCGTGCCGCCGGCGATGTCGTGGTGGCGTTCTTCGGGGACGGGGCGGTCGCCCAGGGCATGTTCCACGAAGCGGTCAACCTGGCCGCCGTATGGGACCTGCCCGTCGTCTTCCTCTGCGAGAACAACCACTACTCCGAGTTCTCCCCGGAATCCGAACAGCACCGGGCGCCGCTCTCGGCCCGCGCCGCCGGCTACGGCATCGGATACGCGCGGATCGACGGCAACGACGTGCTGGCCGTGGCCGGGATGATGACCGATGTGGTCGAGCGGATCCGGCAGGGCGGCGGTCCGGTCCTGGTGGAGGCGGAGACCTACCGCTGGCACGGCCACTACGAGGGCGACCCGCAGCGCTACCGCACGGCCGACGAGGTCTCCGAGGCCAAGGAACGCGACCCGCTGCTGGTGGCCCGTCGGCATCTGGCGGCCGCCGGGGTGAGCGAGGCCCGGGTCGACGCGGTGGACGAGGAGATCGACAAGGAGATCACGGCGGCCGTGGAGTGGGCGAGGAGCCTGCCCGAGCCCGCCCCCGAGACCCTCCAGGACTTCGTCTCCGCACCGCGCGCCTACATACCCGAGCCCGCCCCGCTGCCGGCCGACGCCGAGATCTTCCGCTCGATGGACGCCGTACGCCTCGCCCTGGAGCACGAACTAGCCGCGGATCCAGCGGTGTTCGTGGCCGGTATCGACGTCGGCGCGGGCGGCAACGTCTTCGGGCTCACCCGAGGCCTGGCGCAGGCGTTCCCCGGCCGGGTCCGGGACACCCCGATCAGCGAGAGCGCCATCCTCGGTACGGCGGTGGGCGCGGCCATGGCCGGTATGAAGCCGGTCGTCGAGATCATGTACATGGACTTCATCGGCGTCTGCCTCGACATGCTGCTCAACCAGGCAGCCAAGCTCCGCTTCATGACCGGCGGACGCGCCTCCATGCCCCTGGTCGTACGCACCCAGTTCGGCGCGGGCCGCTCCTCGGGCAGCCAGCACTCCCAGAGCCTCGAAGCCATCCTGGCGCACATCCCCGGACTGACCGTGGTCATGCCCTCCACCCCGGCGGACACCTACGGCCTGCTCCGGGCGGCCATCCAGGACCCCAACCCCGTGGTGTTCGTCGAGAACCGCCTCCAGTACGGCTTCAAGGGCCCGCGCCCCGCGGCCGACCACCTGATCCCGCTGGGCAAGGCCAAGGTCGTCCGCGAGGGCACCGACATCACGCTGGTCTCCTGGTCCCGGATGGTCCAGGACTGTCTCGCGGCCGCGGAACTGCTGGCCGCCGAGGGGATCAGCGTCGAGGTCGTCGACCTGCGCACGATCGCCCCGCTGGACCGCGAGACCGTCCTCGCCTCCCTGGCCAAGACCAACCGCCTCGTCATCGCCCATGAAGCGGTAAGGGACTTCGGCGTCGGCGCCGAACTGTCCGCCCTCGCCGTGGACGAGGGCTTCTGGCACCTGGACGCTCCCGTCACGCGTGTCGCCCCGCCCGCGATGCCGGCCCCGTACGCGCCGTCCCTGGAGCGCGCGTGGCTGCCCTCGCGCGACACGATCGCCGAGACACTGCGCCGTATCGCCGCGGTCTGAAAAACGAGGGGCAAGACAGAGATGCCTCCGGGAAATCTCCCGGAGGCATCTCTGCTGCAGAAGTCCGAAACCGGCCCGGTTGAAATCGGCAGGACCCCACGGTCGGACCGGCGGTGATGTATGACATCACCCGATTGGACTAAGGGAATTCTAGTGACACAGAAAGCGCCGGTCAATGATTAGACCGATAGGTCTAAAGAATTGGCGACTGTGCCTCCGTGCCGTGCGGACCTTGCGCGCAATCCAAGATCCGGAACGGCACTTCGATCATCGCATCCAAGCACCTAGACTGCGGAGTCATGGCAAGACCACCAGGGCACGGACCGGGCTACGAGATCAAGCGGCAGGAGATCATCGACAAGGCGGCAGCACTGTTCGCCAAGAAGGGGTACGCCGCCACCGGGATCGCGGAAGTGGGCGATGTCGCCGGCCTGGCGCGGGGCGCGCTGTACTACTACATCGGCTCGAAGGAACATCTCCTCGTCGAGATCCAGGACCGGGTGATGAGCCCGATGCTCGCCAACGTGCACCGGATCGCGGCCCTGGACGAGGATCCGGTGCTCCGGCTGCGGATGCTGTCCCAGACGCTCCTGGAGAACATTCTCGCCCGTCTGGACCATGTCTGGGTCTACGAGCACGACTACCGGAACCTGCACGGGGCCAACCGCTCGCGACTGCTGGACCAGCGCCGTGAGTTCGAGGACGTCGTCCAGCAGTTGCTGGTGGCGGCCATGGAGGACGGGTCGTTCCGCAGGCTCGATCCCCGGCTCGCCACCCTGCAGTTCCTGAACATGCACAACCACACGTACCAGTGGATCAACCCCGCCGGCGAGTGGGACGCCGGCCGCCTCTCGCGCGAGTACTGCGCCACGCTCTTCCACGGCTTCGCCAGCCCCGGCTACGGGTTCGACGACCTCGAGGACCGGATGAGCGAGTTCCTCGCCAAGCGGGAGACCGCCACCCCCGAGCCGATCCATCACGAGCAGGAATCCGGCCCGGCGTCGTCCCCGCGGCGCCGGGCGGCGAAGCGCGACTGATCGCCTGGGGTCCGGGCGCTGCCCCGCACCGCCCGGACGCACCGATGCCCCAGAACCGGGTTCTGGGGCATCGCGGCGTCGTGGGCGGGGGCCGCCCGGGACGTCAGACGGTGGCGACCGGGGTGAGGGGGCTGCCCTGTGTGCCGGGGAGGTTGAGCGGGGGCGCGGTGAGGAGGAAGCGGCTGCGGTTGTGTTCGCGCAGCCAGGCGGCGAGGTCGTTGAGGTACCACAACTCGCCGAGCGGGACGCCGAGTTTGAACAGGCAGAGGTGGTGGATGGGCAGCAGGGTGTGGCGGCCCTGGCCCTGGGTGACGCCGACGCCCTCGACGGCGTAGTTGTCGGAGATCAGTGCCGAGATCTGGCTGTCGGCGATCCACTGGAGCAGGTCGGGATCGTCGGCGTCGAGATAGGCGGCGGTCTGGTGGATGGCGACGGGGTCGGGCTTCTTGTTCCAGGCGAGGACCTGGGTGGCGAAGCCGGTGTGGAGCAGGAGCATGTCGCCCGGTTCCACGGTCACGTTGTCGGCGGCCATGATGTCCTGCAGCTGCTTGAAGCTGACGGGCTGGTAGCCGGTGCCGAGGTGGTGGGCGATGTCGATGAGGACGCCGCGGCCCTGGACGCCGTGCTCCGCCATGTGTTCGAGGCCGAGGTGGCGGGCGAAGCTCTTGCTGCCGCTGTCGTCGCCCTTGGCGTCGTCCTGGGGGCCGACGAGATCGGTGCCGGGCCGGTAGCCGTTGTAGTACACCGGCTCGTCGGTGCCGTCGGCGTCGGCGTCGAACTCGGCGCCCTGGTGGGCGAGGGAGTCCCACTGGGTGGAGTACTGCAGCCACAGGGTCACCACGTCGTCGGACCACACGTCGATCAGTGAGGGATCGATCTGCTCGCGGGCGACGACGTTGTAGAAGACGTCCTGGTTGTGGGCGAGGTCTTCGGTGGGGCGCAGGATGGGCGGGTAACGGCGCTGGTTCAGCGAGGTCCCGCCGGGATAGTCCAGCGGCAGGCTGAGGCTGAAGGTGATGCCGTGCTCGACCTCGCGTATGCCCTGCAGGACCTTCTCGGGGGTGAGCAGGTTGATCCGGCCCAGCTCGTCGTCCTCACCGAAGTCGCCCCAGGTCGAACCCGGCGGCCGCTGCTTCCAACGCTTCGTCACGATAAACGCCTCCTCTGTCGACGTCCCTGTCGACTGTTGCGGTCATGCTATTGAGTTTGTACCACTCGGTCAATGAAATCCGTCATTGCCTTCCGGCTTCTCGATCACCTTTTCCCTCCACTCCAATAGACTGATCGGTCGAAATGAGGTACACCATGCTCTGCAAGCAACCGTCAGGACTGGGAGCCATCCATGAGCGAGACCACTTACGCCGAGACCGTCGCCGGTGTGCGTGCCACCATCGGCGCGCACACCCAGGCGCAGGACGCCGGCCGCACCGACGAGATCGTGGCCCTGTACACGCCCGACGCCGTCCTGGAGGTGCCGGGCATCGACCCTCTGGAGGGACGCGAGGCGATCCGCCAGGCGTTCAAGGGGTGGGAGCCCACGCAGCCCCAGCTCCACATGGTGAGCAACACGGTGGTGACCCCGGCCGGCGAGGGCGAGGCGACCGCGGTGAGCGATGTCGTCTTCCTCCAGCGCGGCGAGTCCGGCTGGGCGGTGCAGATCACCGGCCGTTACGTCGACACGCTGCGCCGGGTCGACGGGAAGTGGCTGTTCCTGCGCCGGACCACCAGCTACCAGGTCTGACCGGGCCGATGCCGGGCCGCCGCCCCCGGAGGCGGCGGCCCGGCATCGTCGTGACGGGATCACGCGTCGGCCGCGGTACCCGTCCTGGAGAGATCGAAGGTGTTGAAGTCGTTCTCCTTGACCTCGCCGATCAGCTCCTGGAGCTTCCACCGGCCGGTGGGGTTCAGCAGCTGGCTGACCGCCTTGCCCGGGATGTTGGACCCGTAGAAGTAGCTCGCCTTCTGGAAGATGGAGAAGCTCTCGGGGCTGTTCATGAGGTCGGTCCACTCCTTCTCCGCGGACGCCTTGACCTCGATCACGTCATAGCCGTGGTGGCGCGCGTGGACGATGGCGTCGTGAGTGAAGTCCGCCTGGTCGCCGGCGTAGCGGGGGTTGTTGCCGAGCGCGCCGTGCGGGCCGCCGGGGAAGAAGAAGTTGGGGAAACCCGCCGTCGCGACACCGAGATAGGTGCGCGGGCCGTTCGCCCAGTACTCCTCCAGCGCCAGGCCCTGCCGTCCGCGCACTCCCAGCCGGTTGAGCGCCCCGGTGCCGAAGTCGTATCCGGTGCCCCAGATGACGATGTCGTACTCGCGCAGCCCCTCCGAGGTCTCGATGCCCGTCTCGGTGAACCGGACGATGGGCTCCTCGGGGAGGGAGACCAGGGAGACGGCCGGCTTGTTGTACGCCTCGAAGTAGCCGGTGCCGAACGGAGGGCGCCGGGCGCCGTAGCCGCCGTCCTTGGGGACCAGGTGCTCCGCCGTCACGGGGTCCTTGACGGTGCTGCGGATCTTCCCCGCCATGAACGCGCACCACTCGGCGTTGATCTCCGGGTTGTACGTCATGTCGCGGTAGTGCTCGGTCAGCTTGGTGAAGCCCGGGCTGTTCCAGATCTTCTCGTAGAACTCCTGGCGGTCCTCGGGGCTGACCTCGGAACCGCTCACCGGGTTCATGGCGTGCAGGAAGCCGCTGGGGGAGGTGTTGAGGGTGTCCCGGATCCGCTCGAAGTCGGCCTTCAGGGAGGCCTGTTCCTCGTCCGTGATCGGCCGGTTGTTGAGCGGGGTGACCCAGTCCGCCTTCATCTGGTAGACGGTCAGGCAGGCCACGTCGTCCGCGATGGCGGGCACGACCTGGACACCGCTGGAGCCCGTCCCGACGAGCGCCACGCGCTTGCCGGTGAAGTCGATGGGCTGCTTGGGCCAGCGGCTGGTGTGGTACTGCTCGCCCCTGAAGTCATCCCGGCCCTTGATGGCGGGGATGAACGGCACCGACAGGTTGCCGGTGGCGGCGACGACGAACCGGCTCCTGACCGTCGTCCCGTTCTCGGCCGTCACGGTCCAGGTGCCGGTCTGCTCGTCGAAGACGGCCGAGGCCACCTTCGCGTTGAAGACGATGTCGCGGCGCAGGTCGAAGCGGTCGACCACGTAGTTGAAGTAACGCTCGATCTCCGGCTGGCCGGCGTACTGCTCCGACCACTCCCACTCCTCCCACAGCTCCTTGGAGAAGAGGTAGCCGTAGGTGTAGCTCTCGGAGTCGAAGCGCGCCTCGGGATAGCGGTTCCAGTACCAGACACCGCCGACGCCGCTGCCGGCTTCCAGCAGCTTCGCCGAGTAGCCCGCCTCGCGGGCCAGGTACAGCTGGTAGATACCGGTGACGCCCGCGCCTATGACCACGACGTCCAGCAGGCCGGCCGGGTCGGCCTGGCCTTCCGGTGCCGATGCCGTCGTGTTCGTCGTGTTGCTCATCTGCCCTCCACAGTGCACAGGTGGGCTGCTCCGCCCGCGTGAGCCCGAGTTTGTTAATTCGACCGATCGATCGAATATTGAGGCGAGGGTAGAGCAGGGTCCTGGCTCGATCAATGGCCGTGTCGCAGGAAGGCGGCCTCTGGATGGTGTCGATCTCGCGCCGTGCGCCCGTGGCGGCCGTCCGGCGCCCCGCTCGACAGGCGAATGCCGTCGTGGACGTTGATTATACCGACCGATTGGTCTAACTTTCCCTCGGGGGGCGGACACAGCGTTGTGCCAACAGGAGTCGCACATGACGGCCACGAATGCAGAAGAGCCGACCGACCTGCGTGAAGCGGGACTCAGGGCCATGCGAGACGCGCTGCCGGGCGTGTTCCCCGAAGGGGACATCGACCTGCGGGACGGGCGTCTCGGAGAAGAACTCGTCGAGATCGGTCTGACCAGCGTCTGGGGCGCGCTCTGGGCTCGTGAGGGACTCGCCCCGCGCGACCGCAGCCTGGTCACCCTGGGGATCCTCATCGCGCTCGGCGCCGAGACCGAACTGCAGACCCACTTCCGCGTCGGCCTCACCAACGGCCTCACCCGTGAGGAACTCGCCGAGGTCATCTACCACGCCGCCGGCTACGCGGGCTTCCCGGCCGCGACGGCGGCGCGCACCGCCGCCCGAAAGGCGCTGGCGGACTGACGGCGCGCCGGGCCCCGCACGGCGTCGCACGAACCCGCGGGGACGGATCTACGGGGTGAATCCGTGGGGGCAGACCTGCGGGGACAGGCCTGCGGGGAGGCCCCGTGGGGGCGGACCTACGGGGACGAACGCGCGGGCACGGACCTGCGGGGTGAACCCGCGCGGAAGAACCATCAGCCACGCGATCGCGGCCCCGCCAGGGGCCGTCGCGAGGCGTCACGCAACATGAGGAGCACGTATGTCACTGCAAGGAAGAGTCGCGGTCGTCACCGGCGGTGCCCGTGGCATCGGGCAGGCCGTCGCGACGGTGCTGGCCGCGCGAGGCGCGTCGGTCGCGGTGTGGGATCTGAACCTCGAAGGTGCCGAGAAGACCGCGACGGCCATTCAGGAGGCGGGTGGTACGGCGATCGCGGTCGGGGGTGATGCGGCCGATGCCGGTGCCGTCGCCGAGGCTGCCGCCCGGACCCGGCGGGAGCTGGGGCCGGTGACGATCCTGGTCAACAACGCGGGGATCACGGCTTATCAGCCGTTCACGAGTATCGCGGAGGATGCCTGGGACCGGATGATCGGTGTCAATCTGAAGGGGCCGTTCCTGGTCACGAAGGAGCTGGTGCCGGACATGCTGGCGGCGGGCTGGGGGCGGATCGTGAACATCTCGTCCTCGTCCGCGCAGACCGGGGCTCCGGCCATGGCCCACTATGCGGCGTCCAAGGGCGGGGTGATCGGGCTGACCCGGGCGCTCGCGATCGAGTACGCGGACAAGGGCATCACCGTCAACCACGTCCCGCCGGGCTTCATCGACACCCCGCTCGCCCGTCAGGGTCCCGTCGACATCGACGCCGCCGCCGCGCACATGCCGATGAAGCGGGCCGGACAGCCGGAGGACGTCGCCTACGCGGTGGCCTACCTCGCCTCGGAGGAGGCCGGCTATGTGACCGGCCAGACCCTGAGCACCAACGGCGGGCGCTACCTCGTGTGACGTCAGCGGGTCCGGGGCCGCGCGGTGGCGTCGGCCCGGCGCGGGGGACCGGGCCGCCCGCGCGTTCCTCCGGGTCGGGTGACCTCGCGGATCGCTTCACCCCTATTCATTGTTTCGACCGGTAAGTATAAGTTACGTGGCACGGCTGCGCGAAGCTGCATCGGAGTGACGGTATGAGGATCGAGCACGGATTCCCGGACGGCGGCCGACGGCTGCCCGTCCGGCCGACGGCCGCCGGGGTGGGCGCATGACCGCCCCCGCCCGGCTCCTGGTGGTGGGCGCCTCCGCGGCCGGACTCACCACCGTGGAGGCCGTCAGGCGCAAGGGTTACGCAGGTGAGGTCGTCGTGATCGGCGACGAGCCGCATGCGCCCTATGACCGGCCGCCGCTGTCCAAGCAGGTCCTCTCCGGCGCGTGGGAGGCGGAACGGGCGACGCTGAGGACGGACGACGTCCTGTCGGGTCTCGACGCCGGCTTCGTGCTCGGTGAGGAAGCGGTGGCCCTCGACGTGCCGACCCGCACCGTGCGGACGGCGTCCGGGCGCGAGCTGTCCGCGGACGCCGTCGTCATCGCCACCGGGGTACGCGCCCGCACCCTGCCCGGGCAGGCCGGGCTGGCCGGCGTGCATGTGCTGCGCAGTCTCGACGACGCCCTGGCCCTGAAGGCCGAACTGCGGCCGGGTGCCCGCCTGGTCGTGGTCGGGGAGGGCGTGCTCGGATCCGAGATCGCGGCCACCGCCTGCACGCTCGGGCTGGACGTCACCCTGACCGGCCCGCTCGATGCGCCGATGGCGCTTCAGGTCGGCCCGATGGTGTCCGGGCTGCTGGCCGACCTGCACACCGAGCGCGGCGTACGGCTGCGGCTGGGCGCCGGCTGCGCGGGACTGACCGGTCAGGACGGCCGGGTCACCGGAGTCGAGCTGAACACCGGAGAGACCCTGCCGGCCGATGTCGTGGTCGTCGCGATCGGCGCGGCCCCGGCCACGCAGTGGCTGGCGGACAGCGGACTCACCCTCGACAACGGCGTGGTGTGCGACTCCCGTTGCCGTGCTGCGGACGGGATCTACGCCGTCGGCGACGTGGCCCGCTTCCACCACGAGGGCTACGACCGGCTGCTCCGGCTGGAGAACCGTACGAACGCCACCGAGCAGGCCGGGGCCGTCGCCGCGGTGATCCTCGGTGACGACCGGCCGTACGCGCCGGTGCCGTACTTCTGGACCGACCAGTTCGACGCGAAGCTCCAGGTGCACGGCATGCTTCCCGCCGACGCCGATGTGGAGATCGTCGAGGGCGAGGTGGCCGCCCGGCGGTTCGTCGCCCGGTACACCAGCGACGGCGTCGTGACCGGCGTCCTCGGCTGGAACATGCCCAAGCAGACGCGGCTGCGGCGCCAGGAGGTCGTCGACGGCCTCCACACCCCGGTGTCCACCCCCTGAACCCCCACGAATCCCGACCAGGAGAAGTGCCATGAAGGTTGTCATCGACGAAGAGAAGTGCTGCGCCGCCGGGCAGTGTGTCGCTGCCGCCCCGGACGTCTTCGACCAGCGCGACGAGGACGGGATCGTCGTCCTGCTGAACGAGACCCCCGGGCCGGAACTGGCGGACGACGTGCGCAACGCGGCGGCCGTGTGCCCCGCGCTCGCGATCCGCGTCGAGGAGTGACCACCCGCCTTCGTACGGAAGGCGGCGACTGCCGGGGTTCAGGGCTCCGGCAGTCCCTCAACACCTGGCACGAGGCTCGTGCCGCAGCGTCTCCCGCCGCCACCCGGCGGCGGGCGCACCGCATATGACAGTTCGTCGCATCCGCGGCCGGTGCTCCTCCACCGGCACTTCACGGGACAAGCGCAGTACGACAGGAGTCGTCGATGGACCAGTTGAGCTTCGAAGGACGCGTGGCCGTCGTCACGGGGGCGGGCCGAGGGATCGGGCGTGCCCATGCCCGGCTGCTGGCCGAGCGGGGGGCCAAGGTCGTGGTCAACGACCTCGGCGGATCGATGGCGGGCGAGGGCACGGACGCCGGCCCCGCGCAGAGGGTGGTCGACTCGATCGTGGCGGCCGGCGGCGATGCCGTCGCCGACACCCACGACGTCTCCACGGAGGCGGGCGGCAAGGCGATCATCGACTCCGCCCTGGACGCCTTCGGCCGGGTCGACATCGTCGTGAACAACGCCGGCATCATCCGCTGGGCCGGTCTGCCCGAGGTCGACCTGGACAACCTCGAACGTCATCTCGCCGTGCATCTGCTGGGCTCCTTCAACACCATGAAGGCCGCCTGGCCGCACTTCGTCGAACAGGGCTACGGGCGGGTCGTGCTGACGACCTCCGCCGGTCTCTTCGGGCTCGACAACAACCTCTCGTACGCCGCGGCCAAGGGCGGTGTGGTCGGCCTGGCCCGCAGCGCGCGGCTGGCCGGCGAGCCCCACGGCATCAAGGTGAACGTGATCGCCCCGGCCGCGCTGACCCGGATGGGCGGCATCGAGGACGAGGCCGCCGCCGACGCGGCCGCCCAGCAGGCGGGCATGACCTCGGAGGCGGTGTCTCCCATGGTCGCCTACCTCGCACACGAGGACTGCCCGGTCAACGGAGAGATCTACGCGGCCGGCGCGGGCCGGTTCGCCCGTTTCTTCATCGGCTCCACGCCCGGTTATGTGCACGAGGGCGGGATCGCCGGCATCGAGGACGTCGCCGTGAACTGGGATGCGATCAACGACGAGCAGGGCTACTACGTCCCGTCCGACCTGATGGCGTGGACGGGCGCGTTCCTCGGGCACCAGTTCAGCGAGAAGCCCGGGGGCGAGGCCTCGTAGCCGACACGCGTGCGTCCCTTCGCCGGGCGCGCGGAGGAGGAGGGGGCCCCGTCCGGGTGGCACGGCGGGTGCCCCCTCTCTCGTTGAGGCGTTGCGCTTCGGCCTCTCGCCCCGGGTGTTCCGGAGGCCGGTCCGCCGCTGCCCGGACACCTTTCGCACTCCAGGCCATTATCTAAATCCGTTAACTGATATACCCTATGACGTCGAGTCATCGCAGGAGGACCGATGTCACCGGTGCCATCGCTCGACGGGCTGCGGGTCCTGGAGTTCCTCGGCCTCGGTCCAGGGCCGTTCGCCGGCATGCTGCTGGCCGATCTGGGCGCGGACGTGCTGGCCGTGGCCCGGCCGGGCGCCGCCCGGCCCGCGCTGGTGGAGAACCGGCCCGTCGTCGAACTCGACGTCAAGTCGGCCGAGGGCCGCGAGCGGGCGCTGCGGCTCGCCGACCACTGCGACGTGCTGATCGAGGGCTTCCGCCCCGGCGTCATGGAACGGCTGGGACTCGGTCCGGACGACGTCCGCGACCGCAACCCGCGACTGGTCTACGGCCGTATGACCGGCTGGGGACAGTACGGCCCGCTCGCGCCCACCGCCGGGCACGACATCAACTACATAGCGATCACTGGCGCGTTGCACCACGCCGCCCGTTGCGGCGGGACGCCCACGCCGACCGCCAACCTGCTCGGGGACTTCGGCGCGGGCGGCATGTACCTGGTGACGTCGGTCCTGGCCGCGCTGTACGAACGCGCGCGTACCGGCGTGGGCCGGGTGCTCGACGTGGCCATCGTGGACGGCACGACCTACCTCACCGCCATGCTGCACGAGTACCGGTCCCGCGGCACCTGGTCGGACGTCGCCGGCACCAACCGGCTGGACACCGGGGCGCCGTACTACGACGTCTACCCCTGCGCCGACGGCGGTCATGTCGCGATCGGCGCCCTGGAGGCACCGTTCTTCGCCGCACTGGCCGAACTGCTCGGACTCGACCCCGCCTGGACCGGCGTCCGCGAGGATCCGGCCCGCTGGCCCGAACTGCGCCGGGACATCGCCGAGGCCCTGCTCCGGCGTACCCGGGACGAGTGGGCGGACGCCGCCGTGGGCACGGACGCCTGCCTGACGCCCGTACTGAACCTGGCCGAGGCGGCCGGGCACCCGCACTTGAGCGCCCGGCAGGCCCTGGTGCCGGCGCCGGACGGCCGGCCGGGCTGGCGGCCCGCCCTGGGCGGCGGCCGATCGGTGCGCGCACGCCCGGCGCGGTCGCTGACGGAGGCCCTCACCCGGTGGGGCGCCTCGGAGATCGGCACGGAGATCGGCACGGAGATCGGCACGGACACCTGACCCGAGTGCCCGTGCGACGGCCGCCGGGCGACGGAACCTGTGAAGTGGGAGCGAGGAGAGATGACGGCACGTCAGGCAGTGATCGTGGACGCGGTTCGCACCCCCATCGGGAAGCGCAACGGCGCACTGAGCGAGGTCCATCCGGTGGACCTGTCGGCGGTGGTCCTGCGCGCGCTGGTCGACCGCACGGGCGTCCCGCCCGAGTACGTCGAGGACGTGATGTGGGGCTGCGTCACGCAGTTGGGCGACCAGTCCAGCAACGTCGCCCGGTTCACGACCCTCGCGGCCGGTTGGCCCGAGAGCATCCCGGGAGTCACCTTCAACCGGGCCTGCGGATCGAGCCAGCAGGCCATCGAGTCGGCGGTGCACGCCGTCGTCGCGGGCGCCTACGACTGGGTGGTCGCGGGCGGGGTCGAGACCATGTCGCGGGTCCCGCTCGGGGCCGCCCGCGAGACCGGACTTCCCTACGGCCGGACCGTACTGGACCGGTACGGCACCGACCGCCTGGACCAGGGCACGGGTGCGGAGATGATCGCCGCCAAGTGGGGCCTGAGCCGGCAGCGGCTCGATGAGTACGCCTCCCGCTCGCACGAACTCGCTGCCGCGGCCATCGACGCACACGTCTTCGACGACCAGTTGGTCACCGTGGACGCCGCGCCCGGCCTGACCCAGGACGAGGGGCTGCGCCGCGGCACCTCGCCCGAGACCCTGGCACGGCTGAAGCCGTCGTTCCGGGAGGACGGCGTCATCCACGCGGGCAACGCCTCCCAGATCTCCGACGGGGCCGCCGCGCTGCTCATCACGACCGACGAGCTGGCCCGACGGCACGGCCTGCGGCCGCTGGCCACCATCCGCGCGGGCGCCGTGGTCGGGGACGACCCGGTGATGATGCTGACCGCTCCGATCCCAGCCACCCGCAAGGTCCTCGACCGGGCGGGTCTGACGATCGACGACATCGGCGCCTTCGAGGTCAACGAGGCCTTCGCACCCGTACCCCTGGCCTGGCAGACCGAGGTGAAGGCCGACCCCGACCGGGTGAACCCGCTCGGCGGCGCCATCGCGGTGGGACACCCGCTCGGCGCGTCCGGCGCCATCCTCGCCACCCGGCTGCTGCACCACATGCGCCGCGAGGGCATCCGGTTCGGGCTGCAGACCATGTGCGAGGGCGGCGGCACCGCCAACGCCACCGTCTTCGAACTGGCCGACTGACATGAGCGGGACACCGACCGCCTCGACCGCGGAGGGGACGGCAGCGGTCGTGACACCCGAGCAACTGCGGCGCGACCGCGCGCTGTTGAGGGACCGCTGGTATCGGGAGGGCCACTACTCCTCGCGTACCGTGGCCGAGGCCCTGGAGGACGCCGGCCGGCGCGTCCCCGGCACCCGCTTCGTGTTCGCCACGGAGGCGGAGACGATCACGGTGACACTGGCGGACGTGCTCGCACTCGGCAGACGTGCGGCGGCCGGACTGCGCCGGCTGGGGGTGCGCCCCGGTGACGTGGTCGCCGTACAGATACCCAACCGCCTGGAACTGGTGGTCTCGTACTTCGGGGCATGGCTGGCCGGTGCGGTCGTCCTGCCCATCACCCACATCTACGGCGCGGCCGAGGTCGGCGTCATCCTCCGGGACGCCGGTGCGAAGGTCCTGATCCTGCCCGACGCCTGGCGCTCCATCGACTTCGTCGAACGGGTGGCCGGCCTCGACGCGGGGCCGGTCCTCGAACACGTCGTCATGATCGGCGAGCGTACGGCGCCGGGTACGGTCCCCTGGAGCACCCTCCTCGACGGGACGGAGGAGGCGCCGCCGCCCGAGGGCGGGCACGCCGACGACGTCTGCGCGCTGATCTACACCTCGGGCACGACCGGAGTCCCCAAGGGCGTGCAGCACACGCACAACACGCTGCTGCACGAGCTGCGCAAGGGCGACCTGATGAACGAGGCCGGGCCGGACGACACCCGCCTCATCCCCTGGCCCTCGGGGCATGTCGCGGGGCTGCTGGCCGCGTGCAGCGGCATCGTCGGCGGCACCGACACGGTGCACATGGACCGCTGGCACCCGGCCCGCGCCGTCGAACTCGTCGAGACGTACCGGTGCACCATCACCAGCGGCACACCACTGCACGTGGAGGCGCTGCTCAGGGCCGCCGAGGAGCACGGCCGTGACATCTCCAGCCTGCGGTTCGTGCAGATCGGCGCCGCGGGCGTGCCGCCCGCGCTGGTCGCCAGGGCCGACGACGCGGGCATCGTCGTCGCGCGGGCCTACGGCAGCACCGAGCACCCCCGCTGCGCGACCTCACCGCTGGACGCCTCCGCGCGCCAACGGTCGCTCACCGACGGCCTGGTGCGCTTCGGTGACGAGGTGCGGATCGTCGACGAGAAGCTGCGTCCGGTGCCGTCGGGGGCGGAGGGGGAGGTGCTGACCCGTGGGCCCAGCCAGTTCGTCGGCTACCGCGATCCGGCGTACGACGCCTCGGCGTTCGCGCCGGGCGGCTGGTTCCGCACCGGTGACGTCGGACGGCTCGACGAGGACGGGCATCTGACCATCACCGACCGCATCAAGGACATCATCATCCGGGGCGGGGAGAACATCGCCTCCAAGGAGGTCGAGGACATCCTCGCCACCCATCCCCGGGTCCGGCACGCCGCGGTGGTCGCCGAACCCGATCCGAGGTACGGGGAGCGGGTGGCCGCGTTCGTGGTCCTCGACGGCGGCACGCTGGACGTCGAGGAGGTTCGTGAGCTGTTCGCCCGCCACCGGGTCGCCCCCCAGAAGGCCCCGGAGCGCATCGAGGTCGTGCCCGATCTGCCGAGGGCCCCGTCGGGCAAGGTCCGCAAGTTCGAGCTGCGCGACCGGCTGCGGGCGGCGCCGGGCGAAGCCGCCGAAGAGGTCCGCCCCTGACCACTGGCCGGACCCGCATCGGCCGACAGACAGACAGAAGGGTTTCCCATGGATGTGGGACTGCTGATGAGCTACTCGGGCGGCTTCGCCGAAGCCGCCCGCCGGCTGGGGGACTTCGAGGCGGCCGGGGTGGACTCGGTGGTGCTGCCCGAGGCCTACACCTTCGACTCGGTGAGCCAGCTCGGCTATCTCGCCGCCCGGACGCAGCGGATGCGCATCGCCTCGGGCATCCTCAACGCCTACTCGCGCACTCCCGCGCTGCTCGCCATGACCGCGGCCGGGCTCGACTTCGTGTCGGACGGCCGGTTCCAGCTGGGCCTCGGCGCCTCCGGGCCGCAGGTGGTGGAGGGTTTCCACGGGCTGCCGTACACCTCACCGCTGACCCGGATCCGGGAGGTCGTCGAGATCTGCCGGACGGTGTGGCGGCGCGAACCCCTGCGGCACGAGGGCCGGCACTTCCAGCTGCCGCTGACGGCCGAGCGCGGCGGCACCGGGCGGGCCCGGCCCATGAAGTTGATCAACCACCCGGTACGCCCCGACATCCCGATCGTCCTGGCCGCGCTGGGCCCGAAGAGTGTGGAACTGGCGGCCGAGCTGTGCGAGGGCTGGCAGCCGACCCTGTATCTCCCCGAGGCCGCCAAGGAGGTGTTCGGCCCCTCCCTGGAGGCCGGCGGGGCCCGGCGCCCGGACGGGCTGCCGCCGCTCCGGATCGTCGCCGACGTCAAGCTCCTGGTCAGCGAGGACCCGGCGGAACTGGCGGAGGGCCGGCAGCGGGTGAGCGAGTACATCGCCCTGTACGTCGGCGGGATGGGGGCGCGGGGGAAGAACTTCTACCACGCGCTCGTCGCCCGGTACGGCTTCGAGGGGCAGGCGGCCACCATCGAGGAGCTGTACCGGACGGGCCGCAAGGCCGAGGCCGCCGCCGCGGTTCCGGCCGAACTGGTCGACGCACTGGCCCTGGTGGGACCGCCCGGCGTGGTGGCGGAACGGGTGGCCGCCTACCGCGAGAGCGGGGTGACGGGGCTGAACGCCTCGCCGGTCGCGGCCACTCACGACCGGCAGGTCGCCGACATGGCCCTGCTCAAGCGGCTCGCCGGGTGAGACGGGTATGTTCGAGATGGGCGAGCACCCGCTCGTGATGGTGGGCGGCGGTGCCGTGGACCAGCGCGTCCACCGTCGCCCGCCGCAGAAACAGGTGCAGGTCGTGCTCCCAGGTGAAGCCGATGCCGCCGTGCGACTGCAGCGCCTCTCCGGCGACATGGGGGAGGTTCTCGCTCGCGAAGGCCTTGGCCACCGAGGCCGCCGCCGTCGCGTCCTCGTGCTCCGCGTCATGGGCCAGCGCCGCGTAGTAGGTGGCGGCCCGCAGCCCGCGCAGCGCGATCAGCATGTCGGCGGCCTTGTGCTTCACCGCCTGGAAGCTGCCCAACGGGCGGCCGAACTGCTCGCGTACGGTGACATGGCCGACCGTCATCTCCAGCAGCCGCTCCCCGGCGCCCAGCGCGTCCGCGGCGGTCAGGACCGCCATCGCGTCCACCCAGCGGCGCGCCTCGGTGGGGTCGGTGGCCAGTACCTGTTCGCCCGCCACGGCCACGTCGTCGAACAGGACGTCGTACCAGGACCGGGTCAGGTCCAGCGTGGTGCGCCGTTCGGTGCGGACGGCCGACGTCGGCACCAGCAGCACGTACGGCTCCTCCCCGGTGACCGCCACCAGCAGCAGGTCGGCGCAGCCGGCGGCATGGACGGCCGTGGCCCGGCCCGAGAGGACGAGGGACTGCCCCGCCCGCCGTACGGCGAGGGAACCCGGGTGTACGAAGGCCGCCTTGAGACGCCCCTCGGCCAGCTCCGACGCGAGCGGAGCGGTGCCGCGTGCCGCGGCCCAGGACGCCAGCGCCGTTTCCACGAAGGGGCCCGGCGCCGCGGCACGCCCGAGTTCCTCGGCGACCAGGCAGAGTTCCACCAGCCCCTGCCCGGCGCCCCCGGCAGTCTCCGGGGTGGCCAGCCCCGTCCAGCCCATCCGCACCCCTCGGTCCCACAGCTTGTCGTCGACGTCCCCTCCCGCCTCGACGACCGACCGGACGGAGCGCGGCGGGCAGTCCGAGGCCAGGAGGTCACGCGATATCCCGCGCAACGCGGCCTGTTCCTCGGAGAGTTCGAAGTCGACCATCGGCCGTTCCTTCCTGGGGATCCGGTGGTGGATCACTGGCCTCTCATTGAGTGCAATGATTAAGCTATCTGGGATATCGGCTCCGGAGAAGCCCGTGGGCCCGGAACCCGGTGGGGGAGAGGAGCGACGATGTCGGATCAGCAGCCCGGCGGTGCCGCGCATCGCTACGAGACGGTGCTGTTCGAGGTGGCGGGGCATGTCGCCACCGTGACGCTGAACCGCCCGGACAAGCTCAACGCGTTCAACCAGACCATGGTGGACGAGTTCCGGGACCTCTGGGAGCGGGTGCGCACCGACGACACCGTCCATGTGGTGGTGCTGCGGGCGGCGGGCGAGCGCGCCTTCTGCACCGGCACCGACGTGAACGACCGGATCCACCTCGCCGAGAACGTGTGGAGCCAGGAGGATCCGGGACGCGGCCTCAGCCCCAAGCAGAACAGGGTCTGGAAGCCGGTCGTCGCGGCGGTGCACGGCATGGTGGCCGGCGGGGCCTTCTACTGGCTGAACGACTGCGACATCGTGATCGGCGCCGATGACGCCACCTTCTTCGACCCCCATGTCAGCTACGGCATGACCTCCGCGCTGGAGCCCATCGGGCTGGCCCGCCGCATCCCCCTCGGCGAGGCGCTGCGCTGGGCGCTGCTCGGGCTGGACGAACGGATGTCGGCCGCCCGCGCCCGGGAGATCGGGCTGGTGTCCGAGCTGGTGCCCTACGCCGAACTGTGGGGCCGGGCCGACGAGCTGGCGCGCATCATCGCCGCCAAGCCTCCGGAGGCCGTGCAGGGCACCGTGCGCGCGATCTGGGAGACGCACGGCCTGGACCGCGAGACGGCCCAGGCGCTCGGCTGGCACTACACCACCATCGGCAACCCCCTCGGCAAGCCGCAGGTCTCGCGCGAGAACTTCGTCAAGCCGAGGTGGACACTGCGCTGACCGGGCCCGGCCCCGGCCCCGGTCAGTCCGCGAACCGGGCGATCTCCAGGTCGAGGAGATCGCCGAGGTTGTCCGCCGGAGGGTCCGGCAGCCGCACCGGTGACCGCCGGGTGGGCAGCAGGACCACCGCCCGGCCCGGCGTGGAGACCTCACCGCGCTGGTTGTGGCACGACATCTCGATGTGCACCTCGTTGCGGCCGTCGACCACCGCCTTGTCCACCACGGTGCCGCGCACCCAGGTGGTGTCCCCGACGTAGTTGAACCTGCGGTGCTCGCAACGGAGCCGGAACAGCCAGCCGTCGTCGCCCATCCAGTCGGTGAGCGCGTGCGTCAGCCAGGTCTCGCGCATGCCGCCGTAGTCGTAACTCATGGGGATGCCCAGCTCGTGAGCGCGTTCGGGCTCCCAGTGCAGCCGCTGCACGGTGTCCGGGATGTTCCTGGCGTTGGGCGGGTAGAGCCCGGGCGCCTTGCGGCGCACCCGCCGGGCGACCGCGAAGGCGCCCGGCGGGGTCAGCTGCATGCCCCAGCCGACATGCCAGACGACCACGTCGGTCACGGTGAGCGGGCCCTTGACCCGCGGCTGGAGTTCGTCTCCGACGTGCACGTCCTCGAAGTAGCGGGTGCGCGCCCCGCGCCGGGTCTCGGCGTCGTACGCGGCGTCGATCTGGGCCAACTGCTCCTCGGTGTACGGCGGGAAGTCGAGGGCCTTCTTGTCGTCCGCGCGCTTCCTGCTGGAGTGCCGCTCGGTGTGGATCCAGGTGCCGCGCTGCACCGCGACCACCTGTCCCGCGCCGTCGGCGAACAGGAAGTCGTTGGTCACATGGGCGGCCCGGCCGCCGAAGGAGCTCGCCTTGACCTGCACGCCCACCTGGGTCCGCAGACAGGAGCAGCGGTCACCGAGCCGCAGGGGCCGGTAGTACTCGAACTCCATGACCGCCTGGTAGGCGCCGAGTCCGGCGAACGGATCGCCCTTGAGGATCGCCTTGGCCCGGTCGTCCTGCTCCACCGCGTTCTCGCCCATGGTGTAGAGGAAGTTGGGCGGTGCGATCGTGCCCTTCCAGCGGGTGCCCGGACCGTGTGCGGGGTCGCACCACAGGGGGTTGTCGTCGCCGTAGCCGAGCGCGAAGTGCCGTATCCCGTCGGCCGTCACCTCCAGGTTGTGCGGCGGCAGCCGGCGCTGCGGGACACCGATGCGGCGGCGCGAGCGCTCGACGGCCTCGTCGGTGAGCAGGCCGTAGTCCGGCCGATCCGTCGACGTGGTCAACTTCGCTCCTCCATGGGTGAGATGGACGGTTGTTCCTCTGGCGTACGCGCGGCGCCGAAGAGCTCCTGGAGGCGGGGGCGGTCGACCTTGAGCGAAGGGGTCCGCGGCAACTGGTCCAGGATCCGCAGCTCCACCGGCATCTGATAGCGCGTCAGCCGGGCGGAGAGGTGGTCCAGCAGTTCCCGCTCGCTGGCCTGGGAGCACAACGTGACGGCCACGACGGGCACTTCGCCCAGCCGTTCGTCGGCGCGACCGAGGGCCGTCGCGTCGCTCACGGCCGGGTGCTGGTGCAGCGCATCCTCGATCACGCTGGGCGGGATCTTGAAGCCGCCGCGGTTGATGGCGTCGTCCGCGCGGCCGTGGATGAAGAGGAACCCGTCCTCGTCCACCGAGGCCAGGTCGTTGGTGCGCAGCCAGCCGCCGCCGGTGGGCAGTTGCGGGCCGCGGACCTCCAGGAGGCCGATGGCGCCGGGCGCCCGCACCTCCTCCTGCGCAGCCCGGTCGACGACGCGCAACTCGATGCCGGGATGCGCGCGGCCCACACTGCCGCGTTTGGCCGCGCCCCACCGTCGGTGGTCGGCGAGGGACCAGCCCGCGATGGCGCCGGCGAACTCGGTCGCGCCGTAGGTGGTGAGGATCGGCACGCCGTAGCGCGCCTCGAACTCCTCCGCCAGCTCCGGCGGCAGGGGCGCGGTGCCCGAGCCGATCGCACGGACGCTGCTGAAGGTGTCGGCGGACAGGTCCGCGTGCAGCACCATGCGGATGGCGGTGGGCGGCAGCCGCAGCTGACGGGGCCGGTGTCGGCGCACCGACCGGGCCCACTCCTCGACCTGGAAGCGCTCCAGCAGCGCCACGGACCGTCCGTCGACGGCGTGGGCGATCGCGAAGTAGAGCCCGCTGATATGGGCGAGGGACGACCACAGGATGACGTAACCCTGGCGCAGACGCGGGCCCGTGCTGTCGTCCAGCACCGTGCCGGCGGCCTGGAAGGCGGCGGTGAGCTGCGGGTAGCTCAGGGAGACCCGCTTGGGCCTGCCCGTGGTGCCGCTGGTCATCATCACCACGGCCACGTCGTCCGTCGGGAGTCCGGGCGGTTCGGGCACCCAGGAGACCGGGTGCGGCCGCAGCCCGGACTCCGGCGACACGACCAGGGGGATCGCGCGCGTGTCCTCGGCGGCGGCGCGGACCGAGTCGCGGCCCCAGTCCTCGTCGTCGGCGATGACCACGTCCGGGCGCAGCGTACGGATGTCGTCGCCGAGTCCGGTGTCGCCCACGTGCGGGCTGAGGGTGACGACCTGCCGTCCGGTCGCGATCGTGGCGAGCAGCGCGGCCAGCTGGCCGGGCCTGTTGCGCAGGACGAGGCCGATCCGCCGGGCGGTGGGACGGTCACTCAGCAGCGCGTCCAACTCGCTTGCGGCGCAGGCGAAGTACGACCACGGAAAGTCCGACTCCGCGAAGGTCAGTGCCGTCGCGGTCGGCTCGACGTCCAGCACCCGGCGGAGCCAGTTCGAGAGCGGGGGCAAGCTGCGCCCGGTGGGAAGCGAGCGGGCCTGTTTCGTCATGGCACCCTTCTACGACGAGGCGAGCCTTTGAGGTAAATTAGTTATTTGATTGTACCGATGCTGTCCGGGTGGGGCCAAGGGGCGCGATGTCGTCGGGTGTCCCGCCCGCCACGCGCCGGTCCGCGGCCGGCCCGACTCCAGGAGAACCATGCGACTTGACGCGATCACCGCACTCGTCACCGGCGGTGCCTCCGGCCTCGGAGCCGCGACCGCGGCGGCGTTCGCCGACGCGGGAGCCAAGGTGGTCATCACCGACCTGCCCGGCTCGCCCGGCGCCGAGACCGCCGCCGCGATAGGCGGCGGCGTGCGGTTCGTGCCGGCGGACATCACCGACGAGGCGAGCCTGCGAGCTCCCCTCGAAGCCGCTCAGGAGAGCGGCAACCTGCGAGCCGTCGTGCACTGCGCCGGCCGCGGCGGTGACCGGCTGCGCATCCTCGACAGGTCCGGAGCACCAGCCACGCTGGACAGCTACCGGCAGGTCCTGGAGGTCAACCTCGTCGGCAGCTACAACGTCCTGCGGCTGGCCGCCGCCGCCATGGCGGGCAACACCGTCGAGGACGGCGACCGCGGCGCGATCGTGCTCACCGCCTCCGCCGCCGCCTTCGAGGGACAGATCGGCCAGACCTCGTATGCGGCCTCCAAGGGCGGGGTGCACGCGATGACGCTGGTGGCGGCCCGCGACCTGGCCAGTTGGGCGATCCGCGTCAACACCATCGCGCCCGGCACCTTCGACACCCCGATGCTGGCCAGGCTCCGCGAGGACATCCGCCGGAGCATCGCCGAGACCATCCCCCACCCCAGGCGGCTGGGGAACCCCGAGGACTACGCCGACCTGGCGCTGACCCTGGTGCGCAACCCCTACATCAACGGCGAGACCGTCCGCCTCGACGGCGCGTTGCGGATGGGCCCGCGATGAGCACCGCACCCGAGGTCCTGGTGGACCGGCACGACCGGATCCTCGTGATCACCCTCGACAGGCCGGCACAGAAGAACGCGATGACCCTGGCGGCCGCACATCTCGTCGCCGAGGCAGTCGACCGCCTGGACGCCTCACCGGAGCTGTCCGTCGCCGTGCTGACCGGTGCCGGCGGGACCTTCTGCGCGGGCATGGACCTCAAGCGGTTCGCGCAGGGGGAGCGGCCCGCCGTGCCGGGCCGCGGATTCGGCGGACTCGTCGAGGCACCCCCGAAGAAACCGATCATCGCCGCCGTTGAGGGCTGGGCGCTCGGCGGCGGCTTCGAACTCGCCCTGGCCTGCGACATGGTGGTGGCCGCCGAGGGGGCGCGGTTCGGACTGCCCGAGGTCCGGCGCGGCCTGGTCGCCCGCGGCGGCGGAATGATCCGGCTGCCGCAGCGGCTGCCCCGCTCGGTGGCGATGGAACTGCTGCTCACGGGCGACCCCGTCGACGCCGGCCGGGCGGAGCGGCTGGGACTGGTCAACCGCGTGGTCGCCGAGGGGCAGGCCCTGCAGGCGGCCCTGCAACTCGCCGCACGGGTAGCCGAGAACGCGCCCCTCGCGGTGCAGTGTGCGAAGGCGGTGGCGGGCGCCGCGTCCGACTGGCCGCAGGACGAGGTCTGGCAGCGGCAGGCGCCGTGGTCCGACGCGGTGTTCGCCTCGGACGACGCCAGGGAAGGCGCACGGGCCTTCGTGGAACGCAGAGAGCCCGTGTGGACGGGGAGTTAGGAGAGCCGTCCGGCGCGGACGGACTCAGGGCGGTGCTACGACGGCCACAGTGAGCCCTCGTAGCACTGCCCTTGCCCCCTCAGCGGATCGCCACGGGGTTCACCATTCCGCCGGTGCTGCGCAGGAAGCGCTCCGGGGTCGCGTCGAGCAGGAACGTGTAGCGGCGGTCGCGGTCGCAGGCTGCGGCGAGGTCTTCGAGGACCCAGTTCTGCCCCTGGATCATGCCCATCATCACCAGGCAGAGGATGTGCACGGGCAGCATCACGTCCTCGACGTTGGAAGGCAGCAGCTCCATGGGCATGTTGTCGATCGCGGCCGCCGCCGCACGGCGTTCGTGGAGGAAGAGCGGGGCGTCGTAGTCGAGCGCGGGTACCGGACGGCGGTAGGCCGGTACGTCACCCGCGAGGAAGTGCGACACCTGCCCCGTCCGTACGAGGACGATGTCGCCCTCCTCCACCGGCGTCCCCTGGGCCGCCTCCACGGCCTCCAGGACCGCGCGCGTCACCGCGAACCGGCCGGGCAGCCGGTCGACGCCCTGGTGCCGGGCCACGTCCAGCAGGATGCCCCGCGACACGATGGTGCCGGCCGCCTCGATGCCGAGTCTGGTGGCCCCGGAGGCGTCGACCGAGTCCGCCGGCACGCCGTTGTACATGAGACCGCGATGGCTGCAGTGCGACAGGGCGTCCCAGTGCGTCCCGGCCTGGGTGGGCGTCACCACGATGTCGTCGCTGTAGGCGACCGAGTCCGGGGACGCGGACATCGGCGCGTTGATCGTGAGCATGGTGCGGACCGGGTTGATGCGTCCCGGCACGCTCGTGCCGGACTGCTGCGGGCCGTCCAGCGACAGCGACATGGACAGGGAGAAGGTCTCGCCCGTGACCACGGACGCCGTCGCCTTCCTGACGACCTCGGGGGTGATGAAGTTGAGTGTGCCGAGCTGGTCGTCCGCGCCCCAGCGCTTCCAGTTGTCGACCCGCTCGGCCAAGGTGTCGAACTCGGCAACGCTCAGCACGGTTTCCGCCTCTCGGCCGCTGTGATGTCTTCCGGTGGGTCAGGGACGGGGTTCCCGGGGCAGCCCCAGGGCCCGTTCGGCGACGGTGTCGCGCAGCACCTCGTTGGCGCCGCCCGCGATGGTGTAGGCCCGGGAGTAGAGCAGGGCGTCCTGCCAGTAGCCCCCGGCCACGGCACGTTCGTCGCCCTCGGCCAGGAGGCCGTCGAGCCCTTGCAACTGCACGCCCAGGGCGACCGCTTCGAGGTTGGTCTCGCTGTAGAAGATCTTCACCATCGCGGGGTCGGCGGGCTCGTCGGTGCCGGCCGCCATCCGGGACTGCACCGCCTTGCTCATCAGGTCGGCGACATGTACCCGGGCGGCCAGCCGCCCCAGCCGGGCACGAGTGGCGCCGTCCCGCAACGCGGGCTCCCCGTCCGGACCGGGCCGGGCGGCCAGAGCGAGCAGGCCGTCGAGGTCGTCGAGGAGTTCGGCACTGCGCGCGGCGACCGAACCCCGCTCCTGGGCCAGGCTGGCGCCGGCCACCCGCCATCCGTCGCCGACCTCGCCGATCACCCGGTCGGCGGGGATGCGCACGCCGTCCAGGAACACCTCGTTGAAGTCCGCGGTGCCGGTGATCTCCCTGAGCGGCCGGATCTCCACCCCCGGGGTGCGCATGTCCATCGCGAACGCGGTGATGCCCCGGGTCCGGCGCGCCGCCGGACCGGTCCGCGCGAGCAGGTATCCGACGTCGGCGTACTGGGCGTTGGTCGTCCACACCTTCTGCCCGTCGACCACGAAGTGATCGCCGTCCCGGCGCGCCCGGGTGCGCAGCCCCGCCAGGTCGCTGCCCGCCTCGGGCTCGCTGAACAGCTGGCACCACAGATCCGCGCCCGACCGCAGCCGGGGCAGGAAGTGCCGCTGCTGTGCCTCCGAACCGTGCGCCAGCAGTGCGCCCGAGGCCAGGGCACCGGCGCCGATCTGCCCCCAGGCCCGTGCCCGTGCCAGCTCCTCGGCGACGACGAACCCGGGGCCGGGGCGCGGGTCGGCGAGACCGCCGAACTCGAACGGCCACGACCTGCCGAGATAGCCGGCCTCGTACAACCGGGCGGTCCAGCGCCGCAGTTCGGGTACGAGGGCGGCGGCGGGGGCCCGAACACCCGCGTGGGTCCTCGTGCCCGGGGCGTGGGCGCCGATGAACGCCCGCACCTCGGCGCGGAAGGCGTCGAGTCCGGCGTCGGTGTCGAGCCTCATCGTCTCTCCTGTCGAAATCGTCTCTCCGGTGCCGAAGGCGGGCGGCGGCCTCCTCGCCGTGGGCGGGGCCGTCGCCCGGTGGGACCTCAGACCGAGGGCATGCCGGGATCGCGGGGCAGCCCGAGCACCTGTTCGGCGAGGGTGTTCATCTGGATCTCGGCGGTGCCCGCACCGATCGTCGAGGCCCGCGTGCGCAGGAACCCGTACAGCCATCTGCCGCGCTGCACCGCCTCCTCGGACCCCCGGCCGAGCAGGCCGGCCGGGCCCAGCACATCGACGGCGAACTCGTGGATGTCCTGCTCGAACGCGGTGATGTGCAGCCGTGACACGGAGGAGACCGGACCCGGCTCCCCGTGGGTGAGGATGTCCGAGATGGTGCGCTGCCCGTTGTAGTGCATGATGCGCACCCGGATCTCGAAGCCGGCCATCCGGTCCCGTACGTCCGCGTCGTCCAACAGGCCTCTGTCCGCGAGGAGTTGTTCGAGCTCGGTGAGGACACGGCGGTAGGTCGCCGCCTGGTTCATGGCACCGGCGGCACGCTCGTGTCCCAGACTCGTACGGACCAGCGGCCAGCCCCCGTTCTCCTCGCCGACCCGGTCCGCGACGGGCACCCGGACGTCGTCGAAGAACACCTCCGCGAACATCCGGTCCCCGGTCAGGTCACGCAGCGGCCGGACCGCCACGCCCCGCGCATGGGCGTCGACGACGAGATAGGTGATCCCGCGCTGCCGGGACTCCCGGGTCCCGGTGCGCACGAGCGTGAAGAAGACGTCCGCCCTGGCGGCATGACTGGTCCACACCTTCTGCCCGTTCACCACGTAGGTGTCGCCCTCACGGCGCGCGGTGGTGCGCAGGCTCGGCAGGTCGGAACCGGCCTCCGGCTCGGAGTAGCCCTGGGCCCACACGGTGTCCCCGCGCAGCATGGCGGGCAGCCAGCGCCGCTTCTGCTCGGCGCTGCCGAACTTGATGATCGTCGGCGCGGCGATCCCGAGGCCCGTCCCGACCGGGCCGGGCACCCGGGCGCGTGCCAACTCCTCCTGGTACACCACCTGGTGGGCGAACGGCAGGTCCATCCCGCCGTACTCCTGCGGCCAGCCGGGCCCGGCGAAACCGTGGTCGAAGAGGGCGGCCTGCCAGGCACGGGTCCAGGCGAACCGCTCCTCGGGATCGCGGGGCCGCCGCCCGGGTCCGTGACCGGCGAGGAACTCCCGCAGCCGGGCCCGGAAGGCGTCGAGCGACTCCTGGTTCTCCCGGTTCTCTCGGTCCTCCTGGTACTCCTGACCCTCTCGGTCGTCCTGCTCCCCCCGGTCCTGCGGACGGGGTGCGGTGGTCGTCACGGGCGGGTCCCTCCTGCCACGATGAGCCGGGTGAGACGGGCGAGCCGGGCGCGTTCCTCGCGCGGTGTGCCGAACAGCAGCTCGGACGACTTGGCCCGGCGCAGATAGAGATGTGCCCGGTGCTCCCAGGTGAAGCCGATCCCGCCGTGGATCTGGATGTTCTCCTTCGCCGCATGGGTGAAGGCCTCCGAGCAGTAGGCGCGGGCCACGCCGGCCGCGATCGCCGCCTCGGTACCCGGCGTGCCCACCACGGATCCGGCGAACCTGGCCGCCGACCGGGCGCACTCCACCTCGACCAGGAGCTGGGCGCACTTGTGCTTGACCGCCTGGAACGAGCCGATCGGGCGCCCGAACTGCTCACGGGTCCTGGCGTGGGCGACCGCCATGTCGAGGCAGGCCGCGGCTCCGCCGACCTGTTCCGCCGCGACCGCCGCGCGCACCAGGTCGTGCACCGCGGCGAGCGGCTCCGAGGCGTCGCCGGTGCCGATCCTGGTCGCCGGGGTGGCGTCGAGGCGGATCCTGGCCAGCGGCCGCGTCGGGTCGAGGGCGTCGAGGACCGTGCGGGTCATCCCGGGCGCGGTGTCCGGGACGGCGAAGACTCCGACGCCGTCGGGGCAGCGCGCGGTCACGAGCAGCAGACCGGCGGTGTGCCCGTCGACCACATAGCTCTTCGTGCCGGTCAGGGACCAGCCGCCGGCGCGCGGTTCGGCCGTGGTGGTGAGAACATCGGTCTCCCACGATCCGTCCGGCTCGGTCGTCGCCAGCGTGGCGGTGAGGGTGCCCGAGGCGATACCCGGTAACCAGCGCTCCTGTGCCGCGGTGTTCCCGCACCGTGCGAGGGTCTGGCCGGCCAGTGCCACCGTGGCGAAGTACGGACTCGGGCACAGGGCGCGGCCCATCTCCTCCAGTACCACGCCCAGTTCGGCGGGGCCCAGGCCGATACCCCCGTACCGCTCGGGCACGGCGAGACCGGTGAGGCCGAGCTCGCCGGAGAGCTGCCGCCAGATGTCCCCGTCGTACTCCTCCGGTTCCTCCGGGCGGGTGCCGGAGGGGGGTGGCCTGTGCATCATGGCCTTGTCGTCGAGGAACCCGCGCACCAGTCGGCGCAGTTCCTCCTGGCCCTCGTCGAGACTGAGGCTCATCGGGTGTCCACCGGCATCGTCGTGACCTTCACGCATCTTGACCTTAGCAGCGATGAGATAAATCAGTAAGATGATTACAGCTCGAAAACGGCGGGTCGTCCCGGTGAGCGGGAGGGCTCGACAAGGGGGTCCGGTGAGCGGACGGCCTGGTCGCGACCCAGGTGATGAGACTCGCTAATCAAGTACACTCATTGCCATGAGTGCCACATCGGGTCCGCAAATCGGTCAGACGGTCCGCGCGCCCAAGACGGCGGAGCTGATCGCCGCGCAGCTGCGCCGCCGGATCGTCCTGGGCGAGCTGACGCCCGGCGAGACCCTGCCGCCCGAGATGCAGCTCATGGAGCAGTTCGGGGTCTCGCGGCCCACCCTGCGCGAGGCCTACCGCATTCTAGAGGCCGAGATGCTCATCAGCGTCCGCCGTGGCAGCCGGGGCGGCGCCCAGGTGATGGCACCGGACTTCTCCGTGGCGGCACGTCATGTCGGCCTGCTCCTGCAGATGCAGGGCACGACCGTCGACGACGTCTATGAAGCCCGCATGGTCGCGGAGCCCGCCTGTGCGCGGATGCTGGCCAAGCGCCGGACCAAGCAGGACCTCGCCGATCTCGAAGCGGTGGTGTCGGAACTGCAGTCTGCCGTGGAGGCCAAGGACGACGCCGTGCCCGACCCGGCCCTGTGGTCCCGGCTCACCTACCGGTTCCACGAGCTGATCATGGAGCGGTGCGGCAACCGGACCCTCGCGGTGCAGGGCGCGGTGCTCCAGGAGATCGTGGCCACCCATCTCGAACACCGGGTCGCGCGCAACTTCGACAAGACCGAGTCGCCCGAGCGTTTCCAGCGCGCGATCAAGGCCTACAAGCGCCTTGTCACGCTGCTCGAAGCCCGGGACGCCGAGGGTGCCGAGCGGCACTGGCGCAACCATATGAAGGTCGCGGGCACCTACCTCCTCAAGGACGACCTGCACAACAAGCCCGTGGTGGAACTCTTCGCCTGACTCCGGTCACCGGGGCGCCGGTGCGCGCGGTGGCCGGGGCATCCGTGCGGCAGTCGCCGGGGCATCCGCGCGTCGCCGTCTCATTCACGCAGACGGGCGCCGGCCTCGCAGTGGGCGTCCCGGTCAGTGGAAAGTGACGCGGGCCGCGCCCTGCGTCCGCCTACTCTCCTCGTATCTGATCCGGCCGACCCGGCGCAGCGCCCGGTCGGCCGTTCGTCTTGTGCGCCTTGAACGCCTTGTGCGGCAGCCGGGTGGCTGAGCTCTGCCCATGCCCTCGCCCTCTTTCTCGCTGTCTTGTATCCAGCTCTATGAGTCTATTAAGTTAACTGAATAACCTTGATGTGTGGACGATCGCCCGTCAGTACGGGTGCGTCGGCAGGGAAGGAGCCGCATGACCGAGAACGGCAGGCTCGCGACGGGAACGCCACCGCAGGTGGACGAGGCGTTCGTCGACCGCGCGCTGGACGACGCGGATCTGAACGCGCTGAGGCTCGCGCTGTACCAGGCCACCCGGGACGAGTCCCTGCTCGAAGTGCCGCTCAGGACGACGCCCATGTACGGCGGCGCCCTCGACCAGACCGTCGTCGCCGAGGAAGCGATACCGGACCTGCGAGCCCGGGCGAAGGAGTTCCTGCTCCACAAGCCGTCCGGCTTCACCGAGGAGAAGCCGGGCGACACCGAACTGCGCCGTATGTACGAGGCGTTCCGCAACGAGGAACTCACCGAACAGGACTGGGCCTACCGACGCGACCTCGCCGCCTTCGACGACCACCCCCGGCTGGCCCGGTGGACGGGCGCCAGGCCGCCCATACCGGAGGGCTTCCAGGTGGCGGTCATCGGCTCCGGCTTCGGCGGCATCGCCGTCGCCGTCCAGCTGGAGCGCCTCGGCATCCCGTACACGGTCTACGAGCGGCGCCCGGAACTCGGCGGTACCTGGAGCATCAACGCGTACCCCGACGTCCGGGTGGACACCACCAACTTCCTCTACCAGTACTTCTTCGAGAAGAACTACCCCTGGACCGAGTACTTCGCGCGGGCCGGCGAGGTACGCGAGTACCTCCAGCACGTGGCCAAGAAGTACGGCGTCTTCGAGCACATCAGCTTCGACACCGACGTCAGGGAAGCCGTCTTCGACGCCGAGACCGGCCGCTGGACACTCGACGTCGTGACCGACGGCCGGGCCAGGACGCTCACCGCCAACGCCGTGGTGAGCGCGAGCGGTCTGTTCGCCACACCCAAACGCCTCGACGTCCCGGGCATCGAGGAGTTCCGGGGCGAGATCGTGCACACCGCCGAATGCACCGGCCAGGAACGGCTCGACGGACGCGACGTCGCCATCATCGGCAACGGCTCGACCGGTGTGCAGATGATGTCGTCCGTGCGCGAGCGGGCCCGGAGCGTCGGAGTCTTCCAGCGCACCCCGCAGTGGATCAGCCCCCGGGAACGCTACGGCGAGCCCATCTCCCCGGAGACCCGCTGGCTGCTGGACACGATGCCGTACTACTGGAACTGGTACTGCTACTCGGTCGCGACCCTGCGGCTGGGCGGTCAGGTCCTCCAGGAACCGGACCCCGAGTGGCAGGCCGCGGGCGGTCTCGTCAACGAGGCCAGCGACGGCTACCGGGAGAGCCTGACCACGTACGTGAAGTCCAAGCTGGGCGACCGGCCCGACCTGTGGGAGAAGCTCATCCCGCGGCACGCCCCCATGGCCCGCAGGCTCATCGTCGACAACAACTGGTACGCCTCGCTGCTGGAGGACAACGTCGAGCTGGTCACGGAGTCCATCGAGCGGTTCACCCCGACGGGCATCCGCACCGCCGACGGCAAGGAACGCCCCTACGACCTGGTCTTCACGGCCACCGGCTTCGCCACGCAGAAGTACCTGTGGCCCACCCGGTACGAGGGCCTGGACGGGGAGACCCTGGAGGACCGCTGGAACGAACCGGCGGGCGGCGGGCCCCGCGCCTACCTCAGCATCACCGTGCCGCGGTTCCCCAACCTGTTCATCATGTACGGTCCCAACTCGCAGAACCGGTCCGGTTCGCTGATCGTGTGGATGGAGACCTGGGCGCGGTACACGGCCGAGGCCCTGGTGGCCCTCATCGAGGGCGGCCACCGCCATCTGTCCGTGCGTGAGCAGGTCTTCGAGGACTACAACCGCCGACTCGACGAGGCGATGCTCTCCCTCATCTGGTACGACCCGGGGTCCAAGGACCGCAACTACTACGTCAACGAGTTCGGCCGGCAGCAGGTCAACGTGCCCTGGCGGCTGGAGGAGTACCACGAGCTACTGGCGAAGTTCCGCCCCGA
This sequence comes from Streptomyces sp. NPDC101234, assembly GCF_044767525.1. Taxonomy (NCBI): domain Bacteria; kingdom Bacillati; phylum Actinomycetota; class Actinomycetes; order Kitasatosporales; family Streptomycetaceae; genus Streptomyces; species Streptomyces sp. NPDC101234. Next base: position 20,443 of record NZ_JBIWOA010000023.1, on the reverse strand, counting down.
GGACTACGACTTCGCGTGAGGACCGGGCCGACATGAGAGCCGTTCGCTGCGCACCCCCGGGCGTCGAGGTCGTGGAGACCGAAGTACCCGACGGAGAAGGTGAGTTGGTTCAGGTCGCCGCCGTGGGTATCTGCGGCTCGGACCTGAGGTATCTGAGGCGCGGAAGCACCCAGATCGCCGGGCACGAGATCGCCGGGACGGCCGCGGACGGCACCCCCGTGGCCGTCGAGGCCACCGCCAGATGCGGCAACTGCCAGTGGTGCGCGGCCGGCCGGCACAACATGTGCCGGCGCGCGGGCCGGGACATCGTCGGTTTGACCGTGCCCGGTGGCATGGCGGAGCGCTTCCGGGCGCCGGCGTCCGCACTGGTACCGCTGCCGGCCGGACTGGCCCTGGAGGACGCGGCACTCGTCGAGCCGGGCGCCGTCTCCTGGCACGCCTGCCACCGGGGCGAGGTCGGCCCCGGCACCCGGGTCGCGGTCGTGGGGGCCGGCACCATCGGCATGCTGGCCGCCGCCGCGGCCCTGCGGATGGGCGCTCCCGAGGTGGCGCTCGTGGCCAGACACCCGTATCAGGTCGAGGCGGGTGAGCGCCTGGGCATGACCCGGCCGTCGGGTCTGTACGACGTCGTCGTCGAGGCGAGCGGCAGCGAGAGCGGACTGTCCCGTGCCGTCGAACTCGCCCGGCCGCTCGGCACGGTGAGCACGGTCGGCGTCTATCCCCCCGACGTCGGCTGGCCGTACATGGCCGCGTTCCTCAAGGAGGTCCGTTTCGCACCGTCGATGGGGTACGCACAGGACGCCGCGGGGACAAGGGAGTTCGCGCACTCCGCCCAACTGCTCGCCGACCGGCCCGAGATCGCCCGGACCCTGATCAGCCACCGGTTCGGCATCGAGGAGGCCGCACGGGCCTTCGAGGTCGCCGCGTCCAGACCGCCCGGAACCTTCAAGGTCGTCGTGCACCCGTGACAGCCACGGCCACGGCCCCGGCCCTCCCGCTCACCCAGACACCCACACCGTCGGGCGGAGACAAAGATGTCGAAAGCCATGCCGAACCCCCGAGCCCTGCCGGACGCCACAGGCACCCGGTCCAGTGCGGCGCGGGTGGGGACCGCGAGCATGCTCGGGACCTTCATCGAGTTCTACGACTTCACCTGTTACGGCTTCCTCGTCGTCTACATGGCCCCGCTCTTCTTCCCGACGGGCGACCGGGCCACCGGCATCCTCACCTCGCTGGGCGTCTACGGCGTGGGATACCTCGCCCGCCCCCTCGGCGCCCTGTTCTTCGGCCGTCTCGGGGACCGGCGCGGACGGCGCTCCGCCCTGCTGGTCACCGTCATCGGCATGGGCGGCGCGACGACCACCATGGGGCTGCTGCCCGCCTACGGCACCGTTGGGGTCGCCGCGCCGGTCCTGCTGGTCCTCGTGCGCATGGTGCAGGGATTCTGCGCGGGCGGTGAGATCGGGGGCGCGGCCACGCTGGTGTCAGAGTCCGACGGCGGCCGCAGGAGAGGGCGCTTCCAGGCGCTGATACCCCTGGGGTCGAGCCTCGGGGTGGCGGTCGCGCCTGCCGTGGTCGGTGTCCTGGTGACGGTGCTCGGCGCGCGGGAGATGGCGCACTGGGGCTGGCGCGTCCCGCTGCTGCTCTCGGCGGCGATGACCCTCGCCGTCGTGGTCTACCGGGTCCGGCTCGAGGACTCACCGGAGTTCCGTTCGCTGGCCGCAGCCGATGCGGTCGAACGTTCACCCGTGCTCGCCGCGCTGCGCGGCCACTGGCGCATGATCGCGGTCGCGGCGGTGCTCAACCTCGTCGTCACCATGGTGCTCGGCGTCCTGGTCACCTACATGAGCGTCTACCTGCTGACGGTCGTGGACGTGCCCGCCATCAGGGTCTACTGGCTCTCGGCGGTGTGTCTGTTCCTCGGGGCCTCGGGGTTCCTGGTGGGCGGCTGGTGGACCGACAGGTTCGGGCGGAGATCGGCGATGCTGCTCGGCTACGGCGGCTCGGCCGCGCTGGTCTTCCCGCTGCTGTACGGCATGCGCGGGGTGGCCTCCGGCGGCGCCTGGGCACTCGTCGGAGCGGGTGCCCTGTACGTACTCGCCCTGGCCTTCAGCTATGCGGCGGCCCCGGCGATGTACGTCACCCTGACCCAGGCGTTCCCGACCCGGGTGCGGTACACGTCCGCGTCGTTCGCCTACAACGCCGGTGCCGTGGCCGGCGGCGGTCTCACGCCCTACCTGGCCGCCCAGCTGACCCGGTCCGCCGGTCCCCGAGCGGCCGGCTGGTTGGTGATCGCCGCCGCGGTCACCGGCGTGACGGTGATGTCGGTGCTGACATCGAGAAGCCCACGGTCGGCAGTCCCGGACCGGAGTATTGACGGGGACGCCATCTCGAATCGTATAACTGATACAAATAACTGAACTGTTGAGGAGAGGGTCGTGACGATCCAGGCCGGCGCAGAGCAGATCACCGTAGAGGTGGTCAATCCGACCGCGGACAAGCAGGATTCGGCGGGGTCACCCATCGCCCCGCGACTGGACACACTGAACGGGAAGGTGCTGGGGCTGCTCTCCAACAGCAAGCCCAATGCCGAGGTCGCGCTGCGTGCGGTGGCGGAGAAGATCAAGGAGACGTACCCGGACCTCAAGATCCGTCTCTACCCCGGATCCATCCGCTTCGAGCCCGAGTTGCTGCGCCGGGCCATCGAGGAGAGCGACGCCCTGATCGGTGCCACCGCGGACTGCGGCGCCTGCACCTCCTGGCTGATCCACGACGGCGCCCAGGCGGAGAAGGCCGGGGTCCCGCAGGTCACCATCGTGGCCCGGGGCTTCGAGCGGGACACGGACACCAGCGCCAAGGTGTTCGGGGTGCCCGGTCTGCGGTACGTGGTCGTGCCCCGGGTCTTCACCGCGCTCACCGCGGAACAGGCGGCCGAGCAGACCCTGCCGGTCACGGAGGACATCATCCGCGCCCTCACCGAGGACGCCGGGTACGACAGGACCGCGGTCGCGGAGCCGGCGGAGGACGCCGGCGAGTGGCAGGAGTCGTACACCTTCCACGGGGCCGACGCGGTGGCAGCCGTCGACGCCTTCAACACCTTCTACCTGGAACGGGACTTCGGCGACGGCCTGCCGCTGCATCCGCCGACCCGGGCGAAGGTGGAGGCGATCATCGAGGCCCAGGGGCGGCCGCGGGACGAGCTGATCCTCACCGTTCCGCCGTTGCACGGCCGGGGCACCCTGGAGCGGATCGCGGTCAACGCCGCGATGGCCGGGTGCACTCCGGAGGAGTTGCCCGTCGTGATCGCCGCGCTCAAGGCGATCGCCGCGTGCCCGCCTCCGATGAACCTCTCGGTGCTGATGTCGACCGGCGCCTTCGCGCCCGTGATCCTCGTCAACGGACCCCTCGTGAAGAAGCTCGGCATCAACAGCGGACGCAGTCCGCTCGGCCCCGGTCTCAACAACCGGGTCAACATCCGCATCGGCCGGGCGGTCGCCCTCACCCTGCGCAACCTCGGCGCCTGGATCCCCGGACGCATGGACCTCGACACCATCGGCACGGTGCGCAAGAACATCCAGGTGCTCGGGGAGAACGAGGACGAAAGCCCCTGGGAGCCCTACCAGGTGAGCCAGGGCCTGCGCCCCGACGACAGCACCGTGACGGTGGTGCACACGGTGGGTGAGTGGGACCTCGGCTCCAACCACGGGCCCGCCGACCGCCGTGTCCGCTCCATCGCGGCGCGCACGCCCACCCTCACCCAGGTCGGCTTCATGACCAGCACACTGGCCGGTCTCCAGGGCAACGAGGACGGGCTGTTCTACCTGCTGCCGCCGGAGACGGCGAAGAAGTTCGCGGACGCGGGGCTGAGCAAGGACGCGGTGAAGCGGTTCCTGCTGCACAACATGCGGCCGCGGATCGCCGACGTCATCGCGCCCTTCATCGACTTCCGGGAGCGCGGCCTGGTGCGTCCCGAGTGGGACTGGATGTTCCAGCTGACCCCCGAGGAACAGCGCAGCCAGTCCGTCCAGGCGTTCAACGACCCGACCGCGATCAACATCGCCGTCGCCGGGCATGGCACGCCCAAGGAGTTCGTCTTCGGCACCATGACCACGCCGATCACCGAGAAGATCATCGCGATCGGATAGCCCGGCGCCGAGCCGGAGAAGGGAGGCGCGACCATGTCGGCAAGCGCGCGCGAGGTCACGGACGACGACTTCGACGACGTCGTCCGACGGGCCGGCAGGCCGGTGCTCGTGGACTTCTGGGCGCCCTGGTGCGGCCCGTGCAGGGTCATGGGCCCGATCCTGGACGCCATGGCCGAGGCACACGAAGGCACTCTCGACATCGTGAAGGTCAATCTGGACGAGAGCCCGGAGACCGCCCGGCGATTCGGGGTCTCCTCGATCCCGGCGCTCCTGCTGTTCTCCGGAGGACAGCTCCTGACGACCCTGGTCGGCGCCAAGCCGCGGACGCTGATCGAGAAGGCCATCGCCGACCATCTGTGACGGACGACGACGGGTGGCGCGGCCCTGGGGGCTTCCGGGTCCGCGCCACCCCGTTCGTGCCCGAGGCTCAGAGCCGGTAGGCGAACTTCCGCCCTGCCCCGCCGTCGACCACCAGCGTCTGCCCCGTGACCCATCCCGAGAGGTCGGTGAGGAAGAACAGGATGGCCGAGGCGATGTCGCTCGTCCTGCCCACCCGCCCCAACGGAACCTGCTCGGCGGCCTTCTCGTAGTAGTCGGGCTCGGGATGGCGTTCGGCCACCCGCGGGGTCGCCGTCTGGCCGGGGGCGACGACGTTCACGCGGATGTCGGGGCCGAGTTCCAGGGCGGCCGTGCTGACGAGGTTGGCGAGACCGGCCTTCGCGGCCCCGTACACGGCGTGGTTCGGGGCGGAGCGCAGACCGGAGACGGAGCCGACGAACACCATCGAGCCGCCCTCTGTCATCGCCCGCGCACCGATCTGCAGGGCGAGGAGGACATGACGCAGATTCAGATCCAGCCCGCGTGCCCAGAGTTCGTCGGTCACCTCGCTGAGCGGGCCGTTGTCGGACATGCCGATGATGTCGGCGAGTCCGTGCACCGGACCGAACCGCGCCACGGCCTCGCCGACGAACCGCTCGACCTCCGCCCGGTCCGTCGCGTCGCCCGTGAGCGCCAGGCCTCCGACCTCCTCGGCGACCGCCTTGGCCCGGACGTGGTCCATGTCGACCACGGACACCCTGGCACCGACCCCCGCGACGGCCAGGCAGGTCTGCCGTCCGATGCCCAGGCCCCCGCCGAGAACGAGGACGTGCCGGCCTGTGAGATCGATCAAACCGCGGTAGTCCGGAGTGAGTTCCGTGATGCCCATCGTGCCTCCCTGGCTGGCGAGGGGCCGTCCGCAGAAGCGTCCCGGAAGGTGCTGACACGTTCCTTGACGCCGGATGGAGCCGCCTCGTTAATATAGCGATATCCGTTAAGTAAGTTAGATGATTCATGGGCAGCGTTCAACGCCCGGGTACGTAGCCGCGGTTCGAAGCGGACCGCCCCAATGAGAGGTGATCCCTGAATGATCCGGGTCGAGGCGGAACGCTTTCTCCGCGGTGTCCTGCCCGGAGTGTCATGGGCGGCGGGCGGCTCGCGGCTGTCCGCGGCGGCGAGCGCCAAACTGACGGCCGACACGGTGCGGGCCGCCCGGGTGCCCGCAGGGGTGCACCTCGCCTTCACCGGCCCGGTGTCGACGGTCGAGCTGACGGTGTCGGTGGAGGAGCGGACCACGGTGCCCGCGCCCACGTTTGCCGAGGCCTTCGTGGTGCGGGTGCCGGGCCGTCCGTCGCGGCAGGTTCCACTGCCGGCCGACGGCGGAGTGGTGCGCGTACCGCTGCCGGAGCGGGACCCGGATCAGGTCGTACGCGTGTACCTGCCGGAGTCCGCCGAGATCGCGATCGTCGGTCTGGCAGGGGACCGGCGCCCGGAACCGGCGCCCAAGGGCCCCCTGTGGGTGGTGTACGGCGACTCCATCACCCAGGGCTGGTCGGTCACCGAACCCGGTCTCGCCTGGCCCTCGCGGGTCGCCGACGCCCTCGGCCTCGACCTGGTCAACCTCGGCTTCGCGGGGGCGGCCCGGGGAGAACTCCCCACCGCTGACGCAGTGGCCGCCTCCGGGGCCGACGCCGTGGCCCTGGCGTGGGGCACCAACGCGTACACCTCGCTGCCGACCAGCGGGGCCCGGATCGCCGAGACGATGCGGCTCTACCTCACCGTCGTACGCGAAGGGCTGCCCGAGGCCCCGATCGTCGTGGTGAGCCCCATCGTCCGACCGGACGGCGAAGACACCCCCAACCGCTTCGGCGCCACGCTCGCCGATCTGCGGGCGGCCCTGGAGGAGTCGGTACGCCGGTTCGCCGCGGCGAACGGGGACGGGCGTGTGACGCTCGTGCCGGGCCGGGACCTGGTGCCGGCCGGACTGCTCGTGGACGGAATCCACCCGGGCGACGAGGGACACCGGGCGTTCGCCGAGGGGGTGACGGCGCAGGTCGCCGCAGGACTCGGACTCGACACGGTGCGAGAGGGGGCGGGGGCGGCATGACGAGCCGTTCGAGCAGCCCCGCCGGTCGGACACCGCAGGAACTCGGCACCGCCGTGAGACGGCGGGGGAGGAGTGAGATGGATCCGTCGACCGCATTCCGGCTGGACGGCAAGGTGGCCGTGGTCACCGGAGGAGGCAGCGGCATCGGCCGGGCCAGTGCGGGCGTGCTGGCCGCGGCCGGCGCCCGGGTCGTCGTCGCCGACCTCGACGCGGAGAACGCCGAGGCGACCGTGGCCGGCATCAAGGAGGACGGCGGGGAAGCCGTCGCCCACCGCCTCGACGTGGCCGATCCGGCCGCCGTGACCGCCCTGGTCGACGAGACCGTCTCCGGGTTCGGACAGCTGGACGTCCTCGTCAACAACGCGGGCGTCATGATCCGCCGCCCGCTCATCGAGGTCCCGCCGGAGGAGTTCGACCGGGTCCTGTCCGTCAACCTCAAGAGCGTCCTCTACGGCACCCAGGCCGCCGCGCGCGTCATGCGACCGGGGTCGAGCATCGTCAACACGCTGTCCACCATCATCGACTTCGCCACCGCGGGCACCGGCTCCTACGCCGCGGCGAAGAAGGGCGGCGAGGCGCTGACCCGTACGTTCGCGGTCGAACTGGGGCCCCGCGGTATCCGCGTCAACGGTGTGGCACCCGGCTGGACGGACACCGGCATCACCCGGCAGCGGCACGTCGACGCGTCGGGCCGCTTCCAGCAGGACCGGTTCGACGAACTCGCGAGCAGGATGGCCACCTCCTCGCCGCTGGGCACGGTCGCCGAGCCGCTCGACTCGGCCTACGCGGTCCTCTATCTGGCGTCCGAGGCGAGCCGCTTCGTCACCGGACACGTGATCCGCGTCAACGGCGGAGCTTCGATGGCCTGAGAGGCGATCATGACAGGAAGACTGCAAGGCAAGGTGGCGCTCATCACCGGAGCCGCGCGCGGTCAGGGCGCCTGCGAGGCAGCCCTGTTCGCACGGGAGGGCGCCGAGGTGATCGTCAGCGACGTCCTGGACGACCTCGGCGAGGCGACCGCGAAATCGGCGGACGGCGGCTACCTCCACCTCGACGTCACCTCCACCGCGGACTGGGACGCCGCCGCCACCGCCGTGCGGGAGCGGTTCGGCCGCCTGGACGTCCTGGTCAACAACGCGGGGATCGCGCCCGCGCGGCTCGGCCGGATCGACGAGCTCGACATCGAGGACCACCTCCGGCTCTTCGACGTCAACGTGCACGGGGCGTACTACGGCATCCGCGCCATGCTTCCCCTCCTGCGCGAAGGACACGGAGCCTCGGTCGTCAACGTGTCCTCCATCGACGGACTGACCGGCGTCGGCTCGATGGCGAGCTATGTCGCGTCCAAGCATGCGCTGACCGGCCTCACCCGGTCACTGGCCATCGACCTCGGCCCCCTCGGTATCCGGGTCAACTCGCTGCACCCCGGCATCGTCGACACACCGCTGGTCCGCTCGATCGGCGAGGCGCGCGCCGCACGGCTGGCCCGCACCGTGGGGCGCCAGCCGCTGACCCGGATGGGCAGGCCGGAGGAGATCGCGGCCATGGCCCTCTTCCTCGCCTCGGACGAGTCCTCCTACTGCACCGGGGCCCAGTTCACCGCCGACGGCGGTCATCTCGCGGGCCCTTACCGGGAGTTGCCGGTCTGACCACCGGGGCCCGTGCCCGCGCATGCCGTACTGATCCGACGAAACAGAGCCGAGGTCGCAGTGTCCGAATCCCCGTCCGGCATGGTCGACAGGGTCGTCGTGATCCTGGGTGTCTTCGAACGGTCCACCGGGCCGCTCAACCTGGGGCAGATCAGTGCCCGCAGCGGTCTGCCGCGCTCCTCCGTGCACCGCATTCTCCAGCAGCTGGTCAACGCCCGCCTGTTGAGCAGGTACGACAACGAATACCGGCTCGGACTGCGCATGTTCGAGATCGGCAGTCTGGTCGTGCACCGTACCCGGATGAACGAGGCCGCCCGGCCGCTGTTGCAGGAACTCTGCACGGCCACCGGCCAGGTGGTGCACCTGGCGGTGCTCAGCGGGCAGGACGTGGTCTACCTGGAACGTGTCGGCGGAGCGTTCGCCAGCACCCTGCCGTCCCGCATAGGCGGCCGGCTCCCGGCCCACTGCACCGCGGTGGGCAAGGCCATCCTCGCGTACTCCCCGAAGGAAGTGGTGGACGAGTACCTGTGGAGCGGACTGTCCCGTCGTACGGACGCGAGCATCGCGACGGCACAGGCCCTGGAAGCCGCCCTCGCCAGGATCCACGGCACCGGATACGCCACGGAGACCGGTGAGGCCGTGTCCACGGTGGCGTGCGTGGCCGCACCGGTCCTCGTCATGGACCAGGCGATCGCCGCTGTCTCGGTGTGCGGTCCCAAGGAGCGGATCCGCGCCGACGAGCTGAAGTCCGGGGTCAAGTGGACAGCCGCCGAGATCTCCCGTCGGCTGGGGGTGACGTCGAGGCCGCGGCCGCGCCCGCTGATCACCTCTGTCCCGCTCAGCGGGCAGATGGCGGCCGTCGCAGCGGCGGACGCGGGACGATGAGCGCGCGGCGGACCGGGTGACGGACCGGGTGACGGACGAAGCGGTGCGGACCGCGTCCCCGCACCGACCGCTCGGCGACATCGCGCCGGCCCCGCAGCGCCGGACGGCGCCCCCCGTCTTCGAGTCGACCAGGACCTGCTGTCACCGCACCCGGCCTGCGTCAGAAAGGCCGTCGAGTCCCGCCCAACGGGACCCGGCCGCCCGCGGAGGGCGCAAGAAATGACTATGAGGGATATCCCACGCCGTCGTCGGGAGGCGGCCTACGAGGAAGTGGACGGTACGGGGCATGGCGCATGACGTCGTCGAGCGAGTCGAGCAGTACGGTCCGAAGCTGGCGGAACTGGCCGCCGAGAACGAGAAGTTGGGCAGGCTGAGCGACGAGACGGTCGGCCTGCTGCGCTCCGCCGGAGTGCTGCGCCTGCTGCAGCCCGCCAAGTTCGGCGGCCACGCGGCCCATCCCCGCGATTTCGCCGAGGCCGTCATGGCCGTGGCCCGCCACGACGGCGCCGCAGGCTGGGTGTGCGGGGTCGTGGGCGTCCACCCCTGGGAGGCCGCGCAGATGGACCCGAGGGTGGCGCAGGAGATCTGGGGCGAGAACCCGGACACCTGGATCGCCTCTCCCTACATGCCGAACGGGATCGCCGAGCCGGTGGACGGAGGCTACGTCCTGTCCGGGCGCTGGCCCTTCTCCTCGGGCACCGACCACGCCGACTGGGTCTTCCTCGGCGCGCTCGTCGGGGACGGCAAGGGCCGGCCGGTGTCCCCGCCGAAGGTCCTGCACGTGATCCTGCCCAGGTCGTCGTACGAGATCATCGAGGACTCCTGGGACGTGATCGGGCTGTCCGGCACCGGCAGCAAGGACGTCGTGGTGGACGGCGCCTTCATCCCCTCCTACCGCACCGTCGACCAGGACGCGGTCTCGGGCGGCGAGGCGGCGGTGAGCAACGGTGTCGGCGAGGCCCTCTACCGGCTGCCGTTCACCTCGATGTTCCCTCTCGGGATCACCTCGGCCGTCATCGGCATCTGCGAGGGTGCCCTCGCCCTCCACCTGGCCCAGCAGCGCGAGCGCGTCGCGGTGACCGGCGTCCAGGTCCGCGACGACCCGTATGTGCTCTACGCGGCGGGCGAGGCCGCCGCCGAGATCGCCGCCTCGCGCGTGCAGCTGATCGACGGCATCGGCCGGGTCTACGACCGGGTGGCCGCGGGGGAGACGGTCACGGTCGAGGAGCGTTCCGACATCCGGCGCAACCAGGTGCGCTGCGCCTGGCGCGCGGTGTCGGCGCTCGACGAGATCTTCGCGAGGTCCGGCGGGAACGTGATCCGGCGCAGCAATCCGCTCCAGCGCTACTGGCGCGACGCACATGTGGGCCTCGCCCACATGATCCATGTTCCCGGTGTGGCCTACCACGCCAACTCGCTGGCGCAGATGGGGGTGGACCTGCCCCCGCAACTGCGCGTGATGCTCTGAGATCGCCGACCGCCGACCGCCGACCGCCGACCGCCGACCGCCGACCGCCGTCCCTCGGGTGAGGGTGAGGAGGAAGCACATGCACACTGAGGGCGTACCCGACCCCCTTCACACCGGCTCCGTGGAATCCCCCGAGGACAGGACGTACTTCCGGCAGGTGCTGGGGAACTTTCCGACGAGCGTGGTGGCCATCACCGCCGGGATGCCGGACGGCCGGCCCGAGGCGATGATCGTCGGGTCCTTCACCTCGGTCTCCCTCGAACCGCCCCTGGTGGCGTTCCTGGCGGACCGCTCCTCGCGGACCTTCCCGAGGATCCGCGCCGCCGGCCGTTACTGCGTCAACGCCCTGGCGGCCGACCAGGAGACGCTCTGCCGGTCGATGGCGACGCGGGGGCCCGACCGGTTCGACGGCATCACCTGGCGGCGGTCTCCGCTGGGCAATCCGGTCCTCGACGGCGTGGTGGCCTGGATCGACTGCGAACTGGAGGACGTCGTGGAGATCGGCGACCACCATCTGGCCGTCGGCCGGGTGCACGCCCTGCGCACCGAGTCGGTCAAGACCCCGCTGCTGTTCTTCCGCGGCGGCTACGGCGACTACTTCTCCAGCACCTCGGTCCTGCTGGACCGGCTCGTCGGCTGGTAGCGGCCGGGTGGTGCACGGAAACGGGGGGTGCGGAAACGGGCGGGGCGCGGTGAATCCACCGTGCCCCGCCCGTTCCTGTGCGGGAGAGGGCTCAGCTCGGCTCCCGGACCGTCACCTCCGAGAGCTCGATGCCCCGGGTCTGCAGCCCTTCCTCGATGAACGCCTTGAGCGAGTCGCCGTCGAGCACGCAGGTGGAGCAGGCGTCGTTGTGGCCGCGGGAGTAGTCCACGGTCAGCCGGGACTGCTCGGGCGCGAACTCCGCGAGCCGGATGGAACCACCGTCCGGAGCGACCATCGGCTCCAGCAGGGCGAGGACTTCCTGGACGACTTCCTGGGCTCGGGGCATGACAGGTCTCCTCTGTCGTCGGTGTGTGCGGGCAGGGCGCGGGCTTCCTCAGCGATTCTTGTCGGACGTGAGGGCGGGCAGCAGGGCCAGGGCGGCGTGGGCGTAGGCCCGTCGGCGGCGCTCGCTCACCAGGAAGGACGGCGGTGCGAAGTAGGCGACGTCCCGGGCGAGGGAGCCGCGGCGCCGGCGAAGGGCGGCGACGGCGTCGGACGTGCTGCCGCACAGCGCGACGGCCTCGACCATGTCGTCCGTGACGGCCCGCGCCATGTCGTCCGTCCGGCCGTCGGCGAACGCCTCCCTGATCTTCTCGACCTGGGAGGTCCAGCCGTGGTGCGCGGCGAACGCGTCATAGGTGCGGACGGTCAGGTAGAAGGCGATCATCCGGCGCATGTCGGTGACGGCACGCTCGGGGTCCTCGTCGTCGATCGCCGTCAGCAGCCAGCCGTGCTCCAGGGGCCGCCGGTCCCGGCCGCTCTCGCGGAAGCCCGCCTCGGCGGCCGGCCGGACCACCTCGTCCCACCAGCGGTCGGTGAAGAGCCCGTGGCCGATGATGCCGTCGGCGGTGCGGCCGGCCGCGGTCGCCATCCGCCGCTGGAACCCGGCCAGCAGCACCGGGACCTCGATCCGGCCGAGGACCGGCGCCCTGACCTTCGCGTCGATCCGGTAGAACTCGCCCTCGAAGCGGACGCGTTGACCGTTCTCGGCGTGCAGCCAGGTCCGTACGGCCGTCACCAGTTCGGACATCCGCTCCACGGGACGGTCGGCCGGCACGCCGCACCAGTCGCGGTTGATGGCGAACGCGCCCGAGCCCAGCCCGGCGAAGACGCGTCCGGGCGCCTGGTTCCACAGGGTGCGGATCGCCGTGGCGTGGGCGAACGGGGTGCGCGAGAACCCGTACGCGATCGCCGGGCCGACCAGCGCCCGCCGGGTCGCGGCGGCCATCCCGGCGACCGTGACATAGGCGTCGTGGTCGGCGAACTCCCCGGTGCAGAAGGCCGTCGCGCCCGCGGCCTCGGCCGTCGCGCCGACCTCGGCTCCCGCCCAGGGCATACCGAACTCAGTCATGTGGACCGATCCTCCCGGAAGTCCGTGTACTGCACGACGCGGCTCAAAAATCGTAGCATTGAGTTAGCTGATTGAAGTGGTTCGATACCTTCACATGATTTAGCTGTTTTTATAAAATCGCTCCCGTCGGCCGGAAGGCGGTACGCCGTTGCCGTGCCGGCGCAGCTCTCCCCAGGACGGAGAAACAGGGATGACGCAGACCTCGGCCGCACCCACGGATCTCGATCGGGCGCGCGCCAAGTACCGAGCCGAGCGGGACAAGCGCCTCGATCCCTCACGCCGGGAGATCCTCGACCTTCGGGACCACGAGGACCTGGTCGAGGACCCCTTCATGGAGGTCGTGCCGCGGGAGCCGCTGCACGACACCGTCGACGTGATGGTGGTGGGAGGCGGATTCGGCGGCCTGCTCGCCGCCGCGCATCTGCGCAAGGCCGGACTGGACCGCATCCGCATCGTCGAGAAGGCCGGCGACGTGGGCGGAGTCTGGTACTGGAACCGCTACCCCGGCGCGATGTGCGACGTCGAGTCCTACGTCTATCTCCCGATGCTGGAGGAACTCGACTACATCCCCCGGCACCGCTACTCCTACGGCCCCGAGATCCTGGCCCACACCCGGCGGCTGGCCCGGCACTTCGGGCTCTACGACCACGCGCTCTTCCACACCTCGGTGACGGGGCTGCGGTGGGAGGAGGACGCCGCCAGGTGGACCGTGCGCACCGATCGCGGCGACGCCTTCCGGGCCAGGTACGTGGTGGTGGCGCACGGCTCCTTCACCTCGCTGAAGCTGCCGGCGATCGAGGGCATCGAGGACTTCCGGGGCAAGCTGTTCCACACCTCACGCTGGGACTACGACTACACCGGCGGCGATGCCGCCAGCCCGCTCACCAAGCTGGCGGACAAGACGGTCGGCGTCATCGGCACCGGTGCCACCGCGGTCCAGATCGTGGCGCCGCTCGCCGAGTCGGCCCGGGAACTCCTCCTCTTCCAGCGCACCCCCTCCACGGTCGCCGTCCGCAACAACGGGGAGACCGACCTGGATTGGGCGCGCAGCCAGAAACCCGGCTGGACGAAGCGGCGGCGGGAGAACTTCACTCTGGTCACCAACGGCGAGCAGATCACCGAGGACCAGGTGGGCGACGGCTGGACCGTCTTCTACCACGCCCTGCTCAGCAGCGACTCGTACGGCGACCTGAGCCCCGAAGAGGCCGCGGAGAAGCGGGAGTCGACCGATCTGCGGCACATGGAGAACATCCGGGCCCGGATCGACGCGACCGTACGGGACCCGGCGACGGCAGAAGCCCTCAAGCCGTACTACCGCTACCAGTGCAAGCGCCCCTGCTTCCACGACGAGTACCTGCCGGCCTTCAACCGGCCCAACGTACGGCTGGTGGACACCCAGGGGCAGGGCGTACGGCGACTCACCCCGCGTGGAGTCGAGGTCGACGGGGTCGAGTACCCGGTCGACTGCCTCGTCCTGGCCACCGGTTTCGACCAGGACTCCGCCTACGTCGACCGGGTGGGCTTCGACGTGACGGGCCGCGACGGTGTCTCCCTCGCGCAGAAGTGGCAGGACGGACCGGAGACCTTCCACGGCGTCATGACGAGCGGCTTCCCCAACTTCTTCATCCTGCCGCCGAACTACACCCAGGGCACCGCCGCGATCAACTTCTGCCACACCCTGGACGAGACCGCGCAGCATGTGGCCGCCTGCGTCGGGGAGTTCGAGCGCCGTGGGGTGATCGCGGACGCCACCCGGCAGAGCGAGGAAGCCTATGTGCGGCACGTCGTGGAGGGCTCGGGCCTCGCGCTCCTGGGCGGCGGCACCTTCCTCAAGGACTGCACACCGGGCCGCTGGAACAACGAGGGGGACCCCGAGGCCCGGCCCCGCAAGAACGTCAACTACCCGGGCACCTCCACCGCCTACTTCAGCATGCTGGCGCAGTGGCGGCAGCGCGGTGAACTCGCCGGGCTGGCTCTCGCCCCCGCACCGAAACCGGCCTCGACCGAGCAACAGGCCGTCGACGAAGGAGACATCCGATGACCGCCGACATTCCCGAGGCCCCGGTCCCGGGCGAGCCGATCGCCCGCCGTTTCGAGGGCAAGGTCGTCTTCATCACCGGGGCGGCGCGCGGCCAGGGCCGTGCCGAGGCGGTGCGCTTCGCCGCGGAGGGCGCCGACATCATCGCCCTGGACATCTGCGAGGACCTGCCCACCACGGAGTACCCGGGGGCGACCGTCGAGGACCTGGCGGAGACGGCCCGCCTGGTGGAGAAGCTCGGCCGCCGCATCCTGACCCACAAGGCGGACACCCGCGACTTCCCCGCCCTGCAGTCCGCGCTGACGGCGAGTGTCCGCGAACTCGGGCGGCTGGACGTGGTGGTGGCCAACGCCGGCATGACCACGTTCGCCCGCACCTGGGAGATCGAGCTCGACCACTGGAACGCCACCCTCGACATCAACCTGACCGGTGCCTTCCACACCGTGAAGGCCGCCGTACCACTGATGATCGAGCAGGCGACCGGCGGCGCCATCGTCTTCACCAGCTCGGTCGCCGGACTGCGCGGACTGCCGCTGCTGGCCGACTACGTGGCCGCCAAGCACGGTGTCACCGGACTGGCCAAAACCCTGGCCAACGAACTGGGTTCGTACCGGATCAGGGTCAACACCGTCCATCCGCACGGCGTGGACACCAAGCTCGTGCCCGGGATCCGCCCGGTCCTGGAGAAGGACCCGGAACTGAGCGCCTTCTTCCAGGGCGTGCTGCCCGACGGTGTCAGCCAGGCCGAGGACATCGCGGCGGCCGTCGCCTGGATCGCCTCCGACGAGGCACGCCACATCACCGGGGTCCAGCTGCCGGTGGACCTGGGCCGCACCAACCGCTGACGCCGTGCGGGGTCCCGCACCCCGCACCATCCGTCTCGGTGAACGGAATTCGGCCGACCTGGCCGAAGAGGCCGCCTTCACACTGTGCACACGGCCGCGCCCGGAGGCAGGCCGGGTCCTGCCGGCGACTCCTGCCGGCCGATCTCCGCCGCGCGGCGTGCGAACCGCAGGACGTCATGCTCCCGGGCGTGTTCCGCCGGGCGAGGTGACAAGGGACGGTCACCGGCGCTCCGGGTGCCCTGGGACGGGCGCCCGGAGCGCAACCCCTGAGAGCAGCACACGAGGAGGACAGTGATGGCCGGTGGGGAGACCTACGACGTCGTCGTGGTGGGGTCGGGAGGAGGCGGGCTCGTCGGCGCCTATGTCGCCGCGTCGCGGGGACTGCGGACTCTCGTGATCGAGAAGACGGACCGGGTCGGCGGCACGACCGCTTACTCCGGCGCGGGCATCTGGTACCCGGGCTCGGCGCCGCTGGAGCGGGCGGGTGTCGAGGAGGGACCGGAGGACGCCCGTGCGTATCTGCGCAGTGTGGTGGCGGACGACACCAGGGAACGCATGCAGGACGCCTATCTGGAGGCGGGGCGCAGGCTGATCGACGAACTGGAGCAGAACCCCTGGTTCCAGTCGTTCGTCCATGGACCCGTACCCGACTACTTCGCATCGGCCCCGGGCGCCACGCTCGCGGGGCGGACCGTCTTCCCGCCCGATGTCCCCGTCGCGGACCTCGGCGACCGGGCCGACCTGGTCCGGGGCAGCATCCCCCGGGAACGCTGGGGCGTGGCGCGCGGCACGGTGCTCACCGGCGGCCGTGCCCTGATCGGCCGGGCCCTGGCGGCCTTCCTGGAGACCGGCAACGGCACGCTCCTGCTCGAAACCCGGCTGGAGAGCCTCGTCCTGGAGGGCGACCGGGTCGTCGGCGTCACGGCGACGAGCGGGGACGAGGAGATCACCTTCCGCGCCGCCCGCGGCGTGCTCCTCGCCGCGGGCGGCTTCGAACGCAACGCGGAGCTCCGGGCGAAGTACCACCCGGTGCCGCTCGACGGAACATGGTCGAACGGCTGTCCCTCCAACACCGGGGACGCGCTCCAGGCGGGCGTGGCAGTGGGCGCGGCCACCGACCTGCTCGACGAGGCGTGGTACGCGCCGGGCCTCGTCCAGCCGGACGGGCTGCCGGTGTTCCATTCGGGAACCCGCGGCGGAATCTGGGTCAACGGCGCCGGCGAACGCTTCGTGAACGAGACCCGCCCCTACGACCAGGCCGGCCACGAGATGGTGCGGCTGCACTCCACCACGGGCGTCTCCCACATCCCCTGCCACTGGGTGTTCGACCAGCGGACGCTCGACCGCGACAGCTTCGGCGGCGATCCCGAACAGCCGCCGAACCCGGCGTGGTTCGAGTCGGGCGCGCTGAAGAAGGCGGACACCCTGGAAGCGCTGGCCGAGCTGATCGGGGTGCCGCACGAGGCGCTGCTCAAGACCGTCGAGGAGTTCAACGGCTACGCCGACAGCGGTGTGGACGAGCGGTTCCACCGGGGCGAGAGCCCCTGGGACCGGATGAGCAGCCAGATCGTGGGCTTCCCCGCCGGCCCCGTGATGAACTACCCGGCGAAGGCCTCGCCGGACCTGGCCAATCCGCTGCTCATGCCGATCGGCACCGCGCCCTTCTACGCCGCGACGGTCGTCCTCTCGGACATCGGGACCAAGGGCGGGCTGAAGACGGACGAGAACGCACGTGTCCTGCGGCCGGACGGCGGAGCGATTCCGGGGCTCTACGCGGCCGGGAACACCGCCGCGGCCATGTCGGGCCGGGCGTATCCGGGTGCCGGCACACCGATCGGCAGCAGCCTGGCCTTCGCCTACCGTGCCGTCCTCGACCTCGTCGGAGAGACGGAGACGACGGACTGACCGGCCGGCCGGGGGGAACACCGGAGGCCGTGACTCCCATGGGTCGCGGCCTCCGGCCCGTGCTCTTCCGACCCCCGTCCCCTCCTGGGCGGAGCCTTCGTGGTCGGCTGTCCGGGCCTGGCGGGAAAGGAACCTCGCTCATTGATTGTACCGACCGGTCGAAGTAAGATTGGTGTCGTGCACATCGCCGTGCCGTGGGCCAGGAGCCGCGCATGACCTTCGAAGGCCGTCCTGGGGCAGTCGCCGTCCACCGCGGCAGGGCGAGGCGGGCAGTTCCGCCGACGTCATGACGAACGCGCGTGGACCATCGCCGTCCGATGACGAAGTCGAGAAAGAGGAGTGCGGACATGGCTGAGAACACGACCGGCGCCGGTACGGCCGAGGAGATGCCGAAGTACCCGTCGCCCCGGGCGGCGGAGTGCCCCTTCGCGCCGCCGCCGGGCCTGCTCGCGCTGCACGACTCGGGCAAGTCGGTGCGCAGGGTCGAGACCTGGGACGGCAGCACGCCCTGGGTGGCCACCACCCACGCCGCCCAGCGGCAGCTGCTCGCCGAGCCGCGGCTCAGCGCCAACATCGGTGCGCCCGGCTATCCGCACACCACGGAGGCGATGAAGGAGCACGCCGCCGAGATGCAGCCGTCGATCAACAACACCGACGGCACCGAGCACCAGCGCTGGCGCCGGATGCTGACCAGCTCCTTCACCCGGCACCGGATGGAGAAGCTGCGCCCGGAGATCCAGCAGATCACCGACGACCTCATCGACCGGATGCTGGCGGGCCCCAACCCCACCGATCTGAACGAGGCGCTGTCGCTGCCGCTGCCGTCACTGATGATCTGCGCCCTGCTCGGCGTGCCGTACGAGGACCACGACTTCTTCCAGGAGCACGCCGGAGTCACCAACGCCCGGTTCGAGAGCGCCGAGAAGTCCGCGGAGACGACGCGCGTGCTGCGTGAGTACATCGCCGGGCTGATCGAGGCCAAGATGGACAACCCCGGCGAGGACGTGCTGTCCGACCTCGCCGAGCGCGTCAAGGCGGGCGATCTCGCCATGTCGGAGGCGGCCCCGCTCGGGCACATCCTGCTGGTCGCCGGCCATGACACCAGCGCCAACATGATCACCCTCGGTACCGCGGTCCTCCTGCAGAACCCGGACCAGCTCGCACTGCTGCGGGAGAACAGCGACGACCCGAAGTTCGTCGCCAACGCGGTCGAGGAACTGCTGCGCTACCTGACCATCCCGCACCTGCTGGCCCGGCGCGCGGTCGTCGACGACATCGAGATCGACGGCGAGATCATCCGGGCCGGTGAGGGCGTCATCGCCGCCCTGCCCGCCGCCAACTGGGACCCGGAGGCGTTCCCCGAGCCGGAGAAGCTCGACCTCACCCGCAAGGCATCGCACCACATGTCGTTCAGCTGGGGACCGCACCAGTGTGTCGGGCAGCAGCTGGCCCGAGTCGAACTCCACGTGGTCTTCAGCACGTTGTTCAACCGCATCCCGACGCTGCGGATGGCGGTCGATGTCTCCGAGCTGAAGTTCAAGGAGGACTCGCAGGCCTACGGCATCTACGAGCTGCCCGTCGCCTGGTAGCCGACGCGGGCGTGCGCTCGGGGACGACTCGTAGGGTGTCCATGCCGATGGGACGGACGGCATGGACACCCGCGGACGCCGCCCCTCGCAGCCGGCATACCGGCGGCCGGAGTCGGCGCCGGGCGCGTGCGGACAACGGCGGTTCCGTGCTGCTCGGCGGCGTTTCCACTCACGGAAGGACGGACGAAGTGACGACCACTCTCGGACTCATCGGCGCGGGCCGGATCGGCAGCACCCTGGGCGGACTGGCGATCGCCGCCGGGCTGGAGGTCGTCGTGAGCAACTCCCGGGGGCCGCGGACGCTGAGCGAACTGGTGCGCTCGTGGGGCGGGCGGGCCCACGCGGCGGACGTGCGGGAAGCCGCGCTGGCCGGGGACATCGTGGTGGCCACGGTGCCCCTGGGCGGCTACACGACCCTCCCGGTCTCCGAACTCACCGGCAAGACGGTCATCGACACGATGAACTACTACCCCGAACGCGACCGGCTCATCGCCGAGTTGGACCGAAGCGAGCTCACCTCCAGTGAGCTGGTGCAGCGGCGACTGCCCGGCTCGAAGGTGGTCAAAGCCTTCAACAACATCGACTTCCGCCGGCTGGAGCTGCTCGCCCGGCCCGCCGGCTCCGCCGACCGCAGCGCGCTGCCGCTGGCCGGCGGCGACGACGGGGCGAAGACCGAGGTACGCCGCCTGCTCGACCTGCTGGGCTACGACGCCGTGGACGTGGGGCCCCTCGCCGAGAGCTGGCGGTTCGAGCCGAACACCTCCGCGTACGTGCGGCCCTATCTGCCGCCTCGCCCGCCGGGACTGAGCGGTGCCGAGGACGCGATGCGCTGGTTCATGGACTGCCCCGGTACCGTGCTGCCCGCCGACCGTGTCGAGGCACTGGTCCGTACGGCCACGAGGCAGTCCCCGGCCGCGGCCCGGGAGCGCCTGGGCTGACCGTGTTCCCGTAGAACTGTGGGCTGTTGACGTAGGCGTCGGGGAATTGCCTCTTGCCTGATCAGCCCTTGCGAGTGTTGATCTCCTCGGTGAGCTGGGGGACGACGTCGAAGAGGTCGCCGACCACGCCGAAGTCGACCAGTTCGAAGATCGGGGCCTCGGCGTCCTTGTTGACGGCCACGATCGTCTTCGAGGTCTGCATGCCCGCGCGGTGCTGGATCGCGCCGGAGATGCCGTTGGCGATGTAGAGCTGCGGGGAGACGGACTTGCCGGTCTGGCCCACCTGGTTGGTGTGCGGGTACCAGCCGGCGTCGACGGCGGCACGCGAGGCACCGACGGCCGCACCGAGGGAGTCGGCGAGGGCCTCGATGATCGCGAAGTTCTCGGCGCCGTTGACGCCGCGGCCACCGGAGACCACGATCGCGGCCTCGGTCAGCTCGGGGCGGCCCGTGGACTCGCGGGCGGTGCGGGCGGTGACCTTGGTGCCGGTCGCCGCGGCCGA
>NZ_JBIWOA010000022.1:0-198465 GCF_044767525.1 Streptomyces sp. NPDC101234 | reverse complement strand
TTGCGGATTATTTCCGGTACACCTTTGTCAACAAGCCGGAGTGGCAGGGGATCTAGCGGTCGCGGGTCCGGCGCGGGCCGGTGGGGGCTGGTCGCGCCCGCGCGGCGGTAGCCGCACATTCGATACAGCCCCGCGCCCCTGAAGGGGCGCGATCATGAGGGTATGGAACTGCGTGAGCTGCGGGCCTTCGTCGCCGTCGTGGAGGAAGGGGGACTGTCCGCAGCCGCCCGGCGGCTGCACGTGAGTCAGCCCGCCCTTTCCCAGACCATCAGTGGGCTGGAGCGACGGCTCGGGGTGAAGCTGCTGGTGCGAGGGAGCAGCGGGGTGAAGGTCACCGAGGCGGGGACCGCGGCGAGTGCTCCTACTGGGCCTGTGTCCCCAGCAAGGCGCTGCTGCGGCCGGTCATCGCCGTCGCCGACGCCCGCCGGGTGGACGGCGCCCGGCAGGCCGTGACCGGGCGGCTGGAAACCGGAGCGGTCTTCGCCCGGCGCAACCGTTACGTCACCGACTGGGACGACAGCGGGCAGGCGCTGTGGGTCAAGTCCATCGGCGCCGACCTCTTCCGGGGCCAGGGCCGGCTCGACGGGCCGCGCCGGGTCACCGTCACCCGGGACGACGGCGCCCGGCAGACCCTCGTCGCCCGGCACGCGGTGGCCGTCGCCACCGGCAGCCGGCCGGTGCTGCCGGACATCCCGGGGATGGCGGAGGCACATCCCTGGACCAACCGGCACGGCACCGACTCCAGCACCGTGCCCGCCCGGCTCGTCGTGGTCGGCGGCGGTGGGGTCGGCGTGGAGATGGCCACGCTGTGGCAGGGGCTGGGATCGCAGGTCACGCTGCTCGCCCGACGGCGGCTCCTGCCCCGTATGGAGTCCTTCGCCGGAGAGCTGGTCGCCCAGGGGCTGGCCGAGGCGGGCGCGGACGTGCGGATCGGCGTCCAGGTGACCGCGCTGCGCCGCCCCGATGCCGCCGGGCCGGTGACCGTCACGCTCGACGACGGGAGTGAACTGGAGGCCGACGAGATCCTGTTCGCCACCGGGCGGGCCCCCAACACCGACGACATCGGTCTGGAGACCGTGGGCCTGCCCCCCGGGTCCTGGCTGGACGTGGACACGACCTGCCTGGTCGCGGGCGTCGACGGTGCCGAGGGCGCGTGGCTGTACGGCCTCGGGGACGTCAACCACCGCGCGCTGCTGACCCATGAGGGCAAGTACCAGGCGCGGACGGCGGGCGACGCCATCGGCGCCCGTGCCGCCGGGCGGCCGCTGGACGACGGGGACTGGGGCGACCACGCCACGACCGCCGACCAGCACGCCGTCGCCCAGGTCTTCTTCACCGACCCGGAGGCGGGCGCGGTGGGCCTGACCGCCGAACAGGCGACCGCCGCCGGGCACCGTGTGGAGACGGTCGACCTCGACTTCGCCGCCGCCCAGGGCGCCAACCTCTACGCCGACGGCTACACGGGCCACGCCCGGCTGGTCGTCGACGTCGACCGGGACGTGCTCCTCGGGGTGACCATGGTCGGCTCCGGGGTCAGCGAACTGCTGCACTCGGCCACGATCGCGGTCGCCGGAGAGGTCCCGCTCAAGCGCCTCCGGCACGCGATCGCACCGTTCCCGACGGTCAGCGAGATCTGGGTGTTCCTGGTCGCCGCGTACCGCCGGCAGCGGGCACGGGGCGACCAGGCGTGAGATCCCACCGACGCACACGGCCCGGCAACGGATGAGACCCCTCGGACCGGACCAGGTCTGCGACGGGTGGGGTCCCCGTCGGCCCACCCCCGGCCGCCGCCGGCCGAGAACGGACGGCGGCGGGAGCTGCCGCCACCCGCGCATCGAGACGATCGCGTATGCACATGAGTCCGACAGCCATGGGCCGTCCGGCGCGCGGAGACTTGGCTGAGGTCATGAGCATTCGACCGAGGTCTTTCGTCCAGGCCGGCTGGTTCGACCAGCACAGCCACGACTCTCTCGCCGACCGTGTCGCCGGGCCGCTCCTGGGAGCGGCCGTCCTGTGCACCGGCCTGATGGCCCGGCTCTTCTTCGCCTACGACATCTCTGTCATGCCGGGCCTTGCGCAGCTGGACGACCGTGCGTACGCGGCGGCCATGCAGCGGTTCAACGCGGTGATCGACGGCAGCGCGCTGTTCGGTCTGGTCTTCCTCGCCACACTGGCCTGCACGGTCGCCTCGGCGGCGGTGGCCTTCCGGAGGAAGCGGCGCGCGGTGGCCGTACCGCTGGTCGCGGCGGCCGCCTGCTACCTGGCGGTGCTGGTCGTCACCGTCGCGGTCAACCTCCCGCTCAACGCGGAGCTCGCGGCCCTGGGAGACCCCGCGACCGCCAAGGACCTTCCCGCGGTGATCGAGGACTTCACCGAAATCTGGTCCTGACCTGCCGTTCCTCCTGATGTCCCGTCGGCGGGGCGCGTCCTGAGACACACCGTGCCGAAGGCGTCGACCCCTGTCGAACCGGTCGGTCGAACTGCCCGGCCACCCACCACCGGCGGACGGCCCCCGGGAACCGCCTACCCTTGACCCATGACCATCAGCAGCGACCGGAGCCCCGCAGTGGACGTAGCAGCACCCAAGACCTACGAAGTCCGTACCTACGGGTGCCAGATGAACGTCCACGACTCCGAGCGATTGTCCGGGCTGCTGGAGGACGCCGGGTATGTGCGCGCCCCCGAGGGGTCGGACGGGGACGCCGATGTCGTGGTCTTCAACACGTGTGCCGTGCGGGAGAACGCCGACAACCGGCTGTACGGCAACCTCGGCCGCCTCGCGCCGCGGAAGGCGAGCCGTCCCGGCATGCAGATCGCGGTCGGCGGCTGCCTCGCGCAGAAGGACCGCGACACCATCGTGAAGAAGGCCCCCTGGGTCGACGTCGTCTTCGGTACCCACAACATCGGCAAGCTGCCGGTCCTGCTGGAGCGCGCCCGGGTCCAGGAAGAGGCCCAGGTCGAGATCGCCGAGGCGCTGGAGGCCTTCCCCTCCACGCTGCCGACCCGGCGCGAGAGCGCGTACGCCGCCTGGGTCTCGATCTCCGTCGGCTGCAACAACACCTGCACCTTCTGCATCGTCCCGGCCCTGCGCGGCAAGGAGAAGGACCGCCGCACCGGCGACATCCTCGCCGAGATCGAGGCCCTGGTCGGCGAGGGCGTCTCCGAGATCACGCTGCTCGGGCAGAACGTCAACGCGTACGGCTCCGACATCGGCGACCGCGAGGCCTTCAGCAAGCTGCTGCGGGCGTGCGGGAGCATCGAGGGGCTGGAGCGGGTGCGGTTCACGTCCCCGCACCCCCGTGACTTCACCGACGACGTCATCGCGGCCATGGCCGAGACGCCGAACGTCATGCCGCAGCTGCACATGCCGCTGCAGTCCGGCTCGGACACCGTGCTCAAGGCCATGCGCCGGTCCTACCGGCAGGAGCGGTACCTCGGGATCATCGAGAAGGTCCGCGCCGCCATCCCGCACGCCGCGATCACCACCGACATCATCGTGGGCTTCCCGGGCGAGACCGAGGAGGACTTCGAGCAGACCATGCACGTGGTCCGCGAGGCCCGTTTCACCCAGGCCTTCACCTTCCAGTACTCCAAGCGGCCCGGCACCCCGGCCGCCACCATGGAGGACCAGATCCCCAAGGAGGTCGTCCAGGCGCGCTACGAGCGTCTCGTCGCCCTCCAGGAGGAGATCTCCTGGGAGGAGAACAAGAAGCAGGTCGGCCGCACCCTGGAGCTGATGGTCGCCGAGGGCGAGGGCCGCAAGGACGGCGCCACCCACCGCCTCTCCGGCCGCGCCCCCGACAACCGGCTGGTCCACTTCACCAAGCCCGACCAGGAGGTCCGCCCGGGCGACGTCGTCACGGTCGACATCACGTACGCCGCCCCGCACCACCTCCTCGCCGAGGGCGCGGTCCTCGACGTGCGCCGCACCCGCGCCGGTGACGCCTGGGAGAAGCGGAACGCGGCGGAGGCGGCCAAGCCCGCGGGTGTCATGCTGGGGCTCCCGAAGATCGGGGTGCCGGAGCCGCTGCCGGCGGCGACGGGGGGCTGCGCGGCGCACTGAGCGCGCGCCGGGTTCATTCAGGAGAGGCGGGGGCGGGGCATGGGGCGCTGGGTGGTGGTCTTCGACCGCAATCTCGGGAACCAGAACGACGTCGACGAGGTGGCGCACTTCGAGGGCACCCGGGACGAGGCCCGCGCCCGCCTGTACGAGATCGCCTGTACCCACCGTCCCGGCGTCGGCCTGCGCCAGAAGCGCCGGCAGGTCTACCGGATCGGGGACGGGGACGCGTACTACGCGAACATCGAGGGCGCGATGTCCACACACCGCGTGACGTACCGGCTCGCCGAACTGGTGTGGAGCACCCATCCGGACTCCTGGCCCTGGGCCTGGAAGCAAGTGGACGGGGCGTGAACCAGGCGGTCTTGAAGCAACCGGGCGGTTTTGAGGCAACCGAGCGGTTTTGAAGGGGACGGGCCGTTGGCCGAGCGGTCTGGAAGTAGGCTCCGACCATGCTTGTCGCCGCCGCGGTCTGCCCCTGCCCGCCGCTCCTCGTGCCCGACGTCGCCGCGGGCGCCGCACCCGAGCTGGACTCCGCACGGGCCGCGTGCACGGACGCGCTGGGCGTCCTGGCCGCCGCCCGGACGGACCTGCTGGTCGTCGTCGGGCCCGCCGAGCAGGCCGGGCGAGGTGCGTTCCCGCAGGGCAGCCGGGGCACCTTCCGGGGCTTCGGCGTCGATGTCGACGTACAGCTCGGCCCCGGAGAGACCGGCGAGCGGGAACTGCCGTCCTCCCTCTCCGTCGCCGCCTGGCTGCTGGAGCGCACCGGCTGGGCCGACGCCCCCATCGAGGGGCTCGGCGTCGGGGAACAGCTGGAGGCCGCACGGTGCGTCGACGCCGGGCGGGCGATCGCCACCCGGGCCGCCCGAGTGGGCCTGCTGGTCATGGGCGACGCCAGCGCCTGCCGCACCCTCAAGGCACCCGGCTACCTCGACGAGCGCGCGGCCCCCTTCGACGCCGGGGCCGCCCGGGCGCTCGGCGCGGCCGACATCGCGGCGATCAGGGACCTCGACGCCGACCTGGCAGCCGAGCTCAAGGCCAGTGGCCGTGCCCCCTGGCAGGTCCTGGCCGGCGCGGCCGAGGACGCGGGCCTCGCGGGTGCGCTGCTGTACGACGACGCGCCGTACGGCGTCGGCTACCTCGTGGCCACCTGGTCCTGACGGCTCGGCCGGCCCGGTCCCGGGCGCCCCGTGAAACGGCGGACGGCCGGGAGTCGGGTGACTCTCGGCCGTCCGCCGATCTCCGCGATCCGCCCGGCTCAGGAAGCCGACGGCGGACCTTCCGGCCGGGTCGGGGTGGTGGGGTCGGTCGGCCCGGTCGCACCCATGGCGTCCGGGTGTACAAACCGGTCCATGGCGCCCTTGGCCCTGCCCGTGCCCGTCTGGATCTTGTCGCTGTACTTGTGCTTGGTCTTCTCGTCGACGACCCGCGCGGCCTTGTCGATGCCGTGCTGGAGCTTGTCGAACTTGTCCTCGTGCTGCTGCGCGAGGTGAGAGGCCTTGTCCTTGGCCGGGGTGAGCTTGGCCTTCAAATTGTCCAAAAGACGCATGGTCCACCTTCCCTCGCGGGCCGTTAAGTCCGGGCGCCCTCGCCGGCCTCGTTGTCGGCGGCCTCCCTGGCGGACTGCTGCTTGGGGATCTCGGTGCACTCGGCGGCGACGACCGCGGCGGGCTCCGTTGCCGGCTCGGTATCCGGCTCCATGTCCGGCTCCGCGTCCGCGCTCCCGCCGTCGTCCTCGCCAAGCCCCTTCGCAGCCGTCGCCCCGGCCGCCTGCTCCGCCGCGTTCTCCGCCTCGGACCCGTCCGGCTCGGTACCGGCCGGTGCCTCGGCTTCCGGCTCCTCCGTGACCTTCGACTTCTTTCCGAGGAGCCGTGCAAAAACGCCCATATCCACTCCATACGTTACTCGTGCGGGCGAAATCCCGCGTGACCCGGTGCGTCCGTTTGCGCCACTCCGGTCACCGCCTCCAGGCAGCGACCACGGGAATCTCGCAACGGGCAACGAAGCCGGACATGCACCGTCACGTAACTCGTTCGAGAGCCGCGTCCGAGGTTTGCAAGACTGGTGCGGTGAGCAGCGCACCCCCCGCCCCCCGTGTCATCGCCGTCGTCGGCCCCACCGCGGCCGGAAAGTCCGACCTCGGCGTCTTCCTGGCCCAACGGCTCGGCGGCGAGGTCGTCAACGCCGACTCCATGCAGCTGTACCGGGGGATGGACATCGGTACCGCCAAGCTGACGCCCGAGGAGCGCGCCGGCGTACCCCACCACCTGCTCGACATCTGGGACGTCACCGTCACCGCCTCCGTCGCCGAGTACCAGCGGCTCGCCCGCGCCCGCATCGACGCCCTGCTCGCCGAGGGCCGCTGGCCGATCCTGGTCGGCGGCTCCGGGCTGTACGTCCGCGGTGCCGTCGACAACCTGGAGTTCCCCGGCACCGACCCCGAGGTCAGGGCCCGCCTGGAGGAGGAACTCGCGCTGCGCGGCTCCGGCGCCCTGCACGCCCGGCTGGCCGCCGCCGACCCCGGGGCCGGACGGGCCATCCTGCCCAGCAACGGCCGCCGTATCGTCCGGGCCCTGGAGGTGATCGAGATCACCGGCCAGCCCTTCACCGCCAACCTCCCCGGCCATGACTCGGTCTACGACACCGTCCAGATCGGCGTCGACGTGGCCCGCCCCGAGCTCGACGAGCGCATCGCGCTCCGCGTCGACCGGATGTGGGAGGCCGGGCTCGTGGAGGAGGTGCGCGCACTGGAGGCGCACGGGCTGCGCGAGGGCCGCACGGCGTCGCGCGCCCTCGGCTACCAGCAGGTCCTCGCGGCGCTCGCCGGGGAGTGCACGCAAGCGGAAGCGCGGGCCGAGACCGTCCGTGCCACCAAACGCTTCGCGCGCCGCCAGGATTCATGGTTCAGGCGCGACCTGCGGGTGCACTGGTTGAGTGGGGCCGCGGCGGACCGCGAGGAACTTCCGCGGCTGGCCCTGGCGTTGCTCGAACGACCGGTCACAGCCTGATCACGTCATGGCATCGGGATGCGCCACCGGCCGTCCCGGCCTCCGGCGACGTGCCATCATCGAGCTTCGATCGCAAGTGGAGTCCTAGGTTGGGAGGGCGCGTGGCGATGGAGGCCGGCCCTCGCGACACCGCAGAAGACACCGAGCATGTCGCAGTCGGGCCCAGTGACACGGAAGAGGCCGAGGACCGGCTGAGCTCCGACGGTCCGGACGACACGGTGGGCGGCGGTGTGACCGCCGACGGCCCCGAGCCGGAGGAGATGTTCGCGAGCGGCCCCGAGGTCGAGGTCGAACTCCGTCCGCAGCGCCGGCTGCGCCTGTGGCAGCTGGCCCCCATCGTGAGCCTGGCCGCGGTCGGCTCCCTGATGTTCGCGTTCCCGCTGGCCTTCGACTTCGGCGACAGCGGAGCGGTGATCGCGATGCTGGGCCTGCTGATCTGCTCCTGCGCGGCGGGCTGGGGCATGACGGCCGCCCGCAGGGTCGGCTACACCTGGCCGGGCATCCCGGCGAAGGGCTCGGGCCGCAGGCCCGACTGGCGCGTGGTGATCGCCTACGTGGCCCTGGTGGCCATCGTGGCCGTCCTGGCCGTCTGGCGAGTAGCACGACTGCGCTAGAACGCCGCTGGCTGCAGCGCCCCGTCAGGGGCGCGGGGCCGTGTTGGATGTGCGGCTACCGCCGCGTGGGCGCGACCAGCCCCACCGGCCCGCAGCCGAACCGCCGGCCCCCACCGGCCCGCAGCCAAACCACCACGCACCCTCCCTTACCCTCGAAGAATGAGCATCCCCTTCCTCAAGGGCCACGGCACCGAGAACGACTTCGTGATCGTCCCCGACCCGGACAACGCCCTCGACCTCACCCCGGCCACCGTCGCCGCTCTCTGCGACCGCAGGGCCGGCATCGGCGCCGACGGCGTACTGCACGTCGTACGGTCCGCCGCGCACCCCGAGGCCAAGGGGATGGCCGCCGACGCGGAGTGGTTCATGGACTACCGCAACGGCGACGGCTCGATCGCCGAGATGTGCGGCAACGGCGTCCGCGTCTTCGCCCGCTACCTCCAGCACGCCGGCCATGTGACCGAGGGCGACCTCGCCGTGGCCACGCGCGGCGGAGTGAAGAGGGTCCACATCGCGAAGGACGGTGATGTCACCGTCGGCATGGGCGGCGCCCGCCTCCCCGAGGGCGACGTGACCGTGAGCGTCGGCGACCGCACGTGGCCCGCGCGGAACGTGAACATGGGCAACCCGCACGCCGTCGCCTTCGTCGAGGACCTCGCCCACGCCGGCGACCTCTACGCCCCGCCCCCCTTCAGCCCCCCGTCGGCCTACCCCGAAGGGGTCAACGTCGAGTTCGTCGTCGACCGCGGCCCCCGTCACGTCGCGATGCGCGTGCACGAGCGCGGCTCCGGCGAGACCCGCTCCTGCGGCACCGGCGCCTGCGCGGTCGCCGTGGCCGCCATCCGCCGTGACGGCGCCGACCCCGCCGCCACCGGCACCCCGGTGACCTACACCGTGGACGTGCCCGGCGGCCGGCTCGTCATCACCGAACGGCCCGACGGCGAGATCGAGATGACCGGCCCCGCCGTGATCGTGGCCGAGGGCGAGATCGACGCCGAGTGGCTGGAAAACGCCCTCCGCCGAGCTGACCGAACGTAATGAACCGTGGTCCGGGTGGTCGTCCAACACCTGGATCCACGGCTCGCGTTGCCCCGGGCGGCGAGAAACATCGGCCACACCCCGAACAGGTGGCGCAAAATCGTAAACCTCCAAATCGTCGCTCGATTGGGTGATCCGTTTCACGCTCGGCGGGAGCCGGTCAATCGGGCGCGATGGGCTCGGTAGCATCAAGCACCGGCACGGACGGGGGAACGTCGCCAATCCCTGAGCCACGTATGCCCTGGGGCCCCGTCCGCCGGTCCACGAGCCGGAGGTGTGCCCATGAGTGCGGAGGCCACGAACCCTGCGACGCCCGGTCCTGTAGTGCCCACAGTGGCCCGCAGGAAGGCCCGCGCCCGGATCGACCTGCGCCGGCTCGGCCTGGCCGCGCTGCTCGGCAACGCCGCCCGCGGCAAACTGCCCGACGCCATCGGCCATGTCGCGGAGGCGCACCGCGCCCACTATCCGGACGCCGACCTCGAACCGCTGCGCCGCGCCTACGTGCTGGCCGAGTCCTCGCACCGCGGTCAGATGCGCAAGAGCGGTGAGCCGTACATCACCCACCCGCTCGCGGTGACCCTGATCCTCGCCGAACTCGGCGCCGAGACCACGACCCTGACGGCGTCCCTGCTCCACGACACCGTCGAGGACACCGACGTGACGCTCGATCAGGTGCGGGAACAGTTCGGTGAGGAGGTCCGTTATCTGGTCGACGGGGTGACGAAACTCGAGAAGGTCGACTACGGGGCCGCCGCCGAACCCGAGACGTTCCGGAAGATGCTCGTCGCCACCGGCAGCGACGTCCGGGTGATGTCGATCAAGCTCGCCGACCGGCTGCACAACATGCGCACCCTCGGCGTGATGCGCCGCGAGAAACAGGAACGCATCGCCAAGGTCACCCGTGACGTCCTCATCCCGCTCGCCGAGCGGCTCGGCGTGCAGGCCCTGAAGACCGAGCTGGAGGACCTGGTCTTCGCGATCCTGCACCCCGAGGAGTACGAGCACACCCGGGAGCTGATCGCCGCGAACGCGGCCCGCGCCGACGACCCCCTCGCCACGATCGCCGACGAGGTGCGCTCAGTGCTGCGCGAGGCCGACATCCCCGCCGAAGTCCTCATCCGGCCACGGCACTTCGTCTCCGTCCACCGCGTCAGCCGCAAGCGCGGCGAACTGCGCGGCGCCGACTTCGGCCGGCTCCTGGTGCTGGTCAACGAGGACGCCGACTGTTACGCCGTCCTCGGCGAACTGCACACCTGTCTGACCCCGGTGGTCTCGGAGTTCAAGGACTTCATCGCCGTACCGAAGTTCAACCTGTACCAGTCACTGCACACGGCGGTGGCCCGCGCCGACGGCCAGGTCGCCGAGGTCCTCATCCGTACCCACCAGATGCACAAGGTCGCCGAGGCCGGAGTCGTCGCCCTCGGCAACCCCTACGCCCCGGCCGCCGACGCCCCCGCACCGGAGACCTCCGAGGATCCGGCCGACGGCGAGCGCGCCGACCCGACCCGCCCCGGCTGGCTCTCCCGCCTCCTCGACTGGCAGAAGGCGGCCCCCGACACCGACACCTTCTGGTCCACCCTGCGCGAGGACCTCGCCCAGGACCGCGAGATCACCGTCTTCCGCCCCGACGGCGGCACCCTCGGCCTCCCCGAGGGCGCCACCTGCGTCGACGCCGCCTACGCCCAGTACGGCGAGGACGCCCACGCCTGCATCGGCGCCCGCGTCAACGGCCGCCTCGCCACCCTCAGCACGGTCCTCAGGGACGGCGACACCGTCCAGCTCCTGATGGGCCAGGACCCGGCCTCCGAGCCCTCCCGGGAGTGGCTGGAGCACGCCCACACCCCGGCGGCCCGGATCGCCATCCAGCGCTGGCTGGCCACCCACCCGGACAGCGCCGAGGAGCCGCACGTCCCCGCCGAGGTACCCACCCGCCCCGTCCCGGAACCCCAGGCCTCCAGCCCCCGCACCGCCAGCGCCGTCGTCGCCGACCGCCCCGACGCGACCGTACGGCTGGCCGGCTGCTGCACCCCCGTACCGCCCGACGAGGTCACCGGCTTCGCCGTACGCGGGGGAGTGGTCACCGTGCACCGTGTCGAGTGCGCCGCGGTGGCGCACATGAAGGGCACCGGGCGCCCCGAGACCGCCGTGAGCTGGGGCGACAGCACCGCCTGCCGGGTCACCCTGGTCGCCGAATCGTTCGGCCGCCCCCATCTGCTCGCCGACCTCACCGAGGCGATGGCCCAGGAGGGCGCCGAGATCGTCTCGGCGACCGTGGAACCGCCCAGCCAGCAGCGCGTCCGGCACACGTACACGGTCGAACTCCCCGACGCGGCCCACCTCCCCGATCTGATGCGCGCGATGCGCAATGTGCCCGGGGTGTACGACGTGGGCCGCGCGCAACACCAGTGACGTGGCCGACGGGTACGACATGAGCCGAACGAAATACCGGCGACTTACTCGTTCGGGTGGTTTGGTCGCGAGTCGTCGCCGTGAACCGGGAGCGCGTTGGTAGCGGTGGTCCATGCCGCTCACTTTCCGCACCCGCTCGCCCCGGCGCCGGAAGGCCGCTGTCCTCCTCGCCTCCGCCGTCTCCGTCGCCCTCCTGGGCGCGAGCGCCCCGCCGGTCCCGCTCGGCGTGGGCGACCGGCTCTTCCCGTACCTCGGCAACCCGGGGTACGACGTGGCGTCGTACGACCTCTCCTTCACCTATCCCGGCAGCAACGACAAGCCGCTGCAGGCCGTCACCACCATCGACGCCTGGACGACCAAGGACCTGGACCGGGTCAACCTCGACTTCGCACACGGCAAGGTCGCGTCCGTCGAGGTCGACGGCCGGCCCGCCGCCTTCGCCGGAGCCGGCGAGGACCTGGTCGTCACCCCCGACCGGCCGCTGCGGCAGGGCAGCTGGACCCGGATCACCGTGAAGCACACCAGCGACCCGGTGCCCGCCAAGGGCCAGGACGGCGGCTGGGTGCGCACCACGGACGGGCTGGCCATGGCCAATCAGGCCGACGCCGCCCACCTGGTCTTCCCGTGCAACGACCACCCGTCCGACAAGGCGATGTTCACCTTCCACATCACCGCCCCGAACGGCTACACCGTCGTCGCCAACGGCCTCCCCACCGACTCCGTCCGGATCGGCCGCTCGACGACCTGGACCTACCGCACCCAGCACCCCATGGCCACCGAACTGGCCCAGGTCTCCATCGGCCGCTCCGCCGTACTGCACCGCACCGGACCGCACGGACTGCCCGTCCGGGACGTCGTCCCGAGCGCCGACGCCAAGAAGCTCGAACCCTGGCTCGCCAAGACCCCGGACCAGATCGCCTGGCTGGAGAGCAAGGTCGGGCCGTACCCGTTCGAGACGTACGGCGTACTGATGGCCCAGGCCTCCACCGGCTTCGAGCTGGAGACCCAGACGCTCTCCCTCTTCGAGAAGAATCTCTTCACCGAGCCCGCGTACCCCAAGTGGTACATCGAGTCGGTCATGGTGCACGAGCTCTCCCACCAGTGGTTCGGCGACAGCGTCAGCCCGCACGTCTGGTCCGACGTCTGGCTGAACGAGGGCCACGCCACCTGGTACGAGGAGCTGTACGCGGAGGAGAAGGGCAAGCAGCCCATGATCAACCGCATGAAGGCGGCGTACGGCGCCTCCGACCGCTGGCGTGCCGAAGGCGGACCGCCCGCCATGCCCAAGGCGCCCCAGCCCGGACAGAAGATCAGCATCTTCCGCCCGAACATCTACGACGGCGCCGCCCTCGCTCTCTACGCCCTGCGCCAGGAGATCGGCAAGCCGGCCTTCGAACGCCTGGAGCGGATCTGGGTGCAGCGGTACAAGGACGGCAACGCCACCACCGCCGACTTCGTCCACCTGGCCTCCGCGGTCGCCGACCGCGACCTCACCGGCTTCTTCCGCGCCTGGCTGTACGGCCAGAAGACCCCGCCGATGCCCGGCCACCCGGACTGGAAGCAGGTCCCGGCCTCGGCCGGGCAGAAGGCCCGGAAGTGACGGCGGGGCGACCCCTGGAATAACACCGTGCCGGGACGGGGCGTACCGTGCGACCATCATGGGGTCGGCGCGGTACGCGGCACTCGGCACGGGTCGCGGGGAATCTCCCGGGGTACTCGTACGTTGGAACGTTGTCTGCACCACACCGCCGGCTTCGGCATCCCCATCGACGTAAAGGACCCAATGACCTCCTCTTCTTCCCCTTCCCAGGACACCAGGCGCCTCGCGCAGGACTACCCCGACGGTCTTCGGGCCGATGCCCTGATGGAAGAGGACGTCGCCTGGAGCCACGAGATCGACGGAGAGCGGGACGGCGACCAGTTCGACCGCTCCGAGCGCGCGGCCCTGCGCCGCGTGGCGGGCCTCTCCACCGAGCTCGAGGACGTCACCGAGGTCGAGTACCGACAGCTCCGCCTGGAGCGGGTCGTACTCGTCGGGGTCTGGACCTCGGGCACCGCACAGGACGCGGACAACTCCCTCGCGGAGCTGGCCGCCCTCGCCGAGACGGCGGGCGCGCTCGTGCTCGACGGCGTCATCCAGCGCCGCGACAAGCCCGACGCGGCCACCTACATCGGCTCCGGCAAGGCCCTGGAGCTGCGCGACATCGTCGTCGAGACCGGCGCCGACACCGTCATCTGCGACGGTGAGCTGAGTCCGGGCCAGCTGATCCAGCTGGAGGACGTCGTCAAGGTCAAGGTCATCGACCGGACGGCTCTGATCCTGGACATCTTCGCCCAGCACGCCAAGTCCCGAGAGGGCAAGGCTCAGGTCGCGCTCGCGCAGATGCAGTACATGCTGCCGAGGCTGCGAGGCTGGGGCCAGTCGCTGTCCCGCCAGATGGGCGGCGGCAAGGGCGGCGGCCTCGCCACCCGTGGTCCCGGTGAGACCAAGATCGAGACGGACCGGCGTCGGATCCGCGAGAAGATGGCGAAGATGCGCCGGGAGATCGCGGAGATGAAGACCGGCCGCGAGATCAAGCGCCAGGAGCGCCGCCGCAACAAGGTGCCGTCCGTCGCCATCGCGGGCTACACCAACGCCGGCAAGTCCTCCCTGCTCAACCGCCTCACGGGCGCCGGCGTCCTGGTCGAGAACGCCCTGTTCGCGACCCTGGACCCGACCGTCCGCCGCGCGGAGACCCCGAGCGGCCGCCTCTACACCCTGGCGGACACGGTCGGTTTTGTCCGCCACCTGCCCCACCACCTGGTCGAGGCGTTCCGCTCCACCATGGAGGAGGTCGGCGACGCCGACCTCATCCTGCACGTGGTCGACGGCGCGCACCCGACCCCGGAGGAGCAGCTGGCCGCCGTACGCGAGGTGATCAGGGACGTCGGCGCGACCGACGTACCGGAGATCGTAGTGATCAACAAGGCGGACGCGGCGGACCCCCTGGTCCTCCAGCGCCTGC
Source organism: Streptomyces sp. NPDC101234 (assembly GCF_044767525.1). Lineage (NCBI taxonomy): Bacteria > Bacillati > Actinomycetota > Actinomycetes > Kitasatosporales > Streptomycetaceae > Streptomyces > Streptomyces sp. NPDC101234. Next base: position 184,331 of record NZ_JBIWOA010000022.1, on the reverse strand, counting down.
TGCGCAACGAGAAGCGCTCGATCGCGGTCTCGGCCCGCACCGGCCTGGGCATCGACGAACTCCTGGCCCTGATCGACAACGACCTGCCCCGCCCGTCGGTCGAGATCGAGGCCCTGGTCCCGTACACCCACGGCAAGCTGGTGGCCCGCGCCCACAACGAGGGCGAGGTGATCTCGGAGGAGCACACCGCCGAGGGCACCCTCCTCAAGGTCCGCGTCCACGAGGAACTGGCGGCGGAACTCGCGCCGTATGTCCCGGCGCCGCTGGCGTAACGATTGGTAGCTGAAGGCCCCGCTCCCCTTTTTAGGGGGCGGGGCCTTCACCTACCTGGGGGCGCGGGGCTGTTATCGATATGCGGCTCCGCCGCGTGGGCGCGAGCAACCCACGACGGCCGTCAGTCGCCGAACCACAGTTCCCCCTACGGAGACAAGGCGATATCAGCCGCCCTCACTGATCAGCGAACTCCTTACTGACCGCCTCGTACACACCCTTGGCCACATCACCCAACCGAGGCCCGGCCAACCACCCCGAACTCACCGGCCCGATGGACGTGTTGGACACCAGCGCCGGCTTCCCGTCCGACCCGGTCTCCACCCAGCCACCCCCGGACGCCCCGCCGGTCATCGTGCACCCGATCCGGTACATCGTCGGCGCCGACGCATCGACCGACAGCCGCCCCGGCTTGTCCGCGCACTGGTACAGCAGCGACCCGTCGTACGGCTTCGCCGCCGGATACCCCTTGGCCGTGATGCTGGACACCTTCGGTACGGCCGGAGCGTTGAAGTTCACCGGAAGCGCCGAACCGACCGTCTCCTCCAGGGACTTGCCGCTACCGCCCTGCTCGGGCGTCACATGGATCACGGCGTAGTCGTACGACGCACCGTCGCCGCCCGTCTCCCCGCCCTGGTCGATCCACTGCTGCGAGGTCTGCGCCCCGTCACCCCACCAGACGCCGTAGGGCGCGACCTCCGACCGGGTGGCCTTCGCCAGCGCCGCACCCGTCAGACCCTGGTCGTTGTACGACGGCACGAACGCGATGTTCCGGTACCAGCCGCCCTTCTTGCCGGCGTGCACACAGTGCCCCGCCGTCCACACCAGGTTGGACTTGCCCGGGTGCGCGGGGTCCTCGACGACCGTCGCCGAGCAGACCATCGTGCCTTCGGGGGAGTCGAAGAACACCTTCCCGGAGGTGGCCGCGCTCGCGTGGTACGTCGGCCGGACGGCCTTCGCCTGGACCGGCGCGGGCGTCGGGTCGGTCACGCCCTGGTCACCGGAGATGTCGTTGTCGTCGACACCCTTGTTCTTGTCCGGGTCGTTGGCGTCCCGCATCCGGTCCGGGTCCCACAGCCCCTTGATGATGGGGTTGATGAAATCGTTGGCCTCGCGCAGCCAGTCGTCCTTGTTCCAGTTCTTCCAGGCGCCGTGCTTCCACTTGTCTATGTCGATCCCGTGCTCTTTGAGCTTGTTCTTGATGTCGTCCGGGATCTTGATCTTGCCGTCACCGGTGTCGGCCGTCGCGGACGCCGAGGCCGGGCCGCCCGCGTTGGCGTCGTTGGAACCGCTGCAGGCGGTGGCGGTCAGGGCCAGCGACGAGGCGAGGGCGACGGCCGCCAGCGCACGGGGCGCGCCCCTTCCACGGCGCAGGACGGACGACGGCCGGAAGGATCGCATGGTGGTGACTCCCCCTGTTGGTAAGGAACTTCAGCGCCACACACTATGCGGTCGCTGTGGGGGACTCCCGATGGAAGGGCAACGGTTTCGCTACGGGCCTCACCAGCGGGGCAACCGAAGTTCGTAGGTGGGATCCACGCGCCGCATGTAACCGGTGTCGTCCCGTGTGCGCATCCCCGACTCCAGGTACAGCCGGTGCAGCCGGTCCAGCGCCTCGTGATCGAGTTCGACGCCGAGTCCAGGACCGGTCGGCACCCGCACCGCACCGTCCTTCAGCTCCAGCACACCGGGGACGATCACATCGTCGGCGCTGTTCCACGGGTAGTGCGTGTCGCAGGAGTGGTCCAGGTTCGGGATCGCGGCCGCGACATGGGTCATCGCGGCGAGGCTGATGCCCAGATGCGAGTTGGAGTGCATGGACAGGGCGAGCCCGAACGCCTCGCAGACGGCGGCGAGTTCACGGGTGCGACGGAGGCCGCCCCAGTAGTGGTGGTCGGTCAGCAGCACCTGGATCGCCTGCTGCTCGATGGCCGGCCTCAGCTGCTCCCAGGCGATCACACACATGTTGGTGGCGAGGGGGAGCGGCGACTCCTTCGCCACGGCCGCCATGCCCTCGATCGTCGCCGTCGGGTCCTCCAGGTATTCGAGGACGTCCTTGAGCTCGTGGGCGACGTACTTAGACGTCTCCACCGACCAGGCCACGTTGGGATCGAGCCGCAACGGCTGCCCGGGGAACGCCTCCGCCAGCGCCCGTATCGCCGCGATCTCCTCGTCCGGCGGGAACACTCCACCCTTCAGCTTGAACGACCGGAACCCGTAGCGCTGTTGCATCAGCCGCGCCTGCTCGACGACCCCGGCCGGATCCAGCGCCGCACCCCAGTCGTCGCCGACCGCCGGGCGTCCGTCCAGTGCCGGGTGTTCCGCCCACTTGTAGAAGAGGTACGCGGCGAAGGGCACCGAGTCCCGGACCGCGCCGCCGAGCAGGTCGCTGACCGGCCGCCCGAGCAGCTTGCCCTGCGCGTCCAGGCAGGCCACCTCCACCGCACTCGTGGTCCAGCCGCGTTCGTGCGAGCTGGGCACGGTCGGCAGCAGAGCCGCGTCGACGGCAGCGACGACGGCCGTCGCATCGAAGACGTCCATGCCCACGACCGTCTTCGCGGCCTTCTCGAGCCGTTCCAGCCGGGCCGTGCCACCCGGGGACTCCCCGAGGCCCACCGTGCCGTCCTCCAGGACGAGTTGGAGGACGATCCGCAACGCGAGGGGCTCGTGGACACCGTTCGAGTTGAGCAGCGGCGGGTCCCGGAAGGCGATCGGGGTGATGACCAGCTCGCGGATCTTCGCGCCTGCGGGAGTGTTCATGCGGTGACTGCCTCCGGTCCGTGGTCGATGAGTTCGGCAAGCGCCGGTTCACGGGTATGAACACTCATCACGGATATAAATACCGAGCCAAGCTATGAATTGCTTGATCCGGATGTCAAGACATGGCCTGGGATTTCGTCGAGGGGTGGTCCTCTGTCCGGTGGGTCGAACGAGAGGCGCGGACCAGGGCAGGGGCACCGCAACGATCTTGAGATGACCCGTAACCCGTCGGACGGTCCGGGGTTGGTAGTGGTGGGGGGTCCGCTGCCTGTGCCCAGGGCCCCGCCGATCAACTCGCCTCTGGACAGCGGGGAGGACAGCCAGCCGTGGCCGTGACGGAGTCGGTGACCGGGGGGACGCTCGGCGGAGCGCGCGCGGCGCACGAGGGGATCCTGAGGCGTCAGTCGGCGCGCGAGTCGAGGGCACGTACCTACGCGCGCGCCCTCCCCATCGTGCCCGTGCGGGCCCGTGGCCTGACCATCGAGGGCGCCGACGGCCGCCGCTACCTCGACTGCCTCTCCGGCGCCGGCACCCTCGCGCTCGGACACAACCACCCGGTCGTGCTGGAGGCGATTCGCAAGGTCCTCGACTCCGGCGCCCCGCTCTCCGTCCTCGACCTGGCGACCCCGGTCAAGGACGCCTTCATCACCGAACTGTTCCGCACTCTGCCGCCCGGCCTCGCCGACCGGGCCCGCGTCCAGTTCTGCGGGCCCGCCGGCACGGACGCCGTCGAGGCCGCCTTCAAACTCGTCCGGGCCGCGACCGGCCGCACCGGCATGCTCGCCTTCACCGGCGCGTACCACGGGATGACCACCGGCGCCCTGGCCGCCTCCGGCGGGGCCGACGACGTCCGTGTCGCCCGGCTGCCCTACCCCCAGGACTACCGCTGCCCGTTCGGCGTCGGCGGCCCCCGCGGCGCGGAACTCGCCGCCCGCTGGACCGAGTCCGTCCTCGACGACCCCAAGTCCGGCGTCCCGCTGCCGGCCGGCATGATCCTCGAACCCGTCCAGGGGGAGGGCGGAGTGATCCCGGCCCCGGACGACTGGCTGCGCCGGATGCGCCGAGTCACCGCCGACCGGTCCATCCCCCTGATCGCGGACGAGATCCAGACCGGGGTGGGCAGGACCGGAGCCTTCTGGGCCGTCGAGCACAGCGGCGTCACCCCGGACGTGATGGTCCTGTCCAAGGCCATCGGCGGCAGCCTCCCCCTTGCCGTCGTCGTCTACCGCGACGACCTCGACGTCTGGGAACCCGGCGCCCACGCCGGCACCTTCCGGGGCAACCAACTCGCCATGGCCGCCGGCACGGCCACCCTCGCCCACGTCCGCGAGAACGCCCTCGCCGAACGGGCGGGCCTGCTCGGCTCCCGGATGCTCTCCCAGCTTCGGACTCTCCAGGCGGAGTTCGCGTGCATCGGGGATGTGCGCGGGCGGGGACTGATGATCGGGGTGGAACTGGTCGATCCGGAGGGGGAGGGACGTACGGGCGAGGCCCGGGACACGGGCGGCGCCACGAGGGCGGGCGCAGGGGACCGCGAAGCGTGCGGGACGGGGCGTACGGCGGGCGGGCGGACCGGTGCCGAGGACGCGGGTGGGCGGGGCGGTCGGCTGGGTGTGCAGGGCGGTGCGGCGGACATGGGCGGACGAGACCACGACCCTGGGTGGGGGCGGGGCGTGCCGGGCAGGGCGGCCGGTGCCGGTGACGGCGCGGCGGGTGTCATGGACCGTGCGGACGGCGTGGTGAGTGCGGGCGGCGATGCGGCGGGCGCCCTCGGCCGCGCGGCGGGCTTGGGGCGCGGCGCCGTCGGCGGGGCCGCGACCGGGCGGGACGCCGATGCCCGTCGTGAGCCGCGGCCCGCGGCGCCCGAGTTCGCCGCCGCTGTGCAACGCGCGTGTCTGGAACGCGGTCTGATCGTCGAACTCGGCGGTCGCCACGCCGGTGTCGTACGGCTTCTCCCGCCCCTCACCATCAGCGACGAACAGGCGGCCGCCGTACTCGACCGGCTCGCCGACGCGGTGGCCGCGGTGGCCCGCGACCCGGCCGGCCACGGTGTCCTGCCGCCACGCCCGGACGGCCGCAAGAAACCGACCGGCTAGCCGCGGCTCCCGGAACGGGCCGACCCGCCGACGCACACCGGGCGCACCGGTCGGCCGCCTTCGGAAACCCCGCATCGTCCCCACCCCTCTCATCAGGACGCTCAGCACACGACTCACCTCCGCATCAACCGAGTCCGCCCCGCCCGACGGCGAACTCCCCGCCCCCCACAAGTCCCCGAGGAACCCCCCTTGAACGCCACCCCAACCCCCGACGATCACGGAGACCAAAGCCCACAGGGGCGCCCCGTTCCGCTCGCCGAGTCGGTTCCCCAGCAACGTGGCCGCACCGCCCCGCCCGAGCGCCCGCGCGACGACACCGGGGACCTCCTGGTCCATCCCGACCCGCATATCGCCGCCCAGGCCGCAGCGGTGGAGAACCTGCTGCGCTGCTGGGCACGCGAGACGAACCTCCCCGCGCCCGACACCGCCACCCTCCGCATCCCGCTCCCCTCCAGCGGTACGGCCCTCATCACCCCGGTCCGCCACTGGTCCCCGACCGGCTGGCACCGCTTCGGCCAACCCCGCCTGGCCGGCACCCCCGACACCGCCCCACCCGTCGACGCGGTCACCCTCGCCGCCCTGCTCACCCGGGAGACGGCCGTGGGAGCCGACGGCACGGCCAGACGACCCGAGGACCCGGCAGGGCCGCGAGCCGAAGACCCGGCGGCGCGCCGAGCCGACGGAGCGGTCCGCCGAGCCGACGGCGTCCCCGGCCAGGCCGACGGCGTACTCCGCGCCGCCAACGGCGTTCCTGCCCGGAGCGACGGCACACCCCGCACCGCCAACGGCGTGCCGGCCCAGAGCGACGGCACCACCCGAACCATCGGCACACCCGGCGCCGGTGACAGCCCGCCCGGCCCCGGCGGCGCGTCCGGTACCCGGGACGGCTCACCCGGCGCCGCCGACGGCTCCCCCGTCGCCCGGGCCACCCCCGACGACGGCGACCTCGTGGCCCGCGTCGCCGACTCCCTGCGCCGCACCGTCACCTTCATCGTGGACCGGCGCGCCCACCCCGCCGACGGCCCCGACCGCTTCCTCGCCGCCGAGCAGGCACTCCTCCTCGGCCACCCGTTCCATCCGACCCCGAAGAGCCGTGAGGGTCTGACCGAGTCCGAAGCCAGGCTCTACTCACCGGAGTTGCGCGGCTCCTTCCCGCTGCACTGGATGGCGGTCGCCTCCTCCCTTCTCGTCACCGACTCGGCCTGGACCGAGCGAGGCCGCCCCGTCCCCGCGCCGCACCTGATGGCACGTCTGGCAGGAACGGCCCTGCCCCTGCCCGACGGCTGCGCGGCCGCCCTGCCCCTGCACCCCTGGCAGGCCCGCGAGGTCCGTCACCGTGAGGAGATCGCCGCCCTCCTCGACGCCGGACTCCTCCGCGACCTGGGCCCCCTCGGCGCCCCCTGGCATCCCACCTCCTCCGTACGAACCGTCCACCGCACCGGCGCTCCCGCCATGCTCAAGCTGTCACTGGGCCTGCGCATCACCAACTCCCGCCGGGAGAACCTCCGCAAGGAACTCCACCGAGGCGTCGAGGTGCACCGCCTGCTGCGCACCGGCCTCGCGAAGCACTGGCAGTCCGCCCACCCGGGCTTCGACATCGTGCGCGACCCCGCCTGGCTGGCCGTCGACGGCGGGGACGGCCGACCCGTACCCGGACTCGACGTGGTGATCCGGCACAACCCGTTCACCCCCGCCGACGACGCGTCCTGCGTCGCCGGGCTGGTCGCCCCGCGACCCCTCGACGCCCCGGGGGCGAACGGCAGGCCCGGGACATACCGTTCCCGGCTCGCCCAGGTGGTCGCCCGGCTCGCCGAACGCACCGGACGGCCCGTCGGCGCCGTCAGCGCCGAGTGGTTCCTGCGCTATCTGGAGCAGGTGGTCCGCCCGGTGCTCTGGCTCGACGGCGAGGCCGGCATCGCCCTGGAAGCGCACCAGCAGAACACCCTGCTCCTGCTGGACGCCGACGGCTGGCCCGCCGGCGGGCGCTACCGCGACAACCAGGGCTACTACTTCCGTGAGTCCCGGCGGGCCGACCTCGACGCCCGGCTGCCCGGCATCGGCGAGCAGAGCGACACCTTCGTCTCCGACGAGGTCACCGACGAACGCTTCGCCTACTACCTCGGCATCAACAACGTGCTCGGCCTGATCGGCGCTTTCGGCTCCCAGCGGCTCGCCGACGAACGCCTGCTGCTCGCGGCGTTCCGCCGGTTCCTCACCGACGTGGCCGCCGGGCCCGCCCGGCTGCGCAGCCCCCTGGCCGGCCGTCTGCTCGACTCACCCGTCCTGCGCTGCAAGGCCAACCTGCTGACCCGGCTGCACGGCCTCGACGAACTCGTCGGCCCGGTCGACACCCAGTCCGTCTACGTCACCATCGCCAACCCCCTCCACTCCGCACAGTCCTGATCGCCCGGACCACCTCACCGGCCCATCGCGCACCGGCCTTCGATCACCGGCCTCCGTCCACCGGCCTTCGATCACCGACCTTCGTTCACCTACCGAGGAACATGACCCACCCCGTCTCCTGAGAGGAGCGCAGCATGCCTCCCACCGACGCGAGCGCCGACGCAGGCCTCGTCCCGGTCCGTCCCGTCCACCCCGGCCGCCCCGGACCCGCCGAGGACGACCGGGACTGCGAGGACACCCTGGACCTGCGTCTGCCCGATGGATTCAGCGCCCTCTTCGCCGGGACGACGACCGGCGGCGCCGACGCCGACGTCGGAGGGACGACCGACCCCGACCGCGGCGGAAGGCAATGGCCCGCGCCGACCACCCGGGACGAGACGCACACCGCCCCGGCCGACGAGACCCGCACCGCCACTTTCGACCGCGACCGCGATCACAACCACCGTCCCGGTCCGCTGGTCCACGACCGTCTCTCCGCATTCGACCGCGACCGAGCCGTCCCGTTCGACACCGACCGGGCCGCTGCACCCGACCACGACCGGCTCGCCGCACTCGACCCGCTCGGCACACCCGATCTGCTCGACCGGATCGGCACCTGGGGCCCCACCGAAACCCCCGTCGGCCTCTTTCACCTCGTGCCGGTCAACGTGGAACGCGACCTGCCGATCATCAGCCGTTGGATGGGCGACCCTGCCGTGGCCGCGTTCTGGCAGCTGGCCGACTCACGGGAGCAGACGGAGGACCATCTGCGCGCCCAGCTGACGGGAGACGGACGCAGTGTGCCGTGCCTGGGCCTGCTCCACGGCACCCCGATGAGCTACTGGGAGATCTACCGAGCCGACCTGGACCCGCTCGCCCGCCACTATCCGGCCCGCCCGCACGACACCGGGATCCACCTTCTCGTCGGTGCCGTCGCCGACCGGGGGCGGGGACTGGGGTCCGGCCTGCTCAGAGCCGTGGCCGATCTCGTCCTCGACCACCGCCCCGCCTGTGCGCGTGTCGTCGCGGAGCCCGATCTTCGCAACACCCCCTCCGTGGCCGCCTTCCTCAACGCGGGCTACCGCTACGCCGCCGAGGTCGACCTGCCTGCCAAACGGGCCGCCCTGATGATCAGGGACCGGTCCCTACGTCATCTGATGTAGCGCTGAGTGATTGCGCGTACACATGTAGTACGAAGCGGCGACCGATCAAGTTCCGGCCTCTCGAAAAAAACGAAGCAGCCGAACCTCCGGCCCGCCCTTCCCCGCTTGGCCCGTCCGTCCAGGAGCATCCGGCGTGATCCCACCCACCGCCGCCGCCTTGATCGCCCGATTGTCAGTGCCGGGCCGTAGGGTGGTCGCGCTATGACGAAGCCCTCACTCCCTGAACTCCTGCATGCCGCTGTCACAGCTGTCGGCGGTACGGAGCGCCCCGGCCAGGTGACCATGGCCGAATCGGTCGCCGGAGCGATCGACGACGGATCCCATCTGCTGGTCCAGGCCGGCACCGGCACCGGAAAGTCGCTCGGCTATCTGGTGCCGGCGCTCGCGCACGGGGAGCGGGTCGTCGTGGCGACGGCGACCCTCGCCCTGCAGAGACAGCTCGTGGAGCGGGACCTGCCGCGCACCGTCGACTCCCTCCATCCGCTGCTGCGCCGCCGGCCGGAGTTCGCGATGCTCAAGGGCCGGTCGAACTACCTGTGCCTGCACCGACTGCACGAGGGCGTGCCGCAGGACGAGGAGGAGGGCCTCTTCGACCAGTTCGAGGCGGCCGCGCCGACCAGCAAACTGGGCCAGGATCTGCTGCGACTGCGTGACTGGGCGGACGAGACCGAGAGCGGTGACCGAGACGACCTCACGCCGGGCGTCTCCGACAAGGCCTGGGCCCAGGTCTCGGTCTCCTCCAGGGAGTGCCTGGGCGCATCCAAGTGCGCCTATGGCGCCGAGTGCTTCGCCGAGATGGCCCGCGAGCGCGCCAAGCTCGCCGAGGTCGTCGTCACCAACCACGCCCTGCTCGCGATCGACGCCATCGAGGGCGCCCCGGTGCTCCCGCAGCACGAGGTGCTGATCGTGGACGAGGCGCACGAACTGGTCTCGCGGGTCACCGGCGTCGCCACCGGTGAACTCACTCCCGGCCAGGTCAACCGTGCGGTCCGGCGCGCCGCCAAACTGGTCGACGAGAAGGCCGCCGACCAGCTCCAGACCGCCGCCGAGGGCTTCGAGCGGCTGATGGAGCTGGCCCTGCCGAGTCGTCTGGAGGAGATCCCGGAGGACCTCGGTTACGCCCTGGCCGCTCTCCGGGACGCGGCCCGCACGGTGATCTCCGCGATCGGTACGACCCGCGACAAGTCGGTCCAGGACGAGGACGCGGTCCGCAAGCAGGCGCTGGCCTCCGTGGAGACCGTGCACGACGTGGCGGAGCGGATCGTGAACGGCTCCGAGTGGGACGTCGTCTGGTACGAGCGTCATGACCGCTTCGGTGCGTCCGTCCGCGTCGCTCCGATGTCCGTGTCGGGCCTGCTCAGGGAGAAGCTCTTCGCTGACCGCTCGGTCGTCCTCACCTCGGCGACCCTCAAGCTCGGCGGTGATTTCAACGGCGTCGGCGCCTCCCTGGGACTGGCCCCGGAGGGCACCGAGGGCGAGGACCTCCCGCAGTGGAAGGGCGTCGACGTCGGTTCGCCCTTCGACTACCCGAAGCAGGGCATCCTCTATGTCGCCAAGCATCTGTCGCGCCCCGCGCGGGACGGCGACCGCGCCGACATGCTCGACGAGCTGACCGAGCTGATCCAGGCCGCCGGCGGCCGCACCCTCGGTCTCTTCTCCTCTATGCGGGCCGCCCAGCAGGCCGCCGAGGAACTGCGCGTACGGATTCCCGAGTTCCCGATACTGCTGCAGGGCGAGGAGACCCTCGGTGAGCTGATCAAGAACTTCGCGGCCGACCCCAGGACCTGCCTCTTCGGCACGCTGTCACTGTGGCAGGGCGTCGATGTCCCAGGGCCCAGCTGCCAGCTGGTCGTGATGGACAAGATCCCGTTCCCGCGCCCGGACGACCCGCTCATGAGTGCCCGGCAGAAGGCGGTCGAGGACGCGGGCGGCAACGGCTTCATGGCGGTCGCCGCCACCCACGCCGCGCTTCTGATGGCCCAGGGCGCCGGTCGGCTCGTCCGCGCGTCGGGAGACCGGGGCGTGGTCGCCGTACTCGACCAGCGGCTGGCCACCGCCCGGTACGGGAGCTATCTCAAGGCGTCACTGCCCGACTTCTGGTACACCACGGACCGTAATCAGGTCAGGAAGTCGCTGGCGGCCATCGACGCGGCCGCACGCCAGGCGGAGGCGTGATGATCGCGGGGTGGCCTGACCGGCGTAGGCCAGGCCGACCCGCGATGTGAACAGGCGGCGGGGTCCCGGGCAGTAGTGGACCCCGGAACCGGCGCAGGGGTTCCGGGGCCCGATCTGAGGGCGGGCGGGTCGACCGCCCGCCAGGCGTCACACGCGCCGCAGTACCGCGACGACCTTGCCCAGGATGGTCGCGTCGTCGCCGGGGATCGGCTCGTAGGCCGAGTTGTGGGGGAGAAGCCAGACATGGCCGTCCTCGCGCTTGAAGCGCTTGACCGTGGCCTCGCCGTCGAGCATGGCGGCGACGATGTCGCCGTTCTCCGCGACCGGCTGGCGGCGGACGGTGACCCAGTCGCCGTCACAGATCGCGGCCTCGATCATCGAGTCACCGACCACCTTGAGCACGAACAGCTCGCCGTCTCCGACCAGCTGCCGGGGGAGCGGGAAGACGTCCTCGACCGACTCCTCGGCGAGGATCGGCCCACCGGCGGCGATCCGGCCGACCAGCGGGACGTACGACGCGGCGGGCTTGCCGGCGGTGTCCGTGGGCTGCACGGTGACGGCCTGGTCGGAGCCGCGCACCTCGTACGCGCGCGGGCGGTGCGGGTCGCGGCGCAGGAAGCCCTTGCGTTCCAGTGCCATCAGCTGGTGCGCCACCGAGGATGTGCTCGACAGGCCGACGGCCTGGCCGATCTCCCGCATCGACGGCGGGTAGCCCCGCCGCTGCACCGAGTCCCGGATGACCTCGATCACCCGGCGCTGCCGGTCGGTCAGGCCCGAGCTGTCCGCCCGGATGCCTGGAGGTCGGCCCGGCAGGGAGCGCTTGTGTCCCTCGGGATTCACGGCTTCGTTCATGGCATGCACCGGGTCGATTCGGCCCTGGGAGCGGTCCTGGGCGGTGATGGTGGCACTGTCTGCGGTCGTGGTCACGTCGGCCCCTCTCGATGGTCTCCCTGCTGGACAACGGTAGTTGCTTTCGAAAGGTTGCGCCAAACACACGTTCGAGTGAAAAAACGCGGTTCACCGGACGCGATCACAGGTCTGGGTGTATGGCTCACGCGGTACCCGGCGGACAAAAGGTCCCATTGTTGTACTCTTCACCGCCGGACTGATGGCCTTGTGGGTGTGCCCAGTCTGCCATCCGGACCGGCGCCGACCGGGACGACCGTCCCCATCTGCGCCGGAGTCGCACGTGACCTCCGTGTGGCGCCCACGGTATCTCCGTATTCGCCGTAGCGGTACGTGTGCGACACGCGCAACCTGGCGATGTATCAGCCAATCACCACATCTAGTGGTTGGATTGCGACCGCAGCCCACAAGTTGTGGTCCCCCGGGTCTCCGGTGCCTCTGAGATCGCTTATGCTTGGGGCTGCTTCGAGGGGCTCATGTGGCCCAACGAGGTCATTGAGTCTGCTGTGAGGAGGGTTGGAGATCATGCACTGCCCCTTCTGCAGGCACCCCGACAGCCGTGTGGTCGACAGTCGTACGACCGACGACGGCACGTCGATCCGCAGACGCCGCCAGTGTCCGGACTGCTCCCGTCGTTTCACGACCGTGGAGACGTGCTCGCTCATGGTGGTCAAGCGGTCCGGAGTCACCGAGCCATTCAGCCGTACCAAGGTCATCAACGGTGTGCGCAAGGCATGCCAGGGACGACCTGTCACCGAGGACGCACTCGCCCAGCTCGGCCAGCGGGTCGAGGAGGCGGTGCGCGCCACCGGAAGCGCCGAGCTGACCACCCATGACGTGGGGCTGGCCATACTCGGCCCGTTGCAGGAGCTCGACCTCGTCGCCTATCTGCGATTCGCCTCGGTCTACCGGGCGTTCGACTCGCTCGAGGACTTCGAGGCGGCGATCGCGGAGCTCAGGCGGGCGGCGCAGGACCCCGCCGCGGACGACGAAGACGCGGGAGCGGGGAGCCAGGAGGACGATCACGGGCCGGGCGTGGCCACTCAGGTGCCCGCGCCCGCCCGCATCGCCGGCTGACGGGCGGACCGGAACCGGGCGGTGGGCCCGGATCCGGATGTCGGACGGCGATCCAGGACTTGTTGCGGGGGCGGCTCATCGTGCCCGCAACGCGAAACAGAACAGCGTGTCACGGGAACATCGTGGCATTTCAGGGCGTTTTTGCCCGTAGAGGGAGGCGGCATGACAGAGACGGCGAGCGGTCCGGCACGGAGTTCCCGCGCGAAGGGAACGAAGGCCACCAAGGGGCTGCGTATCGAGCGCATCCACACCACCCCCGGCGTACACCCGTACGACGAGGTGAGCTGGGAGCGCCGTGACGTCGTCATGACCAACTGGCGCGACGGCTCGGTCAATTTCGAGCAGCGTGGCGTCGAGTTCCCCGACTTCTGGTCGGTGAACGCGGTCAACATCGTCACCAGCAAGTACTTCCGCGGTGCCGTCGGCACCCCGCAGCGCGAGACCGGCCTCAAGCAGCTGATCGACCGCATCGTGAAGACGTACCGGAAGGCCGGCGAGGACTACAAGTACTTCGCGTCGCCCGCCGACGCCGAGATCTTCGAGCACGAGCTGGCGTACGCCCTCCTGCACCAGATCTTCAGCTTCAACAGCCCCGTGTGGTTCAACGTGGGCACCCCGCAGCCCCAGCAGGTCTCGGCCTGCTTCATCCTGTCCGTCGACGACTCCATGGAGTCGATCCTCGACTGGTACAAGGAAGAGGGCATGATCTTCAAGGGCGGCTCCGGCGCCGGCCTGAACCTCTCCCGGATCCGCTCCTCCAAGGAACTGCTCTCCTCCGGCGGCAACGCCTCCGGCCCGGTCTCCTTCATGCGCGGCGCCGACGCCTCGGCCGGCACCATCAAGTCGGGCGGCGCCACCCGCCGTGCCGCCAAGATGGTCATCCTGGACGTCGACCACCCCGACATCGAGGACTTCATCGAGACCAAGGTCAAGGAGGAGGAGAAGATCCGCGCCCTCCGTGACGCGGGCTTCGACATGGACCTGGGCGGCGACGACATCACCTCCGTCCAGTACCAGAACGCCAACAACTCGGTCCGCGTGAACGACGAGTTCATGAAGGCGGTCGAGCAGGGCGGGCAGTTCGGTCTGCGCGGCCGGATGACCGGCGAGGTCATCGAGGAGGTCCAGGCCAAGAGCCTGTTCCGCAAGATGGCCGAGGCCGCGTGGGCCTGCGCCGACCCGGGCATCCAGTACGACGACACGATCAACCACTGGCACACCTGCCCGGAGTCCGGCCGGATCAACGGCTCGAACCCCTGCAGCGAGTACATGCACCTGGACAACACGTCCTGCAACCTCGCCTCGCTGAACCTGATGAAGTTCCTGAAGGACGACGGCAAGGGCAGCCAGTCCTTCGACGTCGAACGCTTCGCCCAGGTCGTCGAGCTCGTCATCACGGCGATGGACATCTCCATCTGCTTCGCGGACTTCCCGACCCAGAAGATCGGCGAGAACACCCGCGCCTTCCGCCAGCTCGGCATCGGCTACGCCAACCTCGGCGCCCTGCTGATGGCGACCGGCCACGCCTACGACTCCGAGGGCGGCCGCGCGCTGGCCGGTGCCATCACCTCCCTGATGACCGGCACGGCGTACAAGCGCTCGTCCGAGCTCGCCGCGGTCGTCGGCCCGTACGACGGCTACGCCCGCAACGCGGACGCCCACAACCGCGTCATGAAGCAGCACGCCGACGCCAACACCGTGGCCGTCCGTATGGACGACCTGGACACCCCGGTCTGGGCCGCCGCCACGGAGGCCTGGCAGGACGTGATCCGCCTCGGTGAGAAGAACGGTTTCCGTAACTCCCAGGCATCGGTCCTCGCCCCGACCGGCACGATCGGTCTCGCGATGTCCTGCGACACCACCGGTGTGGAGCCCGACCTCGCCCTGGTCAAGTTCAAGAAGCTGGTCGGCGGCGGCTCGATGCAGATCGTCAACGGCACGGTCCCGCAGGCCCTGCGCCGCCTGGGCTACCAGGAGGAGCAGATCGAGGCGATCGTCGCCCACATCGGCGAGAACGGCAATGTGATCGACGCCCCCGGCCTCAAGCAGGAGCACTACGAGGTCTTCGACTGCGCCATGGGCGAGCGTGCCATCTCCCCGATGGGCCACGTCCGCATGATGGCCGCCATCCAGCCGTGGATCTCCGGCGCCATCTCCAAGACGGTCAACATGCCGGAGTCGGCGACCGTCGAGGAGGTCGAGGAGATCTACTTCGAGGCCTGGAAGCTGGGCGTCAAGGCGCTCGCGATCTACCGCGACAACTGCAAGGTCGGCCAGCCGCTCTCCGCCAAGACCAAGGAGAAGGAGAAGGAGAAGGAGGAGGTCGCCGAGAAGGCCGAGGCGACCATCCGCGAGACGGTCGAGAAGGTCATCGAGTACCGCCCGGTCCGCAAGCGCCTCCCGAAGGGTCGTCCCGGCATCACCACGTCCTTCACCGTCGGCGGCGCCGAGGGTTACATGACGGCCAACTCCTACCCGGACGACGGCCTGGGCGAGGTCTTCCTGAAGATGTCCAAGCAGGGCTCGACCCTCGCGGGCATGATGGACGCCTTCTCCATCGCGGTCTCCGTGGGTCTCCAGTACGGCGTGCCGCTGGAGACGTACGTCTCGAAGTTCACCAACATGCGCTTCGAGCCGGCCGGTATGACGGACGACCCGGATGTGCGGATGGCGCAGTCGATCGTCGACTACATCTTCCGTCGCCTGGCGCTGGACTTCCTGCCCTTCGAGACCCGTTCCGCGCTCGGCATCCACTCCGCCGAGGAGCGCCAGCGTCACCTGGAGACCGGTTCGTACGAGCCGTCCCTCGACGACGAGGTCGATGTCGAGGGCCTGGCCCAGTCGGCGCCGCGCGCCCAGGAGCTGAAGGCCGTCGCCACCCCGAAGGCCGAGGTGGCCAAGCCCGCCCCGAGGCAGGCGCACACCAGCGCCGAGCTGGTGGAGATGCAGCTGGGCATCCAGGCCGACGCCCCGCTCTGCTTCTCCTGCGGGACGAAGATGCAGCGGGCCGGTTCCTGCTACATCTGCGAGGGCTGCGGCTCGACCAGCGGCTGCAGCTGACGCGTCAGCGCAGTGAAGCGGTGAAGTGAAGTAAGGGGCGTCGGCCACGGCCGACGCCCCTTACCGTTTGCTCCCGGCCGTCTGGCGTCAGGGCCGGCCGAGTCCGCCCATCGCCCGGGTGAAGACCACGGGGTCGTCCTCGAAGCCGTGCAGGCCGGGCCGGAAGCTCCAGTCGCCGGATCCGTCGCGCACGAACTCCGCGACGGCGGCCGCCGTCGCCCCGAGGACCGAGCCGAAGTCGTCCTGGGCGAGCACGTTGTAGCCCTCCCGGACACGCACCGCTGGGTTCAGGACGTTCACGAACGTCCGGTGCGCGGCGCGCTGCTGGATGACGACTCCGACGACCACGCGCGTGTACCGGGCGTCGAGCCGGTCGAGTTCGAGCGTCATGACCTCGTCCCAGCCGAAGCCCTTGCCGTCCTGGCTGTCCCGGTTGAGGAAGATCGTGCCGTCGGGCGAACGGCTGTCGAAGTGCACCAGATAGGCCGGAGTTCCGTACGGGTCGGCCGCTGTGAACGTCCCGGCGATGACGTCGAGATCGGTGGGTGGCTGCCCCGCCGGGCTGGGATCCCACTTCACCCCGACCTCGACCTTGCTGATCGCCTTGCTGAAACCGCTCACCACGCGTCCCCTTCCCCCTAGAGGTCCACTGCCCCAACTGATGGGCTGCCAAGGCTCTTTGTCCATCGTGCCACGCGCGCGGGGGCGCATGCGCGGGTGATCTCAGCCGGAGCGTGACCGACGCCACGCCCTATGGCCTTACGATGGCGCGGTGCTGGTCAAGTGGATTCGCTGCACCGTGGTGGACCGCCGGGGCTTCGAGCGGGGACAGCGAAAATGGGCGGGGCTTCTGGGGGAGCCGGGATTTCGGGGACAGGGCGGGGGCTGGAGTCGGCAGCGCCCCGGAGTGGCGCACATCTTCGCCTTCTGGGAGAGCCGTGCCTTCTACGACTCCTTCATGGCGCGTTCGCACGACCGTCTGGCCGCGTCCCAGTCGGGCACGTACAAGGACCAGCAGGTCAAGCTGTTCGAGTACCGGTTCGACGTGAAGACCGGCTTCGAACCGCGGTTCACGGACAGCGACCTGGTCAGGGTGGCCCACTGCCGCGTGCACGAGGAGCGCGTCGAGCACTTCACCCTGATGCAGGAGAAGGTCTGGAACCCGGCGATGGCCGGCTCGCCCGGCATGATCCGCGGCATGTTCGCCGAGGCCCCGGCGAACGAGTTCATGATCCTGTCGATGTGGCGGTCGGCCGCCGAGCACGGCAAGTACCGGACCGAACGGATCGAGCGGCTGGCGTTGCGTGCCCAGACGGAGGCCGACATCGCGGCCCTCACGGGCGACATCGTGGAGCTCGAACCGAGCTGGATCGTTTGAATATCCAACCCTCAATTTATGTGACCTGCGCTGTATGAGGGCCATCCGAGTGCTCGATTTTTCGTCATTCGATCTAGGGTTTTGGCATGGCACGACCACGGCGCATCGTCCTTGTCCGGCACGGCGAGTCAACCGGCAATGTCGACGACTCCGTGTACGAGCGGGAACCCGACCACGCACTGGCCCTGACCGACCGGGGCCGACGGCAGGCGGAGGAGACCGGAAAGCGCATTCGGCAGATCTTCGGCCAGGAGCGCGTCAGCGTGTATGTCTCCCCGTACCGCCGGACGCACGAGACACTCCGCGCCTTCCACCTCGACCCGGATCTCATACGGGTACGTGAGGAGCCCCGGCTGCGCGAGCAGGACTGGGGAAACTGGCAGGACCGCGACGACGTACGACTGCAGAAGACGTACCGGGACGCCTACGGGCACTTCTTCTTCCGCTTCCCGCAGGGCGAGTCCGGGGCCGACGTGTACGACCGGGTCGGCGGCTTCCTGGAGAGCCTGTACCGCAGCTTCGAGGCGCCGGACCATCCGACCAACGTGCTCCTGGTGACCCATGGACTGGCGATGCGGCTGTTCTGCATGCGCTGGTTCCACTGGACGGTCGCGGACTTCGAGTCGCTCTCCAACCCCGGGAACGCCGAGATGCGGATGCTCGTCCTCGGAGACGACGGCAAGTACACGCTCGACCGGCCCTTCGACCGCTGGCGGGACCCGGAGCCGCACTGGATGAGCGGCTAGGCTGGCCGCGATGACCGCTACCGACTCCTCGATCCCCGGGCGCCTGGAGCGCGCCCTGTCCAGCCTGCGCGGACTCGCCCTCGGCGACGCGCTGGGCTCGCAGTTCTTCGTCCCGGTGAACTATCCGCTGCTGAAGCGGCGCGAGCTTCCACCGGCCGTCTGGCAGTGGACCGACGACACGGAGATGGCCTGCTCCGTCGTCGCCGTCCTGGCTGCCCACCACCGCATCGACCAGGACGCGCTGGCCCACTCGTTCGCGGCGCACCACGACTTCGACCGGGGGTACGGCCCCGCCGTCAACCGCCTGCTCCGCCTCGTCCGGGAGGGTGGCGACTGGCGTGAGCTGGCCGCCGGGCTCTTCAACGGGCAGGGGTCGTGGGGCAACGGCGCGGCGATGCGGATCGCGCCCCTCGGCGCCTGGTACGCGGACGATCCGGAGCAGGCCACCCATCAGGCCGAGATCTCGGCCTACCCCACGCACCAGCACCGTGAGGCGGTGGTCGGCGCCATGGCCGTCGCCGCGGCAGCGGCGCTGGCGGCCGCGCCCGCCGGCCCGCCGAGCCCGGCGGCGCTCCTCGACGGTGTCGTCTCCCTGGTCCCCAAGAGTGCTGTCGGCCAGGGCCTGCGGCGCGCCCGCGACATGCTCGACTACGCCGACGCCGGCACCGTCGCGGCCGTACTGGGCTGCGGACGGCGTACGACCGCCCATGACACCGTCCCCTTCGCCCTGTGGTCGGCGGCACGCGCCCTCGGTGACTACGAGACGGCGTTCTGGGCGACCGCACAGGTGGGCGGCGACGTGGACACCACCTGCGCCATCGTGGGCGGTGTACTCGCGGGCGGCAAGGCGGGACGGCCACCGGCCGCATGGGCGGAGCGGACGGAAGCGCTGCCGGAATGGGTACCGACGGGGACGGGGACCGCTGTCGGCGGGTGACTGCCGGCGCGGGACCGCCCGAGTCGCGGCTTTCGCGGTCCGTCCCGTCCTGGTGGTGCAGCACCCCCGAGCACTTTCGAAACTCTCCGTGCCCGATGGGAACTCTGTGTGACCGCGAGGCGTTTTCCCGGCATCCGCTCCGCACTCCGTCCGAGTGCGGACGGCGGTGCGGGAAGCGGAGTCGCTGGGGGAGGTGGCGATGGTGCGGTTCGGACGGGCTCCTCTGGCTGCTCGGGCTCTTGGCCGGTTGACGCAATGCGGGGTGAGGGCGACGACCGGCGGTCCGATCGGCACGTCGACGGAGAACACCCAGCGCCAGTCGAGCCGGTCGGTGAGCATGCCGTCGGCCGGCAGACCGATGGCGCCGCCGTCCGCGGAGAGGGTGAACAGCAGGATGCCGGTCATGAGCACCCGGCGGTGGCCGAGGATGTCATCCGCCCGTGCGCCGAGGAGCAGCAGGCCGGCGAAGGCGAGCGTGCACGCGCTGACCGCCCATGTTGAGGTCCGTGGTGCTGAACTCGAAGGCGTCTTGGATGTGCGGGAGCGCGATGTTCACCCGGCCCATGGCTCAGCGCGCCACACGACGCCCGTAGGCCGACGAACCCGTGGTGGACGGGGTGTTCGGTCACGGGCGCCGTGATCGGGGGACCGCGGGGCTCACACGGCCGGGGCGCCACCCGCCCCGCTCAGGGCCTCCAGGTCGCTCTTGCGGACGCGTATGACGACGGCGGCGACGGCGAGCGCGAGGACCGCCATGGCGGCGGCGGGGATGAAGGCCGTGGAGATGCCGTGAGCGAGGACTTCGTGGCTCCACGGGGCCGGCAACTGGTGGGTCTTGGCGAACGCGGCCTTCTGCTCGGGTGAGGCCTGGGTCATGAACGACGCGACCTGCTTGGTCGCCTCGTCGCGGCTGGCCGAGCCGAAGACGGTGGTCAGGATGGACAGACCGAGCGAACCGCCCACCTGCTGGGTCGCATTGAGCAGGGCGGAGGCCGCGCCCGCCTCGTGCGGGGCGACGCCGGAGACGGCGGTCACGGTGACGGTGACGAAGTTGAGCCCCATACCGAAGCCGAAGATCAGCATCGGGCCGAGCACTCCGCCGACGTACGAGCTGCCTGAGTCGATCAGCGACTGCCAGGCCAGGCCGATGGCGACGAGAGTGGCGCCCGTGATCAGGAACGGCTTGGGGCCGAACCTCGGCAGCAGCCGCTGTGATATCCCCGCGCCCAACGCGATGACGACGGTGACGGGCAGGAAGGCCAGGCCGGCACGGATGGGGGAGTAGTCCAGCACGTTCTGCACGAACAGCACGATGTAGAAGAACATGCCGAACATCGCCGCGGCGAGGCTGATCATGATCACGTAGGTGCCGGAGCGGTTGCGGTTGGCGAACATCCGCAGCGGGGTGATCGGTTCCTTGGCACGGCTCTCTACGAGCATGAAGCCGGCGAGGAGCACCACGGCCGCGCCGAAGGCACCGAGGGTGAGCGAATCCCGCCAGCCGTCGGATGCGGCCCTGATGAACCCGTAGACCAGGGCGACCATGCCGAGTGTCGAGGTGGCCGCCCCGGTGAGGTCGAAGCGCCCGGGGTGTCGCTCGGACTCGTTGATGTAGCGGGGCGCGAGCGCCGCGATGAGGATGCCGATGGGAACGTTGACGAAGAGCACCCATCGCCAGTTGAGCCACTCGGTGAGGAGTCCGCCGGCCAGGAGGCCGAGGGCACCGCCACCCGCGGAGACGGCCGCGAAGATGCCGAACGCCCTGTTGCGTTCCGGACCTTCGGGGAACGTCGTGGTGATGAGCGCGAGCGAGGTGGGCGATGCGATCGCGCCGCCCATGCCCTGCAGGACACGCGCGGCCAGCAGTTGCCAGGGTTCCTGGGCGAGTCCGCCGAGGAGCGAGGCGAAGGTGAAGAGCAGGATGCCGGCGATGAAGGCCCGGCGGCGGCCGAGGATGTCACCGGCGCGGCCGCCGAGCAGGAGAAGGCCGCCGAAGGTGAGGGTGTAGGCGCTGACCACCCAGGTCAGGTTGGTGGTGGAGAAGTTCAGGGCGGTCTGGATGTGCGGCAGGGCGATGTTGACGATGGTGGCATCAAGCACCACCATCAGCTGGCACGCGGCGATGACCGTGAGCGCGATGCCCGGGTGCGACGAGCGTGAGGCCGGACCTTGCGGGGCAGGCGCGGGTGACTGCGTCTGTAGCTGATCGTGCGTCACAGGAGGTCCCCCAGAGACGAGGTAGTGAACGTCTGCGTTCACTAAATGGGACGATAGCGAGTCGGCCCTTGTGAACACAAGCGTTCTCTAACGGGGTTGTTCCTGGAGGGTGGTTGTGGGTTGAGGGGGGTGGTGGGTTGTGACGGCGGTGCTGCGTGGTGAGGCGGTGGGGAGCGTGACGCCGGGAGCGCGGGTGCGATCCGAGGTGCTGAACGGCAGCGCGCGGGCTTCGCGGAGAACGGCAGGATCAACCCAGTTCATGCCCCGGCCGAGTGGGCCATGTACATCCAGGCCCTGCGCACCGCCCACCTCCGCGCCGACGTCCTCATCCGCCTCCCCCTGCCACTCCACCTCGCCAACTTCGTCGCCCGCTGCATCCAGTGGTGCATGGAGCTTGGGCGGGTGAGAGTTACCTGCGCGAACGGCGGCCCCTCCCTTGCGGCTTCCGCCGCAGTGCGGATGCGGCGCGCAGGGTTCATGCGGGGCGGCGGCCTGATTGTGGTCGTGGGCAGCCGGGTCGGCCGCCCGGCGGGCCTGGAGCGCCGGGTTGTACGAAGACGCGCTCAGTGCAGGCGTCGCCGGTGGGTTGCCGCCGGCCGGTGCCGCATGTGCCCACTCCTGGTGCGACTCCGCTTCAAGGGTGGCGATCTTCACTCCCGCTTGGCGACTGCCTTACTTCCCATGTAACCCGTTCTCCACAGTGTCGTGGGGTTGGCATGCGCACAGAGAGGCAGGGGATTCGGACGGTTCCGGTGCCCGAGCCATCGAAAGAGGCGTCGTTGCCTGAGATGCTGGTCGAAGGTGTGGTCGACCCCCGTTTGTTCCCTGCGGACGATGGCGATGATGAGGACGGTGAGCGCGATGCCGGGGTGCCCCTCCCTGCGGGCCGCACCCCGTTTCTGGTCCCGTATCAGCTGAGAGGTTGTGACTGTGGATCCCCCGCGAAGGTGTTAGTGAACGATCGCGTTCACTTGGCTGTGTGTCGCGCACCCCGTCCCCCTTCGCTGTCGTGCGCCGCAGTCCATGTCCCGGAATCCCCGCTTCCCCCTGCTCGCTGGAGAAACTCAGATGGTTACCTCGCGCTGGACAGCCGCCCCCGCTCAGGCGGCCTCCCCTCGTCGGCGTGGTGCGGTGCTCGAACGCGCGATCCTGGACGCCGCCTTGGAGCAGCTCAGCACCGTGGGCTGGAACGGCCTCACCATGGAGGGTGTCGCCGCCGGCGCCCAGACCGGGAAGGCCGCGGTCTACCGCCGCTGGCCCTCCAAGGAGGACCTGGTCGCCGACGCGCTGCAGGCCGGTCTGCCACGTTTGGAGGAGGCTCCCGACCTCGGAAGTGTGCGCGAGGATCTGCTGGCTCTGTGCCGGCGGGCCCGGGACGCCATGTTCTCGCGCCCCGGCTTCGCGCTGCGATCGGTTATTCACGAATGCGATCCGGCGGAAGTCGAGCGGTTCCATGGCGTGATCTTCGACGGGGTGGTGGGGCCGACCACCAAGCTGATCGGTGACATCATCGCCCGCGGTATTGAGCGAGGAGAGGTGCGCTCCGACGCGGCCAACGGCTATGTGCTCGACGCCATCCCGGCGATGATGATGTACCGCAACAAGATTTCTGGAAGCGAATGGAACGACCGGGAGATCGAGGAGATGATCGACCAGTTCATGCTTCCGCTGCTGCTGTCGCGGGGAGTCTGATCCGCCGCCTCGGCGGCCCCGGACGCCGCCGGGGAGGCCGGGGTGTCGCTCGGGGATCAGTGCGGCGTACGCTAAGGGCGCCATGCCGTACGAACCACCTACTCACACCGTCGAGCGCTCCCTTCGCGCCACGACCGGAGCGAAGGTCATCGCCGGTGTCGACGAGGTGGGGCGCGGCGCCTGGGCCGGTCCCGTCACCGTCTGCGCCGCGGTCACCGGTCTTCGCCGACCGCCCGAGGGACTCACCGACTCCAAGCTGCTGACCGTCCGGCGGCGTACGGAACTTGCCGGGGTGCTTCGGGCGTGGGTCACGGCCTACGCACTGGGCCATGCCTCACCGGAGGAGATCGACGACCTCGGGATGACGGCCGCACTGCGGCTCGCGGCGGTGCGCGCCCTGGAGGCCCTGCCGGTCCGTCCCGACGCGGTCATTCTCGACGGGAAGCACGACTACCTCGGGGCTCCGTGGCAGGTGCGCACGGTCATCAAGGGTGACCGATCGTGTGTGGCCGTCGCGGCGGCCTCGGTGATCGCCAAAGTTCAGCGCGACAAAATGATGGCCGAACTGGGTATCGACCATGCAGACTTCGGATTTGCGGACAACGCCGGGTATCCGTCGCCCGTGCACAAGGCCGCACTGGAGGAGCGGGGACCCACCCCGTACCACCGGTTGTCGTGGGCGTATCTTGATGCGCTGCCCCAGTGGCGGCATCTCAAGAAGGCCCGCAGCTGGGCGGAGGGAAGCGTTCCGGAGATCGAGGGTCAGCTCGGCTTCGATTTCTGACCTTCCGGTCGCACTGTTGTGCCACCCGGTTCACTTCACCTGCACCAACGTTTGATAGATATCAGCTCATGCCTCTCATTCCCGAGGAGCCTCAGATTCACGAGAGTGCCCAGGGTCCCCGCGCCACTCCGGCCAGTGGCCGTACCGCGCCGACCCCTCGTCCCGTACCCGGCCCCCGCCCCGCGGCTCCGTCGCGTCCCGGTCGTCCCGGCCCTGTGCGGCCCGCGCCGCCGGTACAGCGCACGCCGCGTGACGCGGCCAAGCCAGGCCCCTCCGGCCCGGCCGTGTCCGCCGCGGCAGCGGCGGCCCCGCAGATCCAGCTGATCCCGGCCACGCTCGAGAGCGCTCTCGACGCGGCCGAGGAGACGGTGGACCTGCTCCTCGAATCCGGCCGTGCCCCCGGCGACGTGCTGGTGATCACCACCGGCGCGCAGCACCCGTGGGCCGACCACGAGCTGTCCTTCGGCGAGGCGGCCTACTGGGCGCAGCACGACGCGGGCGACGACGTCTTCTACACGGACGCCGCCGTCGCTTCCCGCGCCGCGACCCGCCCCGTAGTGGTCCTCGCCGTCAACGGCGGGCCCGACACCGCCGCCGCCACCGTCCTGCCGCTGGCCCTCTCCCGGGCCGGCGCCCTGCTGATCGTCTGCGGCGACCCGCAGCGGATCAACTCGGTTCTGGGCGCAGGCGTCTGAGTCACCTCCGGCGCCTCTGGGACTCCGGAGGTACCGAAGGGGCCGCAGCGGCGGACTTGCACGGCGCTGCCTTCGGCATGCCCGGACGCCCGGCGGTGGCCGCCGCCCGTCACGGAGCGGCCGTTCGGCAGACGGAGGATCCGGAACACGGGCACCGGTCCGGATCCGCCGAGCGAACGGACGCCGTGTTGTCCGCGGAGCGCGGTGAACGACCCCGCTGAACACGCCGTACGGCATGTTCAGCGGGCCATGCCCGGCGGCGCCTGCTCGACCGATGCCCCCTTGCGGGGACCGGGGTTCAACGGGCGGCCGCGCGGCGCAGTACCTCGGAGACGGCGCCTCCGGTACGAGGTGACAGCGGCGGGGCCTCCGACAGAGCGAAGGGTTCGGGAGGCGAGTCGGCGCTCGGGCGCCGTCCGCCGCGGCCCTCGCCGAGCACCTGCCAGCCGTCGTGCGTCAACGTGATGTACGCCCCGCAACGCAGCCCGTGCAGGGTGCAGGCGTCCCGCAGTCCCCACATCCAGGCACCGTCCTCCTCCGTCCAACGCCCGTCCCCCTCGCGGCAGTAGAGCAGTACGGCGGTCCGCACCGGGGTACGGCGGCGCAGGTCGTGCGGGATGACCCGGCGCAGCTGTGCCAGCAGCGCGTTGCGGAACATCCATCCGTCGGCCGGGGCCGAGCGCCGGGTGAACGAGGCGCTGGCGCACAGCCGTTCCTCCGGGTCGAGGACGGCCACGATCGCCGTGGCAGGCCTGGGCCGGTGCCTGGCGTGCAGCCCGCTGACGACCTCTCGGGGGTTGCGCAGCAGCGGTATTCCGGCCGCGGCCCACTCCGCGGGTTCGAGCAGACGGCTGGCGGAAGCGGCGGACGCGGACGTCGACAACGATGCCGCCGAGGACGGAGCGAATCCGAAGGTCACGTTCCTCCCTTCGGCTACGCGCCCACACTGCGGGCGAGATCGGATTAGGGGGGCGCGCACCGCAGTAAGGCCCTACCGGATCACGGACGAACCGTGCGGGGAGCGGACCTCAATTCTTCCTGTCGAACTTGAATGCGGCAACGAGCAAATGGGGCCACCGACTGTTATCTGGTGGTGCGTGGCTTATATCCCCACCTAGTGAGGCACCCGGCGGCCCCCGGGACGTTCGAGTACGGCACGCGCGTGCGCCGCACCCGGCCCCGTATTCGAACAGCGCCGGCCGGTCAGCCCTGAACTGCCAGGACCAGCGGCAACACCCCGCGCGCCCCGGACCTGCGGAGCATGCGCGCCGCGACCGCCAGGGTCCAGCCGGTCTCGGTGAAGTCGTCCACCAGCAGCACCGGCCCCTGAGCCTCGGCGAGGGCGGCGGCGAGAGCGGGCGGCACGGTCAACGCGCCGTCGAGGGCCTTGAGACGCTGGGCACTGTTGCTGCGCGACACCCGCGGCGCGTCGCCCGCGTACTCGACGGAGCCCAGCAGGGGCAGCCTGCCGATCTCCGCGATGCGCGCGCCCAGGGAATGGACCAGCCGGGGCCTGGAGCGCGAGGCGACCGTGATGACACCCACCGGGCGCGGCTGCGCTCCGGCGGCGCCCGGTGCCCAGCCGCCGGGGCCCTTCGCCCAGTCGGCCAGCATCTCCACCACGGCACGCGCCACATCGTCCGGCACGGGCGAGTCCGGGGTCTGCGGCGCGAGCAGCGGCCGCAGCCGATTGCCCCAGCCGATGTCCGACAACCGCCCCAAGGCCCGCCCCGCCGACGCCTGTTCCGCGGCCGGAATGCGGCCCTTGAGATCGATACCGATCGCCGGCAGGCCGGTCGGCCACATCCGGCGCGGCTCCACCTCGACGCCCGCGCGCCCCAGGTCGACCCGCGCGGCGTCCACCGCGGCCGTCGAGGTGTCCGCCGTGAAGCGCGGCCGCGCACAGTTGTCGCAGCGGCCACAGGGCTTCGCGCCCTCGTCGTCCAGCTGACGCTGCAGGAACTCCATCCTGCAGTCGGCCGTGGCCGCGTACTCACGCATCGCCTGCTGCTCGGCCTCACGCTGCCGCGCCACCCAGGCGTACCGCTCCGCGTCGTACGTCCACGGCTGCCCGGTCGCGATCCAGCCGCCCTTGACCCGCTTCACCGCGCCGTCCACGTCGAGGACCTTCAGCATGGTCTCCAGCCGCGAGCGACGCAGCTCCACCAGCGGCTCCAGCGCGGGCAGCGACACGGGACCGTCGGCCCGGGAGAGGACGTCCAGAGTCCTGCGCACCAGATCCTCCGACGGGAAGGCGAGCGAGGCGAAGTAGTTCCAGATCGCTTCGTCCTCCCGGCCCGGCAGCAGCAGCACCTCGGCGTGCTCGACACCGCGTCCCGCGCGGCCCACCTGCTGGTAGTAGGCGATGGGGGAGGAGGGCGAGCCCAGATGCACCACGAATCCGAGGTCGGGCTTGTCGAAGCCCATACCGAGGGCCGAGGTGGCGATCAGCGCCTTGACCCGGTTGCCGAGCAGGTCGTCCTCGGCCTGCTGCCGGTCGGCGTTCTCCGTCTTCCCCGTGTACGACACCACGGTGTGCCCGCGCTGCCGCAGGAAGGCGGTGACCTCCTCGGCGGCGGCCACGGTCAATGTGTAGACGATGCCGGACCCCGGCAGTTCGTCCAGGTGATCGGCGAGCCAGGCCATCCGGTGCGCGGCGTCCGGCAGTCGCAGCACACTCAGGCTGAGGCTCTCCCGGTCCAGCGGCCCGCGCAGTACCAGGGCGTCCGACGAGCCGCCGGTGCCGAGCTGCTCGGCCACGTCGGCGGTCACCCGCGCGTTGGCCGTGGCGGTCGTCGCCAGCACCGGCACGCCCGGCGGCAGGTCGGCGAGCATGGTGCGCAGCCGCCGGTAGTCCGGCCGGAAGTCGTGGCCCCAGTCGGAGATGCAGTGGGCCTCGTCCACGACCAGCAGTCCCGTCGCCGCCGCGAGCTTGGGCAGGACCTGGTCGCGGAAGTCGGGGTTGTTGAGGCGCTCCGGCGACACGAGGAGGACGTCCACCTCGCCGGCCGCGATCTCCGCCTGGATCCCGTCCCACTCCTCGGTGTTGGAGGAGTTGATGGTGCGGGCGCGGATACCGGCCCGGGCGGCGGCCTCCACCTGGTTCCGCATGAGCGCGAGCAGCGGGGAGACGATGACCGTCGGGCCGCTGCCCGCGGCGCGCAGCAGCGAGGTCGCCACGAAGTACACCGCGGACTTGCCCCAGCCCGTCCGCTGGACGACCAGTGCCCGGCGCCGGTCGGCGACCAGCGCCTCGATCGCCCGCCACTGGTCCTCGCGCAGCCGGGCCGCTCCCGTGTCGTCCCCGACGAGACGGGCGAGGACGGCGTCCGCCCGCGCCCGCAGATCCGCGTTGCTCGTGTGCTCCATGCGTCCCATACAACAGGACGGGACCGACAGCCGGGCGAGCTGTGGACGAGGCGGACGGCTTTGGCGTGTCCCTGATTCGACTTATCCACAGGCGGCTTGTCCGCAGGAGGTTTATCCACAGGCGCAAGCGGAACGGCGGGATCCGCGAGATTGTCGGCGCATGACGAATCACAGCGAAACCACCGGACCCTCCGAAAACGGCGACCTCACGGGCGATGCGGCCTCGCTCGGGCGGTCCGCCCACGACACCCAGATCACCCTGCGCACCCCGGCGGAACTGGCCGACGCGCTGCCCTATCTGCTCGGATACCGCCCCGAGGACAGCATCGTGCTCGTGGCCCTGCACGACCGGGGCGGCCGCGGCCGCTTCGGCGGACGGGCCCGGCTCGGCATCCCCGCGAACAAGGACGACTGGGAGTCGGCCGCACGCCAGCTGGCCCAGGGCCTGATGGCCGGGAGCGAGCGCCGGGGAACCCGGCCCGAGCAGATGGTCGCCTACGTCTGCCAGGAACCGGCGCCCGGCGAATCGGGCCGGGACGTCATGCACCGGCTCGCACCGCTGGCCCAACTGCTGCGCACCGAGTGCGGCCGCCTCGACGTGCCCGTGATCGAGGCGCTGTGCATCTCGGACGGCCGCTACTGGTCGTACTGCTGCCCGACAGAAGAATGCTGTCCTCCCGGCGGCGCCCCCATGGGCCTGCCCGGCACCTCCGTGCTCGCGGCCGCCGCCACCTACGCCGGCATCCAGGTGCGCGGCACCCTGCGCGAACTGCGGGTCAGGCTGCTGCCCTGGGAGACCGGCGCAGCGCTGGAACAGGAGGTCGCGCTGGACAGCGCCGGAATGGCACTGGTGCCCCGCATCCTCGACGACGCCTCCCGGGCGGACGTGGCGGAGGAGACCCTCGCCCTCGCCGAGCTGATCATGAGCCGGTACACCTCCGCCACCCCGGTGCCCGGCACCCACCGGGCGGACCTCCGCGACGACGACCTGCTCACCCATGACGAGGCCGCGGCGCTGATCCTCGGCCTGCAGGACCGTACGACCCGCGACCGCGCGGCCGCCTGGATGGAGGGCGACGAGGCCGGACCGGCCCTGCGCCTGTGGCGGGCCCTCGCCCGTCGTTGCGTCGGCCCGTACGGCGAACATGCCGCTGCTCCCTTGACGCTGGCCGGCTGGGTCGCCTGGTCGACCGGTGACGACCTGGAGGCACGCGAGGCCTTGGCGATGGCCCTGGGCGCTGACTCCGAATACCTCTTCGCCCGCCTGTTGCACCAGGCCTGCAACGAGGGACTGGACCCGGAGTCGATCCGCCGCTGCCTGCGTACGGAACGCGCGGTCGGCGTCGCGGTGGACAGCACGGCGGCAGCCGATGACACCGGTTCCGTCGATCCGGATGCGGATCGCGCGCCGGCCGCCGCGTCCGGGACCAGCGGTCGACGCCGCCCGCGCACCGCGGACAGCGCCGACAAGCGGCGGCACAGGCCGGAGCGCAGCCGCCCGCGACGGACGACGACCGGTCACACCCGACCCGGTTCACCCAGGCCCGGCGGCGCGCGCACGCGTACGGCGGAGAAGAGCGACCTCCGGGGCGGCCGAGCCGCACAGGAGGGCACGCGTACCGGGGACGGTCGTGGCGAGGGGGATGAATGAACGAGGGGCGGCCGTGGTCGGCACACGGACGGGCGTCGGCCGGTGTAGTGCGCCGTTGGGCGCGGAGCCTCATCGGGCGGCGGGAGAGCAACCGTGACCTACCGCCCTCCGGCCGGCGTCGGATCGGCCTGGCGGCCATCGGAGTCCGCAGGCGCGGGGAGACGGGCTTGAACGACGCCTCTCCGGATCGCCGTCCGGTCGGGTTCGCCTGGTCGGGGCGTGACCAGGAGGAGCCCTCCTCCGTTCACCTGAGTGGCGGAACGCCTGGACGGGCCGTACCGCCGCCCGTCCCCTGTCCCTCCGGAGACCTCCGTCCGGCGCCCGGCACATCCCAGGCGCACCGAGCGCAGAAGAAGCCTCCCCATGCATCAGCCGAATTTGCCTGCCACCGCCGACGACAACCACCGACGCCGGGACGGCCCACGCCGGCTCCCGGCGGCGGAAGGCGCCCCGGGACAGCCACCCGACCGCGCACCCCGGCCCACACCCTCCCGCCCGGCTCCCGGCGCACGGCGCGCCGACGGGCTGCCGCCCACGCACACCGCCCTGATCTGCGTCGCACTGCCCGGCCTCGCCATTTCCACCGAGCAGGGCCAGCTCTCCGGGCAGGGGCTGGAGGGGTTCTACCGCGCGGGCCGGCGGGTGCTCGCGCGCTGCCAGGTCCGTGTCGCCGGACGCGAACCGCTTCCTGTGCAGGCCCGGATGACGGGGGCGGACTCCGCTCGCTTCGTGGGCACCTTACGGGCCTCCCCGGCGGCCGGCCCGGATCCCGACGTCGTCGTGGAGCGGACCCGGCACGCCGACGGCACCGAGCGCATCACCCTCCGCAGCTTCGCACTCCACCCCCTGCGTCTGCCGCTGGAGGTGGCCCTCGGTACGGACCTCGCGGACCTGAGCGCCATCGCCTCCGGCACCCCCGGCCCGGAACTCCCGGCCACCGTCCACGACTCCGGCCTCCGCTGGGCCACCCCGACCGGCAACGCGTCGGTCACGGCGGACCCGCCACCCGCCGACGCGCTGGCCTCCGCGGGACTGCTGCGCTGGCAGTTCGAACTGCCACCGGGCGGAACGGTGAGCGTGGAACTGCGGGTGCGCCCGGACGGCGCGGGCCCCCTGCGCGCCGTGGGACGCGCCGCCACCAGCCCGCTGGCGCCGGCCAGGGCCGCAGGCGACGACCCGCGGGTCCCGGCACTGCTCAGGACGAGCATCGACGACCTCCAGGCGCTGCTGCTCCGCGACCCGGCGCACCCCTCCGACACCTACCTCGCGGCCGGGGCGCCCTGGCGCTGCGGGCCTGCCCCGGCCGATGCCCTCGCCGCCGCACGGATGACCCTGTCCCTCGGCACCCGCCTGGCCGCCGGCACCCTGCGCACCCTGGCCCGCACCCAACTCCGCGGCCCGGGACCCCAGAGCGGCATGATCCCCGGCCCGCGCCGCGACGCCGGAGCACACCTGCCACCGGGCTGCACGGGTACCGAGGCCACCCTGCTCTTCCCCGCCCTGCTGGCCGAGGCCCGCCGCTGGGGGCTTCCGGAACACGAGACAAGGGAACTGCTGCCTGCCGCCGAGCGCTGTCTGGCCTGGCTGCGTGCCGCGGCGGACGATCACACCTACCTCTGCGACCCGCAGCCCGGCGGGCCCGCGCGCAGCGAGACCCAGGCCCACGCCCATCGGGCGGCCCTGCTCGGTGCCGACCTCCTCGACGCGTACGACCGGCCCGGCGGCACCGGGCTCCGGCAGTGGGCAGCCGAATTGAGGAAGGCGTTCCGGACCGACTTCTGGGTCGAGGACCCGGGCGGCGGGCGTCCGGCGGCGGCGCTGACCCCGGACGGCCGCCCCTTGACCCACCTCGGCGCCACCGCCGTCCACCTGCTCGACACCGGCCTGCTCGGTGCGGGCCGACTGGCCGTCGGTCTGCTCGACAAAGTGCAGACCGAGCAACTCGCCCGGCTGCTCGGCGGCCCCGCCATGGACTCCGGCTGGGGGCTGCGCGGGCTCGGGGCGAAGGAGGCGGGACACAATCCGTTCGGCCACCGGGCCGGGGCCGTCCGGGTACAGGAGACGGCGCTCGCCATCGCCGGGCTGGCTGCGGCGGGCTATGACAAGGAAGCGGGCGGGTTGCTGCGCGGCCTGCTTGCGGCGGCCGAGTACTTCGACCACCGGATGCCCGAGATGTTCGCCGGCGAGCAGCGCTCCGACGGCACCGCTCCCCTTCCGCACCCCGCGGCCTGCCGTCCGGCGGCCACAGCGGCCGCCTCCGGGGTGCTGTTCCTCACCGCGCTCGTCGGCATCCGCCCCGATGCCCCGGCCGGGACCGTCACCCTCCGTCCCGTCCACAGCGCACCCCTGGGTGAACTCGGCCTGACCGGACTGCGGGTCGCCGGGGCGCCCTTCTCGGTGCGGGTGAGCCGGCTCGGCCTGGCCATGGTCGAGGAGGCCGCGGACGGCCTGCAGTTGGGGGTGTGACCCGCAGCCGTCGAGAGCGTGGCCGAGGCGCGACGTGACGGCCGCGACGCAAGGGCGGGCGGCCCGTTCGGCGCCCGCCGGAGTGAGCCGTGGGGTGCATACCGGAGCGAAGTGGATCAGCTGGGTAAGCGAGCGACGAAGGGAGTGTTTATCGTCAGGCAGACGACTATGATCACCGCATGCCCTACGACCCGTCAGCCTTTCCGCCCTTCGCCGTCACCGTGGACCTGGTCGTGCTGACCGTGCGCCGCCATGCCCTGTGCGCGCTGGCGGTCCGCAGAGGCGAGCCGCCGTTCCAGGGGCGCTGGGCGCTGCCGGGGGGCTTCGTGCGGGCCGACGAGGACCTTTCCCAGGCCGCGGCGCGGGAGCTCGCGGAAGAGACCGGGCTCCGTGCCCACGACCCCGACGCCCCCGCCCAGGACGGCGGCGCCCACCTGGAACAGCTGGCGACCTACGGGGACCCCAAGCGCGACCCCCGGATGCGTGTCGTCAGCGTCGCCCACCTCGCCCTCGCCCCCGACCTTCCCGCACCGCGTGCCGGCGGCGACGCCAGCAATGCGCGCTGGGCCCCGGTCGAGGAACTGCTCGCGCAGGGCGGCTACGGCCGGGACGGCGAGCCCGTCGCGCCGCTCGCCTTCGACCACGCCCAGATTCTGTCCGACGGCGTGGAACGAGCCCGCTCCAAGATCGAGTACTCGTCCCTGGCCACCGCGTTCTGTACGCCCGAGTTCACCGTCGGCGAGTTGCGCCGGGTCTACGAGGCGGTGTGGGGTGTGGCGCTCGACCCGCGCAACTTCCATCGCAAGGTGACCGGGACTCCCGGCTTTCTCGTTCCCACCGGGGGCACGACCACCCGTCAGGGTGGCCGCCCGGCCCAGCTCTTCCGCGCCGGCGGCGCCACTCTGCTCAACCCGCCGATGCTGCGGCCCGAGGTGTGACCGTCCGGCAGCGCGAACCCTGACATTCACGAAGTGTTCTATACGGGGAAAAACGGTCATTCCGCGCTATCTTCCCTAAGGTGATCCAGGCCTTCGGACTGACCAGCAACCCCCGCAAGGCGCACCCGCCCGCCGTCGACGACGTGACCTTCGAAGCGCGCGCGGGGCGCGTCACCGCACTCCTCGGCCCAGCGGGCGCGGGCAAGACCACCGCGCTCAGACTGATGCTCGAACTCCAACAGGGGCGTGGACTCACCTACTTCAGAGGCCTCCCCCTGCATCGCATCGCCCACCCGTCGCATGAGGTCGGCGTGGTCCTCGGCGATGTCCCCGGCCACCCGTCCCGCTCGGTCCGCGGCCATCTGCGCATGCTGTGCGCGGCGACCGGAGTCCCGGCCCGCCGTGCCGACGAGGTGCTCGAAGCGGTCGGTCTCGTCAGCCTGCGTGAAGAGCGCCTGGGCACGCTGTCGCGCGGCATGGACCGCCGGCTCGGCCTGGCCTGCGCGCTGCTTCCCGACCCGCACACCCTCGTCCTGGACGAACCCGCGGACGGTCTCTCCACGCGTGAAGCCCGGTGGGTGCACGCCATGCTCCGGGCGCACGCGGCTCAGGGCGGCACGGTGCTGTTCACCACCGCCGAATCCAAGGAGGCCGCTCGCGTCGCGGACCGGGTCGTCACCCTGGAGAGCGGCAGGCTCGTCGCGGACCAGGAGGTCGCCGAGTTCGCCCGTACCCGGCTGCGCCCCCGCGTGGCCGTCCGCAGCCCCCACGCCGCACGGCTCGCCGCCCTCCTCGTCCAGGAGGCCCGTGCCGGTCAGCGCTCGGTGGAAGTCGTGCAGGAAGGCGGTAGCCGTCTCTCGGTGTACGGCAGTACGACCGCCGAGGTCGGTGAGTCCGCGTTCCGCAACGGCATCCTTGTCCACCAACTCGCGGACGAGACCGGCGATATGGGGCCCAAAGCCGACCCGGAGCAGCTGACGGCCGAGCCGCCGGAGGCCGTGCGGCGGCAGCGGATCGAGGGCGAGGGCGAGGGCGAGGACGAGCCGATCGCGGCCGACGGGAACCGAACGGTGTCCGACCGGCGAGGTCCTGACGACGTGCCGGCCACCGACCGGTGGGCCGCGCCCGGTGCGGATCGACGCCAGGACCCCGCGGACAGTACCCCGGTCACCCCGCAGCCGCGGGCGGCGGTCACCCCGCGGCCGGGGAGCCGGTCACTTGTCACCACCGAAAGGGAGCCAGGACCGGGGCGCTCGTCGACCGACCCGGAGCCGTCCGTCACGACCGAAGCGCAGCCGCCCGCGTCCGCCGGGGCGCTCGCCGACGGGCGGACGGCCACGCCCGAGTCATCGCACGGGGAGCCTCCCACCCACGTCTGTCCGGCCGGACCCCCGGCGGTCGCGCTCTCGGCCCGGCCGAGGACCGCCTTCGCCGGTACCCGGCCAACGGCCCCCACCGCATCCACCCCGCGGCAGGCCCAGGCCGCATCCCCGGAACCGTCGGCCCGCATGGCACCCACGGAGCCGGTCTCCGTCACCGTCCCCGCCCAGCCACCGGCCACTACGGTGTCCGCGCAGTCGCCCGCCAATGCTGTTTCCTCCCAGCCGCAGACGGCAGCCGCATCGCTCCAGCCACCGGCCCCCACCGCATCCGGTGAGTCGTCGGCTGCCGCATCCGCGCAGCCGCAGATCGCCGCCGCATCCGGTCGGCGGGCAGCCACCGCCGCATCCGCTCAGCCGGCGGCCGTCGCGGGTGCCACCCGGCCGCAAACGGTCACCGCGCCGGCCCAGCCGCCCGCCCTCGCCACATCCGCCCAGCCGCCGGTACCGGGCCGTCCCGTATCCGACGCCCTCGCCACTCCGGCTGCCTCCCTCCAGTCACCGACCCACGCCGTACCCGTCGAAACCTCCCCAGCCGAATCCCCCACAGCTCAGCCCCCCACAGCTCAGCCCCCCGCCGAACAGTCGGAGCTGCAGCCGACGTCGCGGCCCCGCAAGCCCCCCGCAGCCCCCGACGACCCCGCTCCTTCCGGAGCCGGTCACGCCCGCCGCCCCGAAGACGCCCCTCTCGACGCCCGGTCCTCCCTCCCGCCGCCCATCTCCGTCCGCTCCGCCCCCAGCCCCCTCCGCCCCCTGCGGTACGAGCTCCGTCGGGCCGCCGGGATCGGCGCCGGCTTCGTCATCTGCGGTGTCGTACTGCTGGTGTCCGCCGTCACCGCCGTTCTGCTCGCACGGCTCGGACACACCCCGCAGGCCCGGTTGTTCGCGGCGTGGCCGCGAGAGCTGCCGCTGCCCCCCGCAGCGCTCGGCGCCGGATTGCTCGGGGCACTGGCCTTCGGCGACGAGTTCCGCCACCCCGCGCTGGCGGCGGACCGCGGTACCGTCCCCCGCCGGCTGGGGCTGCTCACCGCGAAACTCCTGGTGTCCGGAGCCACCGCGGTGCTGCTCTCTTTCCTCACCATGGGCTGCGACGCCGAAGTGCTCTATCTCGTCTACGGCCGGGAGTTCGCGCAGGTTCCCGCCGACTGGCTTTCACTGACCGCCGGCTGGGTCGGACTGGTCGCCGGCTGCGCCTGGGCCGGTGTGCTGGCGGCGGGCGTCTTCCGCTCCACCACGGCAGGTCTCGCCGCGGTGCTCGCCGTACCCGTGCTCGTGGTACCCGTCGTACACAAGGCACTGCAGGGACCAGGTGTACGGATGACCGCCGGACTCCCGGTGCGGATGCGGGAGATGTTCCTGCTGCGATGGCCCTTCGGGGGAGAGCGCTATCTGGTCGGAGCGGTGCGGGTGCTCGCCCAACCCGTGGGCGGGGCGCTGGCGTTGTCGCTCACCGCGCTGCTCTGCGCGTATCTGTTCACCACCCTGCGCGCCAGGGGCAGATGACCACGGACCGGGCGCTTCCGATCCCGCTGTGCGCACAACTCCCCGCAGAAAGGCCATTTCTTTCCGATAAGGCGTCAATTGCGACGGGGTGAGCGATCACCCTTTCGTGTGCTTTTCACCAAAGACCTCAAGGGAGTTGGAGGCAGCGCCGACAAAGGATCCGTGAGTACCCTTGCGCACACCATGATGACCGCCGCCCGCTCCGCAGACTCTGGTCTGGTCGGCCCGGGCGAACTCGACCGCTACCCGTATGTGGAGGCCCCCGTCACCGATCGCGTCGGCGTGCCCTCCTGGGAGGGCACGGACCCGGAGCTGGGCCGTGTCGGCCGGCGTGCCGCGGGCAGTCGCGGCCGCGGACTGCACGGTCAACTCGTCCAGCAGCTGGGTCAGATGATCGTTTCCGGCGATCTGGGCGCGGACCGCCCGCTGGTGCCCGAGGAGATCGGCCAGCGTTTCGAGGTCTCCCGCACCGTCGTCCGTGAGTCCCTCCGGGTCCTGGAGGCCAAGGGCCTGGTCAGTGCCCGCCCGAACGTCGGCACGCGCGTGCGTCCCGTCAGTGACTGGAACCTCCTCGACCCGGACATCATCGAGTGGCGGGCCTTCGGGCCGCAGCGCGACGACCAGCGCCGTGAGCTCAGCGAGCTGCGCTGGACGATCGAGCCGCTCGCCGCCCGCCTCGCCGCCGGGCACGGGCGCGAGGACGTCCAGCAGCGCCTCTGCGACATGGTCGAGATCATGAGCCACGCCATGGCGCAGGGCGACGCGCTGACGTTCTCGCGCGCCGACGCCGAGTTCCACTCGCTGCTCATCCAGATCGCGGGCAACCGCATGCTGGAGCACCTCTCCGGCATCGTGTCGGCGGCCCTGCAGGTCTCCGGCGGCCCGGTCACCGGCTGTGACCGGCCGAACGAGACCTCCCTGGCCCAGCACGCGCGGATCGTCGACGCGCTCGGCACCGGCGACGGCACGGCGGCCGAGTCGGCGATGCGTCAACTGCTCACCGTCCATCCCGAGGTCGAGCGCGTGGTGCCCGCCCCGCGCGAGCACTGACCCGCGCCGAGAGCGGTGCGCTCGGTGAGTGCCGCGTTCTCGGGACGCCGCCGGCCCAGGAACCCGCATCCGTCGGACCCCGCCGGAGCCCTCAGGGCTCCGGCGGGGCCCGGCGGCGTGGCGGGGCGTGCGGCGACCGGCGGTACGGCAGGCTCCACGGCGGTCGGGCGAGGTGCCCACGGCGGTGGTACCCGGCGCCTTGAGGCTTTCCTGCGGACGGCCCGGAGCTGCCGTGCGCAGTGCCCGGAGCGGTCGTACGGAGTGCCGGAAGCGGTCGTACGGCGGAGCGTCCGGCGGTCCGAAGGGCCGGAGAGATCATCGAGGACGACATCTGCCCGCGTCTGACCGTTTTTGAGCGCTTACGGGGTGTGACTCGGGCCACGTAGATTGGGCGTAACGCTCTTGCGAACAACGCGATGACCTAAGAGGTGACAGTCGCGGAGGGAATACGGACGCCATTCATGGCGCTGTGAATCTTCCCGGCCCCCGCCCGCGCCGTCGGCCCATCCCCAAGCCGGCGGTCGGCTCCAGTCCGTCATGGACGGGGCCGGAAGCCGTTTTCCAACGTTCCGAGAGGTTGTTCGTGTCGGCCAGCACATCCCGTACGCTCCCGCCGGAGATCGCCGAGTCCGTCTCTGTCATGGCTCTCATTGAGCGGGGAAAGGCTGATGGGCAGATCGCCGGCGACGATGTGCGTCGGGCCTTCGAAGCTGACCAGATTCCGGCCACTCAGTGGAAGAACGTACTGCGCAGCCTCAACCAGATCCTTGAGGAAGAGGGTGTGACGCTGATGGTCAGTGCCGCGGAGCCCAAGCGCACCCGAAAGAGCGTCGCAGCGAAGAGTCCGGCCAAGCGCACCGCCACCAAGACGGTCGCGGCGAAGACGGTGACCACCAGGAAGGCCACCGCCACGGCCGCCCCTGCGGTGTCCTCCGCCGCAGCCGACGACCCGGCCGAGGAGGGGGCGCCCATGAAGAAGGCCGCCGTCGCCAAGAAGGCCCCCACCGCCAAGAAGGCGGCCGCGAAGAAGACCGCGACCGCCGTGAAGAAGACGGTGGCCAAGAAGACCACCGCCAAGAAGGACGACGTCGAGCTCCTCGAGGACGAGGTTCTCGAGGAGGCCAAGGCGGGCGCCGAGGAGCCCGAGGGCACCGAGAACGCGGGCTTCGTCCTGTCCGACGAGGACGAGGACGACGCGCCGGCACAGCAGGTCGCGGCCGCCGGTGCCACCGCCGACCCGGTCAAGGACTACCTCAAGCAGATCGGCAAGGTCCCCCTGCTCAACGCCGAGCAGGAGGTGGAGCTCGCCAAGCGCATCGAGGCCGGTCTGTTCGCCGAGGACAAGCTGGCCAACGCCGACAAGCTCGCCCCGAAGCTCAAGCGCGAGCTGGAGATCATCGCCGAGGACGGCCGCCGCGCCAAGAACCACCTCCTGGAGGCCAACCTCCGTCTGGTGGTCTCCCTGGCCAAGCGTTACACCGGCCGCGGCATGCTCTTCCTGGACCTCATCCAGGAGGGCAACCTCGGTCTGATCCGCGCGGTCGAGAAGTTCGACTACACCAAGGGCTACAAGTTCTCCACGTACGCCACCTGGTGGATCCGTCAGGCGATCACCCGCGCCATGGCCGACCAGGCCCGCACCATCCGTATCCCGGTGCACATGGTCGAGGTCATCAACAAGCTCGCGCGCGTGCAGCGCCAGATGCTCCAGGACCTGGGCCGCGAGCCCACCCCGGAGGAGCTGGCCAAGGAACTCGACATGACCCCGGAGAAGGTCATCGAGGTCCAGAAGTACGGCCGTGAGCCCATCTCCCTGCACACCCCGCTGGGCGAGGACGGCGACAGCGAGTTCGGTGACCTCATCGAGGACTCCGAGGCCGTCGTCCCCGCCGACGCCGTCAGCTTCACGCTCCTCCAGGAGCAGCTGCACTCGGTGCTGGACACCCTGTCCGAGCGCGAGGCCGGTGTCGTCTCCATGCGGTTCGGTCTCACCGACGGTCAGCCGAAGACCCTCGACGAGATCGGCAAGGTGTACGGCGTCACGCGCGAGCGCATCCGCCAGATCGAGTCCAAGACCATGTCGAAGCTGCGCCACCCGTCGCGTTCGCAGGTGCTGCGCGACTACCTCGACTAGGTCGCCGCAGTACGTGATCGTAGGCCCGGTCTCCCCGTGGGGGAGCCGGGCCTTCGTGCTGCGGGCAGCGGTGCTCTGGATGACTCTGGGTTTCCCAGTACCACCCAGAGTGAGGAGCGTGCATGCGCCGTCCTTCTGCCCCGGTCCTGATCCGGCCGCTGATCCTGGCGGCCGTCACCGCGGTCATACCGCTGGCCGGCCCGCCGCCCGCAGCCGCTGACAGCGTTGTCGTCGGGGGTTTTCCCGTCGACGTCTCCCAGGCTCCCTGGACCGTCGCGCTGTCCAGCCGTGACCGGTTCGGGGGTACACGGGCCGGCCAGTTCTGCGGTGGGGTGGCGATCGGCCGGACCACGGTGCTGACCGCGGCCCACTGCCTGGCCGACGAGGTGATCGGCGGCCCGTCCGACCGGGTACGCGACCTCAAGGTCATCGCGGGCCGCACGGATCTGCTCTCGACGCAGGGTCACGAGATCCCCGTGACCGTCGCCCGGATCAATCCGAAGTACGACGCCGCTACGAACACCGGCGACTTCGCGGTCCTCACCCTGGCCCAGCCGCTGCCGGCCGACGCGGTCGTCAAGATGGCCGCCAAGGGTGACGCCGCCTACAAGCCCGGTACCACTGCCCAGGTCACGGGATGGGGTGACGTCACAGGCGGCGGTGACTACTCGCGACGACTGTATGCGGCGCGCGTCCACGTGCTGGCCGACGAGACCTGCGAGCGGGCCTATCCGGGCGGCGCCGAAGGCACCTACCGGGCGGGCTCCATGGTGTGCGCCGGGGAGGCCACGGGCGGTCCCGACGCGTGCCAGGGCGACAGCGGGGGGCCGCTGGTCGCCGAGGGGCGTCTGATCGGGCTCGTGTCGTGGGGCAACGGCTGTGGACGCCCGGGCAGCCCTGGCGTCTATACGCGCGTCTCCGAGGCCGTACGGGCGCTGGGCCCCGGCGGTGCCCTCAACGGGTCCCGCCGGCCTCACAAGCGCCTCTGAGGGCCGCTGCGGGCATACGACGACGGGGGGGGGCGCCCCCCCCGGGGGGGGCCCCCCCCCCCCCCCCCCCCCCCCCGGGGGGGGGGGGGGGGGGTGCCGTGGGGGGGGGGGCCCCCGGGGGGCCCCCACAGGGGCCCCCCCGGCCCAACCACGCGCCTCGGGGGGCGGGGGGGGCAACCCCCGGCGGGGCGCCCCCCCCCCGGGGGGCGCCCCCGCCCGTTCACCGGCCTGCGCCGGGGCTGGCTCGTCGTGGATGCGAGAGGTCAGCGCTCATCTTCGGAGGCGGTGGCAGGGGCGGTCGTCAGCCGCTCCGTCTCGTCCTGTATCTCAGCGGCGATCTTCTTGAGTTCCGGCTCGAACTTGCGACCGTGGTGGGCGCAGAAGAGCAGTTCTCCGCCGCTGAGCAGCACGACGCGCAGGTATGCCTGGGCGCCGCAGCGGTCGCAGCGATCGGCGGCCGTCAGGTGGCTCGCGGGGGTCAGAACAGTAGTCACGTCGCCTCTTCTCTAGCTCGACGAGCTGTCGTACCAGGGTCAACATCCAACCAGCCCGAAAACGTTCCCGCTCGGAGCTTCTCCTCGAAAAAAATCTTTCGAGGTGGCCGTCTGCTGCCGGTTGGCGGCGAATGTGCCGTATTGCGTGTCTTGCGGTGCTTACGGGTTCGCGCGATTCATCGGTTTCATCCTCCCGGCCGGGTTGCCGGTTGTTTGTGAGGACGTGCCCGGAGCCTAAATGGTTCATGCCTCGAAGGGAACGTGATATGTACTTCACTCCATCGAGGGATCGAACACCCATGCGACCCTGGACTAGGGTGAGTTCTCTACGAGGGTGGCGTTACAACGGCTCTACCAGGCCTCGGTACCCTCTGAACGGCGACCGAAGCCGGCCCCTTACCCCAAAGGGGCCCCACTGAAATTCAGCGAGGAGCGAACCGCGTGACCGCCGATACGTCCGTGCCGTCCACTGCGCTGCTGGCAGGAGCAGACCGGGACGGCTCCAACTACACCGCGCGGCACCTGCTCGTTCTCGAGGGCCTCGA
This sequence comes from Streptomyces sp. NPDC101234, assembly GCF_044767525.1. Lineage (NCBI taxonomy): Bacteria > Bacillati > Actinomycetota > Actinomycetes > Kitasatosporales > Streptomycetaceae > Streptomyces > Streptomyces sp. NPDC101234. Next base: position 143,475 of record NZ_JBIWOA010000022.1, on the reverse strand, counting down.
AGCCGTGCGCAAGCGTCCCGGCATGTACATCGGCTCCACGGACAGCCGTGGTCTGATGCACTGCCTGTGGGAGATCATCGACAACGCCGTGGACGAGGCCCTCGGCGGCTACTGCGACCACATCGACGTCATCCTTCACGACGACGGCTCCGTCGAGGTGCGGGACAACGGCCGCGGCATCCCCGTGGACGTCGAGCCCAAGACCGGCCTGTCCGGCGTCGAGGTCGTCATGACCAAGCTGCACGCCGGCGGCAAGTTCGGAGGCGGCTCCTACGCCGCCTCCGGCGGTCTGCACGGCGTCGGCGCCTCCGTGGTCAACGCGCTCTCCGCGCGCCTCGATGTCGAGGTGGACCGTGGCGGCCAGGTGCACGCGATCAGCTTCCGCCGCGGTGTGCCGGGGGCCTTCGCGGGCGTCGGCCCGGACGGAAAGTTCGAGTCCGGCAGCGGGCTGCGCAAGATCAAGAGGGTGCCCAAGACCCGCACCGGCACGCGTGTGCGCTACTGGGCCGACCGCCAGATCTTCCTCAAGGACGCCAAGCTCTCCTTGGAGAACCTGCACCAGCGCGCCCGCCAGACCGCGTTCCTGGTGCCCGGCCTGACCATCGTCGTCCGTGACGAGTACGGCCTGGGCGAGGGTGGCAGCAAGGGCGAGGAGTCCTTCCGCTTCGACGGCGGCATCAGCGAGTTCTGCGAGTACCTGGCCACCGACAGGCCGGTCTGCGACGTCCTCCGCTTCTCCGGGCAGGGCACCTTCAAGGAGACCGTCCCGGTCCTGGACGAGCACGGCCAGATGACCCCCACCGAGGTCACCCGCGAACTCGGCGTCGACGTCGCGATGCGCTGGGGCACCGGTTACGACGCGAACCTGAAGTCGTTCGTCAACATCATCGCCACGCCCAAGGGCGGCACCCACGTGGCCGGCTTCGAGCAGGCCGTCCGCGAAACCCTCAACGAGGTACTGCGCGCCAAGAAGCTGCTGCGCGTCGCCGAGGACGACATCGTCAAGGACGACGCCCTGGAGGGCCTCACCGCCGTCGTCACCGTCCGCCTCGCCGAGCCGCAGTTCGAGGGCCAGACCAAGGAGGTCCTCGGCACCTCGGCGGCCCGCCGGATCGTGAACAACGTGATCTCCAAGGAACTGAAGGCGTTCCTGACCTCCACCAAGCGCGACGCGGCCGCCCAGGCCCGCGTGGTCATGGAGAAGGTGGTCGCCGCCGCGCGGACCCGTATCGCCGCCCGCCAGCACAAGGACGCGCAGCGCCGCAAGACGGCCCTGGAGTCCTCGTCGCTGCCGGCCAAGCTCGCCGACTGCCGCAGCGACGACGTCGAGCGCAGCGAGCTCTTCATCGTCGAGGGCGACTCCGCGCTCGGTACGGCGAAGCTGGCCCGGAACTCCGAGTTCCAGGCGCTGCTGCCGATCCGCGGCAAGATCCTCAACGTGCAGCGGTCCTCGGTGACGGACATGCTCAAGAACGCCGAGTGCGGCGCGATCATCCAGGTCATAGGGGCGGGCTCCGGCCGCACCTTCGACATCGACGCGGCCCGCTACGGCAAGATCATCATGATGACCGACGCCGACGTCGACGGCTCGCACATCCGCTGCCTGCTGCTGACGCTGTTCCAGCGCTACATGCGGCCCATGGTCGAGGCGGGCCGGGTCTTCGCGGCGGTGCCGCCGCTGCACCGTATCGAGATCGTCCAGCCCAAGAAGGGCCAGGACAAGTACGTGTACACGTACTCGGACCGGGAGCTGCGCGACAAGCTCATGGAGTTCCAGAGCAAGGGCGTCCGGTACAAGGACTCGATCCAGCGCTACAAGGGTCTGGGCGAGATGGACGCCGACCAGCTGGCCGAGACGACGATGGACCCGCGTCACCGCACCCTGCGCCGTATCAACCTCTCCGACCTCGAAGCGGCCGAGCAGGTCTTCGACCTCCTGATGGGCAATGATGTCGCCCCTCGCAAGGAGTTCATCTCCGGCTCGGCGGCGACGCTGGACAGGTCGCGGATCGACGCGTGACCGCTGCGCGGGGCCGCCGCCGACTCACCTGACCTGAGGGTGGTCCGTCGGCCGGCGGCCCTCGCCGGGCGCTCAGGCGGCTGTGCGGGCGACGAGGTGTGATCGGGAGCCCCGGCGGATGCCGGGGCTCCTCGGCCGTTCCGGGGGTGCGGCGCGCCTCGTGCCGGGGCGGGCACGGTCTCCGCCAGGTCCGGAGTCCCTCTCGACCCGCCCTGGAGGTGTGCTTCCAGGGCACCTCCGGGCTGCTGCTCCGGTGACTCCCGGGTTGCTCTCCACCCGGGGGTGGAGAGATCCCGCTCGCCGGATTCCACCCGGGGTCCACCCGCACTCCGATCTGCTGACCTGCGCGTTTCCGTAGTGTCGAAGGCGTCGGCAGCTCCCGCTCCCGACACCGCCCCTTCCGCTCACGGAGGCTCTGATGCCCGGGCTCGTCAACGCGTTGCTGATCGTGGCAGTCGTCGTCGTGGTGATCGTGCGCCAGTTTCGTGCCCGCCCCGTCGACACCGGCCGGCGCTGGTGGCTGCTGCCGGTGATCCTCGCGGTCGTCGCGCTTCGCGAACCCGGCATACTCGACGCCCACCACCGCATCGGATCCGCCCTGCTGCTCGCCACCGAGATGGTGGTGGGACTGGTGATGGGCGCCGCCTGGGCCTGGACCACCCGCGTGCGGACGGAACCCGACGGCGTCGTGTGGACCAAGAGCACCAAGGCGAGCGCGTTCGTCTGGTTCGCCGGTATAGCCGTGCGCATCGGCCTCTTCGCCCTCGGAGCCGTGCTCGGCATCCATCAGGACAGCGCGGCCCTGATGCTCGGGCTGGCGGTCCTCCTGGTGGTCCGCTCCGGCATCCTCGTCTGGCGTGCCCAGACCCTCCCCTCCGCTCCGTCCACGGGCGGTCCCACCCGGGCGTACGGTGACGGCATGGCCCGGGCCACCAGGAAGGAGGGCGTGTGACGGAGAACGTCTGGACGCGCTGGCCCTCCCGCGAAGCGCTGAGCCGCGCCGGGATCGCTCCGGCACGGCGCGCGCTCGCCTGGTTCGTGAGGCTGCTCGTCCTCGCCCTGCTCCTGTGGGGTGCCTTCCATGAACGGCACGTCCACGGCTGGCCCGCCATGGCGGCCGTGGCCGGTGTGATCGTGACCGCCGTCGTCTCCTGGGGCTTCTTCCGGACCACCTACGCCCACCGGCTGGTGCCCTCCCTGGCGCTCGTCAGCCTCCTTCTGGCGATCGCGATCGTCGCGCAGGCCGAGGGATTCCGGGGCCCGGCACTTGTGCTCTGGTGCGGTTGCGGGATCTCCGCCCTGGAGCGGCTGCCGCTCGGTGCCGCCGTACCCGTCGCGTCCGTCGGCCTCGCCTCGTACGCCGCGTACAACAGCGACGTGTGGCTGACCACGGCGGCCACGGCCGTCGGCATGGCCCTCGCCGGCTATGTGCTGCGGCTCGACGCCGAGGCCCGGGGCAGCGCCCAGCGGCTGCTGGCGCAGGAGCGCGCGGCGAGAGAGGCCGAGGCGGAGTCGGCGGCGCTGGCGGAGCGGGCCAGGATCGCCCGGGAGATCCACGATGTACTGGCCCACAGCCTCTCGGCCCAGATGGTGCACCTGGAGGCGGCGCGGCTGCTGATCGAGCGCGGAGCCGACCGGGAGCAGATCCTCGAACGGGTCGTGGCCGCCCGGGGAATGGCCCGGGACGGACTCGCCGAGACCCGCCAGGCACTGTCCGCCCTCCGCGGTGAGCTGACCCCGCTGGAGGACTTCCTCACGGAGATCGTCGGGTCGGTCGACGGCGCCGATGTCACCGTGACGGGTGAACGCAGGGCCCTGCCCGCCGAGGCGTCACAGACCGTACGACGCGTCGCCCAGGAGGCCCTGACGAATGTCCGCAAGCATGCCTACGGCGCCAAGGTCCAGGTACGGCTGGACTACAGCGAGCACGAAGTGACGCTGAACGTGCGGGACTCGGGCGGTCGTCCCGGCGAACTCACCGGCGCGGGCGGCGGGTACGGTCTGCTGGGTATGCGGGAGCGGGCCGAGTTGCTGGGCGGGTCGCTGGAGGCAGGGCGTGACGACGAGGGGTTCGAGGTGAGGTTGAGGGTGCCCGTATGACGGAGGGGGTGAAGAAGCCCGCGCGGGTGGTGGTCGCCGACGACCAGACAGTGGTCAGGGAGGGCATCGTGATGCTCCTCGGACTGCTCCCCGGCGTGGAGGTCGTCGGAGCGGCGGGCGACGGGGAGGAGGCGGTACGGCTGGTCGCCGAACTCGCTCCGGACGTGGTGCTGATGGACCTGCGGATGCCGCGTTGCGACGGGGTGGAGGCGACCCGGCGGATCAGGTCGGAGTATCCCGGGACACAGGTCGTGGTGCTCACCACGTTCGCGGACGACGAGTCGCTGTTCCCGGCGCTGAGAGCCGGCGCCCGCGGCTACCTCACCAAGGACGCGGGCGGCGACGAGATCGTGCGGGCTGTGGAGAGCGTGCTCTCGGGAGACGCGGGACTGTCGCCGAGCATCCAACGGCGGCTGCTGGAAAGGCTGTCGCAGTCCGAGCCGGCGCCCGCGGCCACCGAGGCTCCCGACGGCTTGACCGCGCGGGAGACCGAGGTCCTGGTGCTGATCGCCGAGGGGCTCACCAACCAGGAGATCGCCCGGAAGCTGCACGTCTCCACCGCGACCGTGAAGACGCATATCAACAACCTGTTCGCCAAGACGGGGCTCAAGGACCGGGCCCAGGCGGTGCGTTACGCCTACGGAAAGGGATTGGTGCGGCCACCAGCGGATTGAGTCACCTGATGGGGTGAGACCCGGGGGAAGAAGAGTCAGGGATCTTCCCGATCTGTCCATCCTTGGGCATGCAGTCAAGCAACGGGCGTCACCGTGACGGCGGAGGCGGCTCCGAGAGTCCGGCCGAACGGCACGAGGACCAGGGCGAGTACGGCACGGCCTCGCGAGAAGTCAGGTACGAGGATCCCTGGTACGACGCGCTGGCCTCCGGCTGGGGCGAGGTGGACGGCACCGGGGCACCGGCTCCCGTGCCGGCCGCGCGAACCGAGCCGGATGCGGCGGCAGTTCGCGCCCGTGACGTGTATCTGGAGGTGCAGCGCAGCGCGGCCTTCCAGGAGGTGCGCAGCCGTTACCGAAGGTTCGTGGTGCCGGGAGTCGCCGTCTTTCTCACCTGGTACGTGGGGTACGTGGTGACCGCGACGACCGTGCCCGGGCTGATGGCGAGGCCCGTCGCGGGGGCGGTGAACGTGGGGATGGTCGCGGGGCTCGGGCAGTTCCTCACCACGTTCGTGCTCACCTGGGCCTACGCCCGGCATGCGCGGCTGCGCAGGGATCGTGCCGCGCTGGACCTGCGCTGGGACACCCAGGAGCTGACGCGCGGAGTCCGAGGTGGTGAGTCATGACGGGCCGTCATCAGACCCTGGCCCTGCTGCTGTTCAGTGTGTTCGTCGCCGTGACGCTCGGGATCACGACCTGGGTGAGCCGGAAGCGGCGTGGTTCGGCCGAGGAGTTCTACGCCGGAGGCCGGCTCTTCTCCCCGATGGAGAATGGTTTTGCCATCGCGGGCGACTACATGTCGGCGGCTTCCTTCCTCGGTGTGACCGGGCTCATCGCGCTCTTCGGCTACGACGGGCTGCTGTATGTGGTGGGCTTCCTGGTCGCGTGGCTGGTCGTGCTGTTCCTGGTGGCCGAACTCGTCCGCAACTGCGGGCGGTTCACGCTCGCCGACGTGATCGCCGCACGGATGAGCGAGCGGCCCGTCCGGATCGCGGCGGGAACTTCCTCGGTCACGGTGTCCGTTCTCTATTTGGTGGCGCAAATGGTGGGGGCGGGCAGCCTGGTCGCGCTGCTGCTGGGGCGGACGAGCGAGGCGGCCCAGGAGTGGACGGTCATCGGGGTCGGCGCGCTGATGGTGATCTATGTGTCGTTGGGAGGGATGCGGGCCACCACCTGGATCCAGATCGTGAAGGCGGTCCTGCTGATGGGCGGGACGGTGGCGCTGACCGTGCTGGTGCTGCTGCGGTTCCACGGCGACGTCGACCGGCTGCTGCTCACGGCCGCCGACCGCAGTGGGCACGGGCAGGCGTTCCTGGCGCCTGGGCTGAGGTACGGCGGAAGCTGGACCGCACGACTGGACTTCATCAGCCTGGGGCTGGCGCTGGTCCTGGGGACGGCGGGGCTGCCGCACATCCTGTCCCGCTTCTACACGGTGCCGACCGCGAAGGCCGCCAGGCGTTCGACGGTGTGGTCGATCGGGCTGATCGGCGGCTTCTATCTGATGACGATCGTGCTCGGTTTCGGAGCGGCGGCCGTCGTCGGGCCGGATGCGGTGCGCGCGTCGAGTGCGTCGGGGAACACGGCGATGCCGCTGCTGGCGCTCGATCTGGGCGGCGGCGCGGGCTCCACAGGCGGAACGGTTCTGTTCGCGGTCGTCGCCGCCGTCGCGTTCGCCACCATCCTCGCGGTGGTCGCCGGGATCACCCTCGCCTCCTCGGCGTCCGTCGCCCACGACCTGTATGCCTCGCTGCGCAGGCCGCATGCCAGGCAGCGCAGCGAGGTGGCGGTGGCGCGCGCGTCGGCGGTCGGCATCGGTGTGGTGGCCATCGCCCTCGGCCTGCTGGCCAAGGACATGAACGTCGCCTTCCTGGTGGGTCTGGCCTTCGCGGTGGCGGCCTCGGCGAATCTGCCGGCGCTGCTGTACTCGCTGTTCTGGCGTGGCTTCACGACCCGCGGCGCGGTGTGGGCCGTATACGGCGGACTGGTCCCTGCCCTGGGTCTGGTCGTGCTGTCCCCGGTGGTGTCGGGGAGCCCGGATTCGCTGTTTCCGGGCGTGGACTTCCAGTACTTCCCGTTGCAGAACCCGGGGATCGTCTCCATCCCGCTCGGCTTCCTCGCCGGCTGGCTCGGCACGGTCACCTCGGACGAGGTCGCGGACGAGGCCAAGTACGCGGAGACCGAGGTGCGGTCGCTGACCGGGGCGGGAGCGGTCTGAAGGGACAACGGTGCCGAACCGAAGGCGCTACGGCGCCACCCATGCGTACCGGTGCTCCGGACGTCCGGTGTCGCCGTACTTCAGGGAGAGACGGAGGCGGCCGGCCTGTTCCAGGTGGCGGAGGTAGCGCTGCGCGGTGGAGCGGCTCAGGCCGGTCTCGGCGGCCACCTCGTGGGCCGAGAGGGGGTGGCCCGCGCGGTGCAGGACCCCGCAGATGAGGTCGGTCGTGGGTTCGGACTGGCCGCTGGGCAGGCCGGGCGCGGACGAGGCCGGTGAGGTGCGCAGGGCGCCGAAGATCCGGTCGACCTGTTCCTGGCCCGTCAGGCCCCGGCCGCCGACCCGGTCCACCGTGCGGCGCAGGGCCGCGTAGGAGTCCAGGCGGGTCCGCAGCGCGGCGAAGGTGAACGGCTTCACCAGGTAGTGCAGGGCGCCCAGACGCATGGCCCGCTGGACGGTGGTCACATCGCTGGCGGCCGTGATCATGATGACGTCGGTGCCATGGCCCTGCTCCCGCATGCGGTGGACGAGTTCGAGGCCGGTCTGGTCCGGCAGATAGTGGTCCAGCAGGACCAGATCGATGGTCCCGCGCTCGACGGCGGCCAGGGCCTGGGCAGCGCTGTGAGCGCGGGCGGCCACCCGGAACCCGGGAACCTTTCCCACGTACTTGGCGTTTATCTCGGCGACGCGGAAGTCGTCGTCCACCACCAGGACGTCAATCATTCAGGCCTCTCCTTCAAGGCCGGCGAGCGTTAAGCCCGTGTTTCGTCTGCGCAGTTGTAGCGCGAGCAAAAAGAGCACAACAGGTGCTTGCGAGCAAAAGAACGGCTTGCGACCAGAAGACTGCTGTTGTGGTGCGGACCACACCTACCGTCCCGGCCCATGAGCGCAGACACCAGCCCCGCCATCGAGCTACGGGGCGCGAGCAAGATCTTCAAGACCCCGTCGGGGGGTCTGCACACGGCCGTCCGCGACCTCGACCTCACCGTCGGGCGCGGTGAGTTCGTGGCCGTCGTAGGGCCGACGGGTTGCGGCAAGTCCACCACGCTGACCCTGGTCAGCGGGCTGGAGGAGCCCAGCGAGGGCGAGGTGCTGGTGGCCGGTGAGCCGGTGGCCGGCGTCGGCGACAAGGTCGGCTTCGTCTTCCAGCAGGACGCCACCTTCCCCTGGCGGACCGTGCTGTCCAACGTGATGGCGGGCCCCCGCTTCCGGGGCGTGCCCAAGGCGGAGGCCAGGGACAAGGCCCGCGCCTGGCTGGCCAAGGTCGGTCTCGCAGCCTTCGAGGACCGTTACCCGCACCAGCTCTCCGGCGGTCAGCGCAAGCGTGTGGCGCTCGCCGCGACCTTCGTCAACGACCCCGAGATCCTGCTCATGGACGAGCCGTTCTCCGCGCTCGACGTACAGACCCGGGCCCTGATGTCGGACGAACTCCTCGAGCTGTGGGAGGGCACGGGCGCCTCCGTCGTGTTCGTCACCCACGACCTGGAGGAGTCCATCGCGCTGGCCGACAAGGTCGTCGTCATGACCGCCGGGCCCGCGACCGTGAAGCAGGTCTTCGAGATCGACCTGCCCCGCCCGCGCAAGGTCGAGAAGGTGCGTCTGGAGCCGCGGTTCATCGAGATCTACCGCGAGATCTGGGAGTCCCTCGGCGAAGAGGTCCGCATCACCCGTGAGAGGGGCGCCGCTCATGTCGCCTGACACCCTCAGCACCCCGGTCGTCGAGACGGCCAAGACCCCGGACCGCGCCCAGACACGCGCCCAGGCCGCCCGCAGACGCAAGGCCATCGTGTTCGCCGTGCGCGTGCTGCTTCTGGTGGCGTTCCTCGGCCTGTGGGAGCTGCTGTCCCGGACCAAGGTCATCGACCCGTTCAACTTCTCGATGCCCTCGAAGATCTGGGACCAGATCTGGACCTGGGTCACGCACGGCACCGCGCTCGGCTCCCTGGGCGAGCAGATCTGGTACACGCTCTACGAGGCGCTGCTCGGCTGGGTCATCGGTGTCATCACCGGTGTCGTCTTCGGTATCGCGCTGGGGCGGATCAGCTTCCTCGCCGATGTCCTCGGTCCGTTCATCAAGGTGCTCAACTCGATCCCCAGGATCGTCCTCGCCCCGATCTTCCTGATCTGGTTCGGGCTCGGCCCGTCCTCCAAGGTCGCCTCGGCCGTGGTGCTGGTCTTCTTCCCGGTGTTCTTCAACGCCTTCCAGGGCGCCCGCGAGGTCGACCGCAACCTCGTCGCCAACGCCCGCATCCTGGGCGCCAGCGATCGCCGGGTGACCCTCCAGGTGGTCATCCCGTCGGCCACCTCCTGGATCTTCACCAGCCTCCACGTGAGCTTCGGCTTCGCGCTCATCGGCGCCATCGTCGGCGAGTACATCGGCGCCACCAAGGGCATCGGCCTGCTCGTCTCGCAGTCGCAGAACACCTTCAACCCGGCCGGCGTCTACGCCGCGATGGTCATCCTCGCCGTCGTCGCCCTCGCCGCCGAAGGGCTCCTCACCTTCGTCGAGCACCGCATCTTCCGCTGGAAGCCGACCGGCTCCGACAGCTGAGCCCTGCCCTTCTCCTGCTCCCGCACCGCCCTCTCACAAGGACGTGAACCCCATGCGCAACACCGCCAGATACGCCTCGCTCGCCGCCGCCGGCCTGCTGGCCCTCTCCTCGCTCACCGCCTGCGCCAACGACGCGGCCAGCTCCACCGCCACCGGCAGCAAGGGCGACGGCAAGGGCGAGAAGGTCAAGATCATGGTCGGTGGCCTGGACAAGGTCATCTACCTGCCCGCCATGCTCACCCAGCAGCTCGGCTACTTCGACGCCGAGGGCCTCGACGTGGAGCTGCTCAGCGAGCCCGCAGGCGTCCAGGCCGAGACCGCGCTCGTCTCCGGGCAGGTCCAGGGCACCGTCGGGTTCTACGACCACACGCTCGACCTGCAGACCAAGGGCAAGGCGGTCGAGTCCGTCGTGCAGTTCTCGCATGCGCCCGGCGAGGTCGAGATCGTCTCCACCAAGGCGGCCGGCGACATCACCTCGCCCAAGGACTTCAAGGGGAAGAAGCTCGGCGTCACGAGCCTGGGCTCCTCGACCGACTTCCTCACCAAGTACCTCGCGGTCAAGAACGGTGTGAAGGTCAGCGAGTTCACGCCGGTCGCGGTGGGGGCCGGAGCGACGTTCATAGCGGCGCTCCAGAAGGGCGCGATCGACGGCGGTATGACGACCGACCCGACGGTCGCCACGGTCCTGGACAAGAAGGCGGGCAACGTCCTTGTCGACATGCGCACCCCCGAGGGCTCGCAGAAGGCGCTGGGCGGGCCGTACCCGTCGTCAAGTCTGTACATGCAGACGGACTGGGTGAACGCGCACAAGGACACCGTCCAGAAGTTGGCCAATGCATTCGTCAAGACGCTCAAGTGGATGTCCACGCACAATGCCGCCGAGATCGCGGCCAAGATGCCGGCCGACTACTCCCAGGGCGACAAGACGCTCTACACGGAGGCCATCAAGAGCACGCTGCCGATGTTCACCGACGACGGTGTGATGCCCGCGAACGGACCCGCGACCGTCGAGAAGGTGCTCAAGGCGTTCAACCCGAACATCCAGAACGCCGATGTCGACCTCGCCAAGACGTACACCACGGAGTTCGTCGAGGCCGCCAAGTAGCACGACTCACGCGCGGGTCGCCCACACGTAACGGTGTTCGGGGCGGCCCGCGTCGCCGTATTTGAGGGTCAGCAGGGCCCGTCCCGTGCGTTCCAGGAGCTTCAGGTAACGCTGGGCGGTCTGGCGGCTCACCCCGGTCCGCTCGGCGATCTCCTGGGCCGACAGCGGGCCCTCGGCGCTCATCAGCGACTGGCGCACCAGATCGGCGGTGGTGGTGGAGTGCCCCTTGGGCAGCCCGGGTTCGGACGGGGCGGAGAGGGCGCCGAAGATGCGGTCCACCTCGGCCTGTTCGGCCTCGCCGCCGCCGTCCAGAGTGCGGCGCAGCCGCGCGTACGCCTCCAGCTTGGCGCGCAGTCCCGCGAACGCGAACGGTTTGACCAGGTACTGCAGCGCGCCCTGCCGCATCGCCGCCTGTACGGTCGACACGTCCCGGGCCGCCGTCACCATGATCACGTCGGTCTGATGGCCGCGCCGGCGCATCTCCTGGAGCACGGCGAGGCCCGTGTCGTCGGGCAGGTAGTGGTCCATGAGGACCAGGTCCAGGCGGGGGAGTGTCTCCAGCCGGCGCAGGGCCTCGGCCGCGTTGTGGGCCGCGCCGGCCACATGGAACCCGGGCACCTTCTCGACGTAGGCGGCGTTGACCCGGGCGACCCGGGTGTCGTCGTCCACGACCAGGACCTCGATCATCGTGCCTCCGTGTCGGCCGGTGCGAGCGCCGGTGCCGGCGCCAGCTCCGGTTCGGTCAGTGCCTCGGGGAGTACGACCGTGAACCGGGCGCCCCCGCCGTCCGCCTCGCCCACGGTCGCGCTGCCGCCCTGCCGTTCGGCGAACCGGCGCACCAGGGAGAGTCCGATGCCCCGCTTGCCGTGCGCGGGTGGCTTCTTGGTGGACCACCCTTCGGTGAAGACCAACTCCCGCTGCTCCGCCGGAATCCCCGGCCCGGTGTCATGCACCCCGAGGACGATCGTGCGGCCCTCGGCGCACAACTCGACCTCCACGCGCGCGTGCGGAGTGCCGGCGACCGCGTCCAGCGCGTTGTCCACCAGGTTGCCCACGACCGTGACCAGGCCCCTCGGGTCGACCAGCCGGTCCGGGAGCCAGGTGCGGTCGGACACCCACAGGGCGACCCCGCGCTCGGCCGCGACGGTCGCCTTGCCGACCAGCAGGGCGGCCAGCAACGGGTCCTGGATCTTCTCCGTGACCTGCTCGGCGGTGACCCGGTGGTCGCCGACCACCTCGCCGACGAACTCCACGGCGTCGTCGTACATCTCCAGCTCCAGGAACCCGAGCAGGGTGTGCATACGGTTGGCGTGCTCGTGGTCCTGGGCGCGCAGGGCGTCGATCAGCCCGCGCGTGGAGTCGAGTTCGCGGCCGAGCTGCTCCAGTTCGGTGCGGTCGCGCAGGGTGGCGACGGCGCCGCCGTCGTCGGTGGGCATGCGGTTGGCGACCAGCACCCGCTGGCCGCGCACCGTGAGCAGATCGGTGCCGGTCACCCGGCCGGCCAGGACATCGGTCGTACGGCCCTCGCCGAGCGCCTCGTCCGGGGAGCGGCCGACGGCCTCGTCGCCGATGCCGAGGAGCCGTCTCGCCTCGTCGTTCAGCAGGCGGATGCGGCCGCCGCGGTCGAGGGCGACGACGCCCTCGCGGATGCCGTGCAGCATCGCCTCGCGCTCCGCCAGCAGCGCGGAGATGTCGGAGAAGGCCAGGTCACGGGTCTGCCGCTGGACCCGCCGGGAGATCAGCCAGGCGGCCAGGGCGCCGACCGCGAGAGCGCCGCCGGCGTAAGCGAACAGCACTGGGATCGTGCCGAGCAGCCGCGCCCGCACACTGTCGTAGGCGATGCCGACCGAGACCGCCCCGATGATCCGGTGTTTCGAGTCGTACAGCGGCACCTTGCCGCGCGCGGAGCGCCCCAGGGTGCCGCTGTCGATCTGCATGACCTCCTTGCCGGCCAGTGCCTCGTCGGGACTGGTCGAGACATGCTGGCCGATCTCCGAGGGCGTGGGGTGTGACCAGCGGAATCCTCCCAGGTCCATCACCACGATGTACTCGGCGTGGGTGGCCTTCTGGATCCGCTCCGCCTCCTCCTGCACCGGCCCGTCCACGGTGGGCCGGGTGGTCAGGACGCCCTCGGCGATCTGCGGGTCCTGGGCCGTGGTCTCGGCGATCGCCAGCGCTCTGCGCATCGCCTCCTGGTCCAGCTGTTTGCTCAGCGGTGCCAGGAAGAGTCCGGTCGCGAGCACCGCGACCCCCGCCGCGATCGCCAACTGCATCAGCAGGATCTGGGAGAACACCTTCCGGGGCAGCCGGGGGCGCAGACGGCGCGCTGGGGGCGTGGGGCTCATACCCACGAAGGTACGTGCGCGGGCCAGCAGCGCTTAAGGGGTGTGGCGTGGATCTCTTGACCGCCTCTTGGGGAGACCGGGATCAGCACGCCAGCGCCGTCGTCGCCCGCAGTTCCCGCAGCGACACCACGTCCATCCGGGCCGGCGAGCCCAGCACCGACACCCCGCAGCTCTCCGGGCGGGGCGGCAGGGAGGCGCCCTGGGCCACGCTCACCCGCCAGCGGCGGCCGTCGGTGTGGGCGACGGTGACATCCCAGCGGGGGGCCGCGCCCTCGGTCCGTACGACGCTCAGCACGCCCGCCGCGTACTCGCCCGCCGCCTCGCGCACGGCCAGCTCGGCCGCCTGGCCGGGCCGTTCCCAGGCGGAACAGCCGCGGCACCCCTCCAGCACCACACGGCCCTCCTGGACACCGTGCAGGACCTCCTTGACGGCATGGGCCTCGGCGCGACCGTACGCATAGCCGTACGGCAGGACGAGCAGGGTCGGTGAGAAACGATGACCACCCAGATGGGTGACCTCCCACGTGCCCTGTACGCCGGACACGGCCAGTTCGGCGGCGAGCGGGCGGCCCAGCAGTGCGCAGCAGCGGTCGCGCTTGCCGTTGGTGCAGACGAGCGCGAGCGGGCTGCCCGCGTGCGGCCGGCCGCCGAGCGCCGTGCCGAACGAACGGTGGTCGCCCGCGCCCAGCGCGGCGAAGTCGAGGCCGAGCAGCTGCCGCGGGTCGCGGGTGGTGGCGCTGTGCAGCCAGACGTTCCCGGGGACGGTGTGGGCCACGTACACCTGGCGTACGGCGGGGGTGCCGGGGTCGGCGTGGCGACCGGGCCGGCGGATGAGCGCGACCCGTACGCCGGTCCCCTCGGCGGCGGCCTCCAGGGCGCGGCCCAGCGTGGGGTCCAGATGGGTCGAAGTGAGCGCCTTGGCACCCCACGGGCCGGGCTGTTCCAGCAGCAGCCACGTCGTCGCGGTGGCGGCGGTGCCGGAAACGGGCTCGTCGAGCATCCGGGAGACGGTTGCGCACCTACTCACAGAGGTGAGCCTAACCTGACTTCACCCGGGGTGACTTCCGGCCTCGGCCGTTCGCGCTGTCCGCGGGGCTACTCGGGCAGCGGCTGTGGCGGCTTCGGACCGACGTAGTGGCCGCTGGGACGCATCCGCAGCGGGCGTTCGCCGTACTCCTCCAGGGCATGGGCGATCCAGCCGGCCGTCCTGGCGACGGCGAAGATCGTCTCGCCCGCGGTGGCGGGCATGCCGCAGGAGGCCGTGAACACGGCCAGCGCCAGGTCGACATTGGCGTGCAGCGGGGTGTGCCGGGCGGTCGTGGCGACGATGTCCCGGGCCGCGAGCAGGGCGGGCTGCGCGCGAGGGACCTCCTCCAGGAGCGCGAACAGGGCACTCGCGCGCGGGTCCTCGCCCTGGTAGAGGCGGTGGCCGAGTCCGGGGATACGGCGGCCCGCGCGGAGTTCGTCCGCGATCACCGTGACGGCGGTGCCCTGGTCGAGGACGTCGAGCAGCATCCGGTGGGCGAGGCCGCTGGAGGCGCCGTGCAGCGGGCCTTCGAGGACGCCGAGCCCGGCCGACACGGCCGCGTACGCGTGGGCGCGCGCGGAGGCGGCGACCCGGACCGCGAGCGTGGAGGCGGCCAGGTCGTGGTCGACGAGCAGCGCGAGCGCGGTGTCCAGGACGCGCACGGCGGCGTCGTCCGGGTCGATACCGGTCAGCCGGCGCCACAGGCGATGGGCCAGCGGGCCGTCGTCGTGGCGGCGCCGGTGCTGCACCGGCAGGGCGGTCACCAGCGTGGGGATCAGCACGCGCGCGGTGCCGAGGACGGCCTCCTCGGACAGGTCGAAGCGCAGCGGGTCCTCGGCGGCCGCGGCGATCGTGGCCACCCGCAACCGGTCGGTGGGGGAGGTGTGTTCCGGTAGTGCGTCGACGGCCCGGCGGGCGGTGGCGACGGTGGCCTCCGGGGCGGTGAAGGTCATGCCCCGGTTCATCCGGCCCGTCCACAGCCACTCGGCCACTTCTTCGTAGGAGTGGCGTGCGGCGAGCTCGGTGGCGTCGACGCCCCGGAAGAAGTACCGATCCTTGTCGATCAGAGTGATCCGGGTGCGGACCGAAAGATCGCCGCCGGAACCCGGACTCCCCACGGCCTCCCGCCGGTTGCGCCGGGCGAGCGCCTCCACCTCCTTGGCGTCGAAGGTGCTGGCGCGGCCACCGGGTTCACGCCTGCTTCTGAGCTGACCGCGGCTCACATAGGCGTAGACGGTCTCGGGCTTCACGCCGAGCAGCTCGGCGGTCTCCTTGGTGCTCAGCCGCCGCGCGGGACTGCCGGGAACGGGTTGTTGATCGCGCATGGGCGCCACCGTAGCCGCCTTCGACATGCATTGAATCAATCAATATTGACAAGATCTGAGTCAATCATAGACAGTCGAATCAAGTTCAGGGAGGAAAACGGAGGCACGTCATGACCGTCAACAGGACCGCGTCGACTCTGGTCGAGGTACCGCGCGGGCTGGCCGGCGTCGTCGTCACGGACACCGAGGTCGGTGATGTCCGGGGAGTCGAGGGCTTCTACCACTACCGCCAGTACTCGGCCGTCGAACTCGCGCGCACCCGCGGCTTCGAGGACGTCTGGCACCTGCTGATCCACGGTGAACTGCCGGACGCGGAGCGCGCCACCGCCTTCGCCGCCGAGACCGCGGCACTGCGCCGCCTGCCCGACGGGGTCCGGGCGGCCCTGTCCGCGGTGGCCGCGGCGAGCGGCAGGTCCGGACCTCTGGCCGGGATGCGCACCGCGCTCTCGCTGCTCGGCGCGGCCCAGGGGTTCCGGCCGGTGTACGACATCGACGCGGACCGGCGGCGGGCCGACACGGTCGCCGCCTGTGCGGCCGTACCGACACTGCTCACCGCGCTGTACCGGCTCGGACAGGGGCTCGACCCCGTGGAGCCCCGTGAGGATCTCTCGTACGCCGCCAACTACCTCTACATGTTGACGGGTTCGGAACCCGATCCCCGGCGGGCGCGTGCGGTCGAGCAATACTTGATCTCAACCATTGATCACGGATTCAATGCATCAACGTTCACCGCGAGGGTCATCGCGTCGACGGGCGCGGACGTCGCGGCCTGTCTGGTGGGAGCCGTCGGCGCGCTCTCCGGGCCGTTGCACGGCGGCGCGCCCAGCCGGGCACTGGAAACCCTGGACGCGATCGGGGCGCCGGACCGGATCGACCCGTGGATCCGTGAGCGGGTGCTCGCCGGCGACCGCGTGATGGGTTTCGGGCATGCGGTCTACCGCACGGAGGACCCGCGTTCCCGCATGCTGCGCGAGATCGCCCAGGGCTTCGGCGGTCCCCGGGTCGACTTCGCCGTCGAGGTCGAACGCCACGTCGAGCGCATCCTCGCCGAACTGAAGCCCGGTCGCGAACTCCACACCAACGTCGAGTTCTACGCGGGCGTGGTCATGGAACTCTGCGGCCTGCCCCGCGAGATGTTCACCCCGACCTTCGCGGCGGCCCGCGTGGTCGGCTGGAGCGCCAACATCCTGGAACAGGCGGCGGACTCGAAGATCATCCGCCCGGTGGCACGGTATGTGGGGCCGGTGGCGCCGGCGGCGGTGCCCCAGATGGCGTGACCCTGGGCGACCGGGAACACACGAGGCCCGGCACGATGGTGCCGGGCCCGGACGGCCGTGCAGGCAGGGGCGGGGTGGTCCTGCTGGGTGAGGGCGGGTCTTGAACCGCTCAACGCTGGTGTGCGGCGGCTGGGACGCGACGAGGCGATGGATCGGCTCGCTGCCCGAGCGGTCACGGTTCAGGAGTCGGGAATGTCCGCCTTGGCGTGTACCAGCGTCTCCCGCGTGATGATGACGATGCGTTCGTAGTCCGCGCGACCGGCGTCGGAGGGCAACATGTGTTCGAGCTCTGCCGTCGCCTCCGTACCGATGACGGCGAAGCGGCCGTCAGCCAGTTCGAAGATGTCTGGGCAGGTTTGGCCGTTCAGGCTGCCTCGCTCGCGTGGCGACGCGCCAAGGCGGCGCAGAATTTTCAACAGAACCCCGATCCTTGCGTTGAGATGGGACAAAGAACAGGGCAAGTAAAACAGCGTGGCTGTTGTTCCTGCTGTTGATTCGCTGAAGCGTGCTATGTGCGAGTGTCAGTTGACGCAGCTCAGGGGGCTTCTTCGGGTGGCTCGCCGATCACCCACCACTCGTCGGTGTCGGCTTCCTCCAGGTCCTCGATCAGGCTGTCCATCATCCGGCCCACGCGGGCCTCGTCGGAGGAACCGGCAAGGCTGCTTCGATGATGGCGGGTGGCCTCCCAGTACTCTCGGAAGATCGGGTTCTGGCAGGTGATCCGGAGATATCCGTGCAACTCTTCCCAGGTCACCACCTGGATGCGGTACGCGAGCAGGGCGTTGGAGTAAAGCGCGTTGGCGAAGAGGAACTGACGATGCTTCGAGGGCGGTACGGCGCCGCCATGGGTGTCCAGCACCGCTGCCAGGGAAGGGTCCTCGATGGCCTTGCTCAGCAGCTCCCACTGGAGACGCTGCTGGCGGGCGAGATCGGTGTGGTGCTGTTGCTCGAGCAGATACGTTTCACGGGCCCGCCGCTGCTGGGCCAGTAGGGCGCCCGCCACGGCCGCTGCGGCCAGTCCGGCCGCAGCGAAGCAGATGCACCCTCGTATCCCAGTCTTCTGTGTGGTCATGTCAACCCCCGAATCACGCGACCGTCCGCCGGGCGTCGGAGTGCGGGGTGGTTGACGGGGACCGGCGAGCGGTGGGCGGCGCTTGCCGTCTCCCAGGGTGCCGAGCCGATGTGGTCGGCGGGGAGGCGGAGAAGAGGCGCACAGAAGGAAGCGAGGGTCGCACGAACCGGCGCCTTGCCCAACGTCTGCCCCGCGTGTGCTGCTGACAACCGTTCGCTTCGCGAGGTTCGTGCCGCTCGTATCCTGGGGTGGCATTCGATCCCCGGAGGTGTGCCGACCCGCGAGTCGGTGCGCGCGTCCACGTCAGGAAGGCCCCCTGTTGGAGCACCACCGCAGCCCCCGGCAGATCCCGGTCGTCGTACTCGCCGGATTCCTGGGCTCGGGGAAGACCACGCTCCTCAACCACCTGCTGCACCGCAGCGGCGGCAGCCGGATCGGGGCGATCGTCAACGACTTCGGCGCCATCGAGATCGATGCCATGGCCGTGGCCGGCGCCCTCGGCGACTCGACCGTCTCGCTGGGGAACGGGTGCCTGTGCTGTGCCGTCGACGCCAGTGAGCTGGACGTGTACCTGGAGCGGCTCGCGAACCCGGCCACCGGTATCGACGTCATCGTGATCGAGGCCAGCGGTCTCGCCGAACCCCAGGAACTCGTCCGGATGCTGCTCGCCAGCGAACATCCCGGGATCGTCTACGGCGGCCTCGTCGAGGTCGTGGACGCCGCCGAGTTCGACGGCACGCGCGCCCGGCACCCCGAGATCGACCGGCATCTCGCCCTCGCGGACCTCGTCGTCGTGAACAAGCTCGACCGGGCCGAGCGGGGCGGTGAGCGTGTCCTGGAGCTGGTGCGGTCGCTCACCGACCGGGCCGCCGCCGTCGTACCGGCCACCTACGGCCGTATCGATCCCGAGTACCTGTTCGACTGCCGGCCCGGCGAGGAGCGCATCGGGCAGTTGTCCTTCGACGACCTGCACGATCATGACTCCGAGGGCGAGCACGAGGGGCATCTGCACACCGCGTACGACAGTCTGTCCTTCGTCTCGGAGCTGCCGCTCGACCCCCGCAGGCTCATGACCTTTCTCGACAGCCGGCCCGCGGGGCTCTACCGGATCAAGGGGTACGTCGACTTCGGGCCGTACGACACCGGGAACCGGTACGGCGTGCATGCCGTGGGGCGGTTCCTGCGCTTCTACCCGGAGGCCTGGGGGCCGGACGAGGAACGGCTGACGCAGCTCGTGCTCATCGGCTCGGGCATCGACGCGCCCGCCCTGCGCAAGGAGTTGGAGGCGTGCACGAACGACGCCCCACACGCCGACGAGCACGGCATGTGGGGCGTCCTGCGGTACGTACAGGGTGACGAGTACGACTACGACCAGGCCGAGGCCTAGACCGGGCCCGCCACCACCGACACGGTCTTCTGCAGCGACACGCCGGAGCCGTCGCGGCGCGGGTCGATCTCCGGGAGCTCGGCCGGGGTGCCGTTCTTCTGGGCCGCCTTCGCCGGGACCGGGCCCGCCCAGGCGAAGGACAGGCAGTCCTCGCCCTTCAGGAACCGCTGGCAGCGCACACCGCCGGTGGCGCGGCCCTTGCGCGGGTACTGGTCGAACGGGGTCAGCTTGGCCGTCGTCTGCACGGAGTCGTCGAGCGTGCCGCGCGAGCCTGCCACCGTGAACACCACCGCTTCGGCCGCCGGGTCCACCGCCGTGAACGAGATGACCTTCGCACCCTCGATGAGCTTGATGCCCGCCATACCGCCCGCCGGACGGCCCTGCGGACGCACCTGGGAGGCCTGGTAGCGCAGCAGTTGCGCGTCGTCCGTGATGAAGACCAGGTCCTCCTCGCCGGTACGCAGCTCCACCGCGCCGACGATCCGGTCGCCCTCCTTCAGGGTGATGACCTCCAACTCGTCCTTGTTGGACGGGTAGTCGGGGACCACACGCTTGACCACGCCCTGCTCGGTGCCGAGGGCGAGCCCCGGCGAGGACTCGTCCAGCGTGGTCAGGCAGACCACCGTCTCGCCGTCCTCCAGGGAGAGGAACTCGGACAGGGGCGCACCGCCCGCCAGGTTCGGCGCGGTCGCCGTCTCCGGGAGCTGCGGCAGGTCGACCACATTGATCCGGAGCAGCCGGCCCGTCGAGGTCACCGCGCCGATCTCGCCGCGCGCGGTCGCCGGGACCGCAGAGACGATCACGTCGTGCTTGGCGCGCCGTCCGTCGGCGTCCTCCGGGAACGGCTCGCCGTTCGTCGTGCGCGCCAGCAGGCCCGTCGAGGACAGCAGCACCCGGCACGGGTCGTCGGCCACCTGGAGCGGCACCACGGCCGCCGCCGCACCCGACGCCTCCAGCAGGACCGTACGCCGCTCGGTGCCGAACTTCTTGGCCACCGCGGCCAGTTCGGCCGAGACCAGCTTGCGCAGCTCCGCGTCCGACTCCAGGATCCGGGTCAGCTCGGCGATCTCCGCGGTCAGCTTCTCCTTCTCCGCCTCCAGCTCGATTCGGTCGTACTTGGTGAGGCGACGCAGCGGCGTGTCGAGGATGTACTGGGTCTGGATCTCCGACAGCGAGAAGCGCTCCATCAGGCGCTGCTTGGCCTCGGCGCTGTTCTCGCTGGAGCGGATCAGCCGGATGACCTCGTCGATGTCGACCAGGGCGGTCAGCAGACCCTCGACCAGGTGGAGACGGTCGCGGCGCTTGGTGCGGCGGAACTCGCTGCGCCGGCGGACCACCTCGAAGCGGTGGTCGAGGTAGACCTCGAGGAGTTCCTTGAGGCCCAGGGTGAGCGGCTGGCCGTCCACCAGGGCCACGTTGTTGATGCCGAAGGACTCCTCCATCGGCGTCAGCTTGTAGAGCTGCTCCAGGACCGCCTCCGGCACGAAGCCGTTCTTGATCTCGACGACCAGACGCAGCCCGTGCTCGCGGTCGGTGAGGTCCTTGACGTCGGCGATGCCCTGCAGCTTCTTGGCGTTGACCAGGTCCTTGATCTTGGCGATGACCTTCTCGGGGCCGACCGTGAACGGCAGTTCGGTGATGACCAGGCCCTTGCGGCGGGCCGTCACCGTCTCCACCTCCACCGTCGCCCGGATCTTGAAGGTGCCGCGGCCCGTCTCGTAGGCGTCCCGCACGCCCTCCAGGCCGACGATCCGGCCGCCGGTGGGCAGGTCGGGGCCCGGGACGTGCTTCATCAGCGTCTCAAGGTCCGCGTTCGGGTAGCGGATCAGGTGCCGGGCCGCCGAGATCACCTCGCCGAGGTTGTGCGGCGGCATGTTGGTCGCCATGCCGACGGCGATCCCCGACGAGCCGTTGACCAGCAGGTTCGGGAACGCGGCGGGCAGCGCCACCGGCTCCTGCTCCTGGCCGTCGTAGTTGGGCGCGAAGTCGACCGTGTCCTCGTCGATCGACTCGGTCATCAGGCTGGTCGCCTCGGCCATCCGGCACTCGGTGTACCGCATGGCGGCCGGCGGGTCGTCGTTGCCCAGCGAACCGAAGTTGCCGTGGCCGTCGACCAGCGGGACCCGCATCGAGAACGGCTGGGCCATGCGCACCAGCGCGTCGTAGATCGACGCGTCGCCGTGCGGGTGCAGCTTGCCCATCACCTCGCCGACCACACGCGCGCACTTCACATAGCCGCGCTCGGGGCGCAGCCCCATCTCGTTCATCTGGTAGACGATCCGCCGGTGCACCGGCTTGAGACCGTCGCGGGCGTCCGGCAGGGCGCGCGAGTAGATGACCGAGTACGCGTACTCGAGGTAGGAGCCGCGCATCTCGTCCACGACGTCGATATCGAGGATTCTCTCCTCGAACGAGTCGTCGGGCGGCGGGGTCTTCGTGCTGCGGCGGGCCATCGCTGCCGGCTCCTTGCTCATGCGTGAACGGATCTGACGCGGACCATTGTGGACCGCGGTACTGACAACCCGGGCCAGGACCCGGTCTCCGCGGCCCGCCCCGGTGCCTCGGAGGCGTTCGGAAGCGGGTGGGACGCAGGCTACGCGATCCGCTCTGGGCGTACGTCGTGCGGGAACTTCGCCGGGTCCCCGCACGCTTGCATACAGTGGCAGGACCGGCAGAAAAAGCCGGTTCTAGACCGCTTCCGCGAGCGAAGGGACGTACATGCCCATGGGTCACACGACCACGGCCGAGGCAGGCTCCGGAGGCCTGACAGCGACCGAGCACCGCTTGGCCAACGGTCTGCGGGTGGTGCTCTCCGAGGACCACCTGACCCCGGTCGCGGCGGTCTGCCTCTGGTACGACGTCGGCTCCCGGCACGAAGTCAAGGGCCGTACCGGTCTGGCTCACCTTTTCGAGCACCTGATGTTCCAGGGCTCCGCCCAGGTGAAGGGCAACGGCCACTTCGAGCTCGTCCAGGGCGCGGGCGGCTCGCTCAACGGCACCACGAGCTTCGAGCGCACCAACTACTTCGAGACCATGCCCGCCCACCAGCTGGAGCTCGCCCTCTGGCTGGAGGCCGACCGGATGGGCTCCCTGCTCGCCGCCCTGGACGACGAGTCGATGGAGAACCAGCGGGACGTCGTCAAGAACGAGCGCCGCCAGCGCTACGACAACGTGCCCTACGGCACGGCGTTCGAGAAGCTGACCGCCCTCGCCTACCCGGAGGGCCACCCCTACCACCACACGCCGATCGGCTCGATGGCCGACCTGGACGCGGCCACCCTGGAGGACGCCCGCGCGTTCTTCCGCACGTACTACGCGCCCAACAACGCCGTCCTGTCGGTCGTCGGCGACATCGACCCGCAGCAGACGCTCGCCTGGATCGAGAAGTACTTCGGCTCCATCCCGGCGCACGACGGCAAGCCCGCCCCGCGCGACGGCTCCCTGCCCGAGATCATGGGCGAGCAGCTGCGCGAGGTCGTCGTCGAGGAGGTCCCCGCGCGGGCGCTGATGGCCGCCTACCGGCTCCCGGAGGACGGCACGCGCGTGTCCGACGCGGCCGACCTGGCCCTCACCGTCCTCGGCGGCGGTGAGTCCTCCCGCCTCTACAACCGCCTGGTACGGCGCGACCGTACGGCCGTCGCGGCCGGCTTCGGCCTGCTGCGGCTCGCCGGGGCGCCCTCCCTGGGCTGGCTGGACGTGAAGACCTCCGGTGACGTCGAGGTGCCGGTCATCGAGGCCGCCATCGACGAGGAGCTCGCCCGGTTCGCCGAGGAGGGCCCCACGCCCGAGGAGATGGAGCGAGCCCAGGCCCAGTTGGAGCGCGAGTGGCTGGACCGGCTCGGCACCGTCTCGGGCCGCGCGGACGAACTGTGCCGGTTCGCCGTCCTGTTCGGCGACCCGCAGCTCGCCCTGAACGCCGTCCAGCGCGTCCTCCAGGTCACCCGCGAGGAGGTCCAGGAGGTCGCCAAGGCCCGTCTGCGGCCCGACAACCGCGCGGTGCTCGTCTACGAGCCGCTGTCCGCGGAGTCCGCGGAGCACACCCAGGAGGCGGGGCGCGGCGAGGACCCGGAGCAGGAAGCGACCGTAGAGGCCGGCAACGATAACGAGGAGACGGCCAAGTGACCGAGCTCGCCAGCATGGACTTCCATCCGCAGCCCCAGCCGGGCGAGGCCAGGCCCTGGGCCTTCCCGGCCCCCGAGCGCGGCACCCTGGACAACGGCCTGACGGTGCTGCGCTGCCACCGCCCCGGCCAGCAGGTCGTCGCCGTCGAGGTGCTTCTCGACGCGCCCCTGGACGCCGAACCGGCGGGCCTGGACGGCGTTGCCACCATCATGGCGCGCGCGTTCTCGGAGGGCACCGACAGGCACTCCGCCGAGGAGTTCGCCGCCGAGCTGGAGCGGGCCGGCGCCACGCTCGACGCGCACGCCGACCACCCCGGCGTCCGCATCAGCCTGGAGGTCCCGGCCTCCCGCCTCGCCAAGGGCCTCGGGCTGCTGTCCGACGCCCTCAGGGCGCCCGCGTTCGCCGACAGCGAGGTCGAGCGGCTGGTGCGCAACCGCCTCGACGAGATCCCGCACGAGCTGGCCAACCCCAGCCGCCGGGCCGCCAAGGAGCTCTACAAGGAGTTGTTCCCGGCGACCGTGCGGATGTCCCGTCCGCGTCAGGGCACCGAGGACACGGTCGAGAAGATCGACGCGGCCGCCGTCCGCGCGTTCTACGACCGGCATGTCCGCCCCGGCACCGCCACCGCGGTCGTCGTCGGCGATCTGACCGGTATCGACCTGGACGAGCTGCTCGGCGAGACCCTGGGCGCCTGGCACGGCTCCACCGCCCAGCCCCGGCCGGTTCCCTCGATCAGCGCCGACGACACCGGCCGTGTCGTCATCGTGGACCGCCCCGGCGCCGTCCAGACGCAGCTGCTCATCGGCCGCGTCGGCTCCGACCGGCACGACCGCGTCTGGCCCGCCCAGGTGCTCGGCACCTACTGCCTCGGCGGCACCCTCACCTCCCGCCTGGACCGCGTCCTGCGCGAGGAGAAGGGCTACACCTACGGCGTCCGCTCCTTCGGGCAGGTCCTGCGCTCCGCCCCCGACGGCAGCGGCGCCTCGATGCTGGCCATCAGCGGCTCCGTGGACACCCCGAACACCGGCCCCGCCCTCCAGGACCTGTGGACGGTGCTGCGCAAGCTCGCCGCCGAGGGCCTCACGGACGCCGAGCGCGATGTCGCCGTGCAGAACCTCGTCGGTGTGGCGCCGCTCAAGTACGAGACGGCGGCGGCCGTCGCCGGCACCCTGGCCGACCAGGTCGAGCAGTACCTGCCGGACGACTTCCAGGCCACGCTGTACCGCCAACTCGCGGGCACCGGCACGGTGGAGGCCACCGCGGCGGTCGTGAACGCCTTCCCGGTGGACCGGCTGGTGACCGTGCTCGTCGGTGACGCGGCACAGATCAAGGAGCCCGTCGAGGCGCTCGGGATCGGCGAAGTCACCGTCGTCGCGGCGGAGTAGTTCCACGCAGTTCCACGCAGTTCCACGCAGTTCCACGCGTAGCTCCACATAGCTCCACGCGCGCGTGCGGAGCCCTGGTGGCCGTCGGCCACCAGGGCTCTCGTATGTCCGAATTGGGGCGGAGGTTGCCTGTCTGCCCTGTGGGATGCGCTACAAAAACCGCGATTCGTTTGGGTATTGAAAGCACGCCCTCATAGGTTCTTCCGGGCTGTCCGTCAGGCACTGCGCCGCGCCCGCGGCACCGGACAGTCATCGCCGAGTCCCCGTACGGCGCGAGCCAGGGGAGCCGGGGACCCATGCAGTCCCTGGGGTGAATCGGGCGCCCGCGCGTGTCGCGAGGGGGCCCGTAGGAGACCTTCCTGCTCCGAACCCGTCAGCTAACCCGGTAGGCGAGAGGGAAGGAAAGGACCAGCCTCTACATGGCGTTCATGTGCGCCTCCGGGAAGCACCGTCGTCCCGGCCGGGTGAAGCGCACCACCGCGCAGGCCGCCGGTATCGCGGCCCTCACCACCACCGGTGTCATCGGCACCGTCTCGGCCGCTCCGGCGCTCGCCGCCGAGAACTCCGTCGAGCAGACCGGCCTCACCCCGGTCATCACGGTCAGCGACTCGGTCGCCGACCAGATCGACGCCCAGGCCGCCACGCAGCAGGCCGCCGCCGAACGCAAGGCGGCCGAGGAGGCCGCCCGCAAGCAGGCCGCGGCAGAGGCCAAGAAGGAGCGCGAGGCCAAGGTGCGCGCCGCCCGCGAGGCCGAGCGCAAGCTCCTGAACGCCTTCGTCGCGCCGATCTCCGACTCGTACGTCTCCACCGGCTACAAGACCGGCGGCTCCCTGTGGTCCTCCGGCACCCACACCGGAATCGACTTCCACGCGGCCAGCGGCACGGTCGTGCACGCGGTCGGCACCGGCACGGTCGTCTCCACGGGCTGGGGCGGGGCGTACGGCAACCAGATCGTCATCAAGATGGCCGACGGCATGTACACGCAGTACGGACACCTGTCGTCCATCGGCGTCTCGGTGGGCCAGAAGGTCACCCCGGGCCAGCAGATCGGCCTCTCCGGCTCGACCGGCAACACGACCGGACCGCACCTCCACTTCGAGGCCCGCACGACCCCGGAGTACGGCTCCGACGTCGACCCGGTCGCCTACCTCCGCAAGCACGGCGTGAACGTGTGACGCGGATGATGTGAGCACCGCGAGATCCTTCGAAGCCCCGGCCCCGAGCCGGGGCTTTCGCCGTTTTCGTGCCCCCGGTGTCCAAAATATATCCCTGGATTCCGGCCCGCCGTCGGAAATTCCCGCTCATTGCAATAGAGTCACCGAACGGGCGCCACTCGGCGGCGTTTCACGGGGATTAAGGCGGAGGTCGGACATGCGTATTCCGGCGCACTCGGTATGCACTGCGATCCGGGACGACATCGTCGCGGGTGTCTACGAGCGCGGCAGCCGGCTCACCGAGGAACTCCTGGCCCGCCGCTACGGCGTCTCGCGCGTCCCCGTCCGCGAGGCCCTGCGCACCCTGGAGGCCGAGGGCTTCGTGGTGACGCGCCGGCACGCGGGCGCGTGCGTCGCCGAACCGACCGAGCAGGAGGCCGCCGACCTGCTGGAGATGCGCCTGCTCCTGGAGCCGCTCGGCGCCTCCCGGGCGGCCCAGCGCCGCACCGAGGCCCACCTCAAGGTGCTGCGCGGACTCGTCCGGCTGGGCCAGGAGCGGGCCAGGCGGGGCAACAGCGAGGACCTGCGCTCGCTGGGCGGCTGGTTCCACGAGACGCTCGCCCAGGCCTCCGGCAGCCAGGCCCTGACCTCGACACTCACCCAGCTGCGGCACAAGATCGCCTGGATGTACACCGTCGACGCGCCCGCCGACCCCGTGGACTCCTGGGCCGAGCACGGCGCCATCGTGGACGCGGTGACACGTGGCGACGGAGAGCGTGCACGGGCGGTCACCGCACTGCACACCGAGCGCTCGACGGCTGCGCACCGGCTGCGTTTCGCCGGCGGCGCGGACCGGGCGAACGGTGTGAGGACTTCGCAACACCCCGTAAACATGTCGGGCCTGCGGCATTAACACGCGCACCGTATACAAAGAGGTGTTATTCGGTGGAGCCGTATTTCCGCTGCCCTTATTCATGCGTGCCGGGAATTCCCGGTGGCATGTCATTCGCGTGCCCGCTGCAAATGTTCGGCGCGGTGCAAAAGACCTGCCGTGTGCGAGCGGGCATCGACGCCGGGTAAAGCCGGGAGACGGAAACGGCGAGGCCGCGCCGCCCTCGAACGGGGTGGCGCGGCCTCGGTCGTGAGGTGCGGGCGCTATGGCGCTCAGACGGTCTCGGGGAGCTCCTCGAGACCCTCGGCGACCAGCTTGGCGAGGCGGTCGAGGGCGGCGTCCGCGCCCTCGGCCTCGGAGGCGAGGACGATCTCCTCGCCGCCCTGGGCGCCCAGGCCCAGGACAGCCAGCATGGAGGCCGCGTTGACGGGGTTGCCGTCGGCCTTGGCGATCGTCACCGGGATACCTGCGGCCGTGGCGGCCCGGACGAAGATGGAAGCGGGGCGGGCGTGGAGACCCTCGGCCCAGCCGACGTTGACGCGGCGCTCAGCCATGTGATGCTGCCCTTCGGTTTTCAGGGTTGT
Source organism: Streptomyces sp. NPDC101234 (assembly GCF_044767525.1). Classification (NCBI taxonomy): domain Bacteria; kingdom Bacillati; phylum Actinomycetota; class Actinomycetes; order Kitasatosporales; family Streptomycetaceae; genus Streptomyces; species Streptomyces sp. NPDC101234. Next base: position 116,246 of record NZ_JBIWOA010000022.1, on the reverse strand, counting down.
CTAGACCAGTTTCCCATATCGTGAAGCATCCCCGGAGCGGGCATGGGCCCCCTCCGGGTGTGTCGTCGGACCGCGGCCTCGGCCCGACTTCCGTCCTGCACAGACTGCCTCGCGCCGTTGTCGGACGCGAGCCGTACTCTGGGGCCCATGCAGACCCCGGCGGACCCGCAGGACCGGCACGAGTACCCGTCCCACTGGGAGGCGGACGTGGTACTGCGCGACGGCGGCACCGCGCGCATCCGGCCCATCACCGTCGACGACGCCGACCGCCTGGTCAGCTTCTACGAGCAGGTCTCGGACGAGTCGAAGTACTACCGCTTCTTCGCGCCGTACCCCAGGCTCTCCGCCAAGGACGTCCACCGCTTCACGCACCACGACTTTGTGGACAGGGTGGGACTCGCGGCCACCATCGGCGGCGAGTTCATCGCAACCGTACGCTATGACCGCATTGGCCCGGGCGGCATGGCCGCCTCCGCGCCCGCCGACGAGGCCGAGGTGGCCTTCCTCGTCCAGGACGCCCACCAGGGGAGAGGCGTCGCCTCCGCTCTCCTGGAGCACATCGCCGCCGTCGCGCGCGAGCGCGGGATCCGCCGCTTCGCCGCCGAGGTGCTGCCCGCCAACACCAAGATGATCAAGGTGTTCATGGACGCCGGCTACACCCAGCAGCGCAGCTTCGAGGACGGCGTCGTCCGCCTGGAGTTCGACCTGGAACCCACGGACCGCTCCCTCGCGGTCCAGCGCGCGCGGGAGCAGCGCGCGGAGGCCCGTTCGGTACGACGGCTGCTGGCGCCCGGATCCGTGGCCGTGATCGGTGTCGGCCGCTCGCCCGGCGGGGTCGGCCGCAGCGTCCTCGGAAACCTCCGCGAAGCCGGCTTCACCGGCCGCCTGCACGCCGTGAACCAGGCCTTCCCGGCGGACCTCAAGGAGGTCGACGGGGTGCCCGCCCACCGATCCGTCCGGGACATCGACGGGCCGGTGGACCTGGCCGTCGTCGCCGTACCCGCCGAGCACGTCCCCGACGTCGTCACCGAGTGCGGCGAACACGGCGTCCAGGGCCTCGTCGTCCTCGCCGCCGGGTACGCGGAGAGCGGCCCGGACGGCCGCGAACGCCAGCGCGAACTCGTCCGGCACGCGCGCACGTACGGCATGCGGATCATCGGCCCCAACGCCTTCGGGATCATCAACACCGCCGCCGACGTCCGCCTGAACGCCTCCCTCGCGCCCGAGATGCCCCGCCCCGGCCGCATCGGCCTGTTCGCCCAGTCCGGCGCCATCGGCATCGCCCTGCTGTCCCGGCTGCACCGGCGGGGCGGCGGCGTCACCGGCACCACGGGCGTGTCCACCTTCGTGTCGTCGGGCAACCGCGCGGACGTCTCGGGCAACGACGTCCTCCAGTACTGGTACGACGACCCCGACACCGACGTCGTCCTCATGTACCTGGAGTCCATCGGCAACCCGCGCAAGTTCACGCGTCTGTCGCGGCGGACGGCGGCGGCGAAGCCGCTGGTCGTGGTGCAGGGCGAGGGGTCGGCGCCGCAAGGACACGCGGTACGGGCGACGCGGCTGCCGCACGCCACGGTGTCCGCGCTGCTCAGGCAGGCCGGAGTGATCCGCGTCGACACGATCACCGAGCTGGTCGACGCGGGGCTGCTGCTCGCCCGGCAGCCGCTGCCGGCGGGGCCGCGCGTGGTCATCCTCGGGAACTCGGAGTCGCTGGGGCTGCTCACGTACGACCGATGCCTGGCCGAGGGGCTGCGCCCGGCGCGGCCGCTGGACCTGACGACCGGGGCGACCGCGGCGGACTTCCACCGGGCGCTGTCGGAGGCGCTGGCCGACGAGTCGTGCGACGCGGTCGTCGTGACCGCCATTCCGACGATCGGGGAGGGGGCGGTCGGGGACGCGGAGCTGGCGGAGGCGCTCAGGTCGGCGGCCGAGGGCGTTCCGGGCAAGCCGGTCCTTGTGGTGCACGTGGAGCTCGGCGGGCTCGCGGAGGCGCTCTCGGCCGCGGGCCGTACCGCACCGCAGGCAGCTGTACCGGCACCCGGCACCGGGGGCGGTGCCCACCCGTTCCGCCCTGCGGAACGCCTGCCCACCGCGGTGGCGGCAGATGACAGGACACCGCCCGCTGCGGCAGCCGTCCAGGCCCCACCCGCCGTCGGCACCGAAACCGCGAAGCCCTCCACCTCTCACCCTTGCTCCCGCCTGATCCCCGCCTACCCCGCCGCCGAACGCGCCGTGCGTGCCCTCGCCGAAGCCGTGAAGTACGCGCAGTGGCGGCGGGAGGCCGCCGAACCCGGCAAGGTGCCCGAGTACGACGACATCGACGAGAAGGGGGCCGCCGAGCTGATCGGCGGGCTGCTCGAACGCGGGGAGGGGCTCACCCTCGGTGTCGAGGAGACCTGCGCGCTGCTCGGCAAGTACGGCCTGGACGTGCACCGGGCGCTGCCCGCGCCCACCGCGGACGCCGCCGTCACGGCCGCCCGTGACCTCGGCTATCCGGTCGCCCTCAAGGCCACCGCCCCTCACCTGCGCCACCGCGCGGACCTGGGCGGGGTGCGGCTGGACCTCGCGGACGAGGAGCAACTGCGCCGGGCGTACGCCGAGTTGACGGAGCTGTTCGGGCAGCCGGAGGAGCTGCGTCCCGTGGTGCAGCGGATGGCGCCCCGGGGCGTCGACACCGTCGTACGGGCCGTGATCGATCCGGCTGCCGGGGCCGTGCTGTCGTTCGGGCTCGCGGGGGCCGCGTCGCAGCTGCTGGGGGACATGGCCCACCGGCTGGTTCCGGTCACCGACCGGGACGCGGCCTCGCTGGTGCGGTCGATCCGCACCGCGCCCCTGCTGTTCGGCTGGCGTGGCTCGAAACCGGTCGACACGCCTGCCCTGGAGGAGCTGCTGCTGCGCGTCTCCCGGCTCGTCGACGACCATCCCGAAGTGGTCGCGGTCACTCTGGAGCCCGTCGTGGTCGCCCGGCAGGGCGTGAGCGTCCTCGGTGCCACCGTCAGACTCGCGCCACCGCCGGCCCGTGACGACCTGGGTCCGAGGACCCTGCCCGCGTACCGAGACGAGTACTGAGACGAACGCTTACTGAGATGAGCACTGAGACGAACGCCTATTGAGACGAGCACTGAGACGAACGCCTGCCTCGGGCGACAGCGTTCGAGGCGGGTGCCCGCGACTGGCCCGGGTCCCCCTGCCCACGGATTAGGATGGACGCCATGGCCAAGACCAGTACGACGACCCAGGGGCTGCGCGTCGCGATCGAGCGCAGCGGCTACTACCCGGCCCTCGTGGCCGAGGCGGTGGAGGCTGCCGTGGGCGGTGAGCCGATCCGGTCGTACCTGGTCCACCAGGAGACGACGTTCGACCAGAACGAGGTCCGGCGGCATGTGACCGTGCTGGTCCTCACCGGCAACCGCTTCATCGTCAGCCACACCGACGAGCAGGCCGCCGACACCACCTCCCCGACGCCGTACGCCACCACCTCGACGGAGTCGGTCAAGCTCGGCCGGATCTCGTCCGTCGTGGTGAGCCGGGTCGTCGCCAACCCGGAGCAGTACACGCCGGGCACCCTGCCCCGCGAGATCGTGCTGACCATCGGCTGGGGCGCCGTCTCCCGGATCGACCTGGAGCCCGCCGCCTGCGGCGACCCCAACTGCGAGGCCGACCACGGCTACACGGGCAACTCGACGGCGGACGACCTCAGCCTGCGCGTCAGCGAGGCCGGGGACGGCCCGGAGACGGTGCGCCAGGCGCTCGCCTTCGCCCAGGCCATCTCTGAGGCGACCGCGGACGTCACGCGCTGATGGCGTACGCCGCCTGGGACCACCCGGAACCCCTCACCCTCGCCTCCGCGCCGCTCCCCGAGTACGGCAGCGGCTCCCTCGCCGACCTGCTGCCCACCCTGGCCGCCGGCATGGCCGTACCCGGAATGACCGCGTCGATCACGGAACTGACGCCCGCCGACCGCAACTGCGTCTTCCTGATCGACGGCCTCGGCTGGGAGCAGCTCAAGGCCCACCCGGACGAGGCGCCCTACCTCACCGCGCTGCTCGGCAGCTCGCGCGGCGGCACGGGACGGCCGATCACCGCCGGCTACCCGGCGACCACCGCGACCTCGCTCGCCTCCGTCGGCACCGGCCTGCCGCCGGGCGCGCACGGCCTGCCCGGGTACACCGTCCGCAACCCGGCCACCGGCGAGCTGATGAACCAGCTGCGCTGGCAGCCGTGGTCCGACCCGGCCGCCTGGCAGCCGTACCCCACCGTCTTCCAGCTCGCCCAGGACGCGGGGGTGCACGCCGCCCAGGTGTCCTCCCCGCACTTCGAGCACACCCCGCTCACCAAGGTCGCGCTCAGCGGCGGAACGTTCCACGGGCGGTTGACGGGCGAGGAGCGCATGGACCTCGCGGCGGAGCAACTGGCCGCCGCCGACCGTTCCCTGGTGTACACGTACTATGCCGAGCTGGACGGCGCCGGGCATCGCTACGGCGTGGACTCCGACACCTGGCGCGGCCAGCTCATGCACGTCGACCGGCTCGTCCAGCGGCTCGCCGAGCAGCTGCCGCCGCGCAGCGCGCTGTATGTCACCGCCGACCACGGCATGGTCGACATCCCGTTCGACGAGCAGCACCGCATCGACTTCGACGAGGACTGGGAGCTGCGGGCCGGGGTCGCCCTGCTCGGCGGCGAGGGCCGGGCCCGCCATGTGTACGCGGTGCCGGGCGCCGGGAACGACGTGCTGACCTGCTGGCGCGAGGTGCTCGGCGAGCAGTTCTGGGTGGCCTCGCGGGACGAGGCGATCGCCGCGGGCTGGTTCGGCCCGCCGGACCGGTTCGAGGGGCGGGTGTACGACCGGATCGGTGACGTGGTCGCGGCCGCGTACGACGACGTGCTGATCATCGCCTCCGAGCGGGAGCCCAAGGAGTCGACGATGGTCGGCAACCACGGCTCGATGACCCCCACCGAGCAGCTCGTACCCCTGCTCGAAGTACGCTCCTGACGCCTCCCCCTCCCGACGACTCGCCGAAAGGTGCTCAACTCCTCATGCCCGAGCTGGTGTTCTTCTCCGGAACGATGGACTGCGGGAAGTCGACCCTGGCTCTGCAGATCGAGCACAACCGGTCGGCCCGCGGTCTCGTCGGCATGATCTTCAGCCGCGACGACCGCGCGGGCCACGGCAAGCTCTCCTCCCGCCTCGGCCTGGTCACGGACGCGGTCGAGGTCGAGGACGGCCAGGACCTGTACGCCTACCTGGTCGACCATCTCTCCCAGGGCGGCCGCGCCGACTACGTCATCGCCGACGAGGCGCAGTTCCTGGCGCCGGAGCAGATCGACCAGCTCGCGCGCGTGGTCGACGACCTGGGCATGGACGTGTACGCGTTCGGCATCACCACCGACTTCCGCTCCAAGCTGTTCCCCGGCTCCCAACGGCTGGTGGAGCTGGCCGACCGGGTCGAGGTGCTCCAGGTGGAGGCCCTGTGCTGGTGCGGCGCCCGCGCCACGCACAACGCCCGTACGGTCGGCGGCGAGATGGTCGTCGAGGGCGCCCAGGTGGTCGTGGGTGACGTCAACGGTTCGGTCGGGAAGGTCGGCTACGAGGTGCTGTGCCGACGCCACCACCGCAAGCGCATGACGAGCGCGACGGCCCGGGCGGCGGCGCTGTCCCCCGACGTACTGCCGGTCACATAAGCCCGTCCGGCACGCCTCCGCCCGGTCCGACACGACAGGGCGGAGGCGTCCGGGTCAGCCCAGTTGCCAGAATCATCGGCTTGAGATCGAGGACGACGGCCTGAACGTAACGGCACCTGACGTCTTCATCGGCTTCTGGAGGAGTGTCCTGCCCATGGGCCCGGATGGCGAGGCCGGGCGCTATTTCGAATCCGTCCTGGTGGCCGCCGACGAGGCATGGGACGGCGGCGTCCGCACCGTCCCACGCCGAAGCAGCCGCGGCTGACGGCTCACCGTGGGCTCTCGACGACCGAGAAGACCGCGCCCTCCGGGTCCGCCACCGTCGCGACCCGTCCGTGCGTGCTGTCCCGGGTCGGCTTCAGCACCTGCCCGCCGAGTTCGGCGACCTTGCGCAGGGTCGCGTCCGTGTCGGCCACCTCGAAGTAAGTCAGCCAGTGCGGCCCCCGGTCCCGGGGCAGTGAGAGGCCGACGCCGTGGATGCCGGCCACCGGGCGGCCTTCGACGTGCAGGGTCACGTAGTCGAAGTCGGCGGAGACCAACGGCTCCTCCGCGTAACCGAACACCGTCTCGTAGAACTTGGCGACGGTCGTGGTCTCGAAGGTCAGCAGCTCGTTCCAGGCGGGGGAGCCGGGGACGCCGGTGACCGCCGGGCCGAGGTGGGCCGAGGCCTGGCAGATGCCGAACACCGCGCCCGAGGGGTCGGAGCCGATGGCGAGCCGCCCCGCCTCGGCCGCGTCCAGCGGGCCGACGCCCACCGTGCCGCCGCACAGCCGGGCCGTCTCGGCCGTCAGGTCCACGTCGTCCGAGGCGAAGTACGGGGTCCAGGCGATCGGCAGATGGAGGTCCGGCGGCAGCTGTCCGACGCCCGCGACCTCCCGCCCGTCGAGCAGCGCCCGGACATAGGGGCCGAGCTGGTGGGGCCCGGGCTCGAACTCCCAGCCGAACAACGCTCCGTAGAACTCCTCGGTCGCGGTCAAGCCGTGCACCATCAGGCTCACCCAGCAGGGGGTGCCGGGCGCGCGCCGAGCGTGCGTGCCGCCGTTCGCGCCCGCCGATCCCCGTACCTCGGTCATCGTCACTCTCTCCTCGGCCCCTCGCGGTGGCCGTGTCGCTTCCGCTGCCCGGACCGGTTGTGCCGCAGTCGCGGACACGCCCCGTGCCGATGCTCGCACCCTGCGTGGCGAATGTTGTCCACGACTGTGGGGGCGGCTTCGCCGCGAGGATGCCTGGTCTGCCGCTTCTCGCCCGTTCCCGGTCGATTGCCGTCGGGTGTCCATCAGCCGTACAGCATGTGCCCGATCCCGTACGCCCGGTGATCGAGGCTGTCCGGCCGAGCAGAGTAGTCGTACCTGGACGATGCGGCCACCCCTGGCGTAAGGATGGGGCCATGGAAGCCATCATCACCGCAACCGAACTCGCCGAAGACCTGAGCGGGCCGAACCCGCCCGTCCTGCTGGACGTCCGCTGGCAGTTGACGTTGACCCCGCCCGGCACGCCGGCCTTCGACGGCCGGGCCGTGTACTCGGCCGGGCATCTGCCCGGCGCCGTCTATGTGGACCTGGACCAGGAACTGGCCTCGGCGCCCGGCGCGCGCGGCCGCCATCCGCTGCCCGACCTGGCCGTCTTCGGTGCGGCGATGCGCCGTGCGGGCGTGTCTGCGGGCCGGCCGGTCGTCGTGTACGACGGCGGACAGGGCTGGGCGGCCGCACGCGCCTGGTGGCTGCTGCGCTGGACGGGTCACCCGGACGTGCGGGTCCTCGACGGCGGGTTGCCGACCTGGGAGGGCGCTCTTTCGACTGACGTGACCGAGCCCGCCGAGGGTGACTTCGAACCGGTGCCGGGTGCGGAGCAGTTGCTGGACGCGGACGGGGCGGCCGCGCTCGCCCGCTCGGGTGTGCTGCTCGACGCCCGTGCGGGGGAACGGTACCGGGGTGATGTGGAGCCGATCGACCGGGTCGGCGGCCATATCCCGGGTGCGGTGTCGGCGCCGACCACCGAGAACGTCGGTCCGGACGGCCGCTTCCTGCCCGCCTCCGAACTCCACGACCGCTTCAAGGGCCTGGGCGCCTCGGAGGAGGCCCCGGTGGGCGTGTACTGCGGCTCCGGTGTCTCGGCCGCCCACGAGGTGCTGGCGCTGGCCGTCGCGGGCATCCCGGCGGCGCTGTACGTGGGTTCGTGGTCGGAGTGGTCCTCCGACCCGTCCCGCCCGGTCGCGGTCGGCCCGGACCCGCAGTAACGGCCCCCGGACGGCAGCCGGAAGAGGGGCACGCACGCGTGCCCCTCTTCCGTATGGATTCCTTGAACGGGTCGTACGGCCGTACGACCCGTTCTTAGTCCTGCTTCTTGCGCCGCGTACCGAAGACGATCTCGTCCCAGCTCGGCACGGCGGCCCGGCGGCCGGGGCGGACACCGTCGGCCTCGGCCTGGCGGTCGGTGGCGCCGATCAGCCGGTCGCGATGGCTGCCGACGGAGCGGGGCATGAGGACGTCCGCGTAGGCGGAGCCCGCGGAAGCCGCCGGAGCCGGAGGCTCCTCCGTCACCGGTTCGTCGACGGGCTCCTCCTGGGGCTCCACCGGGCGCTCCGGGACCACCATGTCGCCCCGGAAACTCGGCACCGCCTCCAGCAGGCTGGTCAGCGAGTCCCGTTCGGCGATGCTCTCCTCGGCAGGTTCCGACGACTGCGCGGGCAGGCTCGGCCGCTCGCGGTCCCGGTCGGCGGAGCGGTCGAGCGGGCGGTCGCGCGGCAGCCGCGCGATGCGCGGCACGAACGGAAAGCTCGGCTCCGGTACGGCGAGGTCGTCGGACTCGCCGATCAGGGAGCGGGCCTCGTCGTCGACCGCCTGGACCAGCCGTCGGGGCGGGTCGTAGGTCCAGCTCGCCGAGTGCGGTTCGCCCGCGACCCGGTAGACGAGGAGGACCTCCCAGGTGCCGTCGTCGCGGCGCCAGGAGTCCCACTGCACGGTGTCCTTCTCGGCACCACGCAGCACCAGCCGCTCCTGTACGGCCTCGCCGAGCAGCGGACCGGAGTTCTCGCCGGGCCGGCGGACGGGCGTCTTGCGGGCCCGCTCGGCCATGAAGGCGCGCTCGGCCAGTACCGGACCCTCGAAGCGCCGCACCCTGTCGACGGGGATCCCGGCGAGCTGGGCGACCTCTTCCGCGGTCGCGCCCGCCCGTATCCGCGCCTGGATGTCCCGGGGCCGGAGATGGCTCTCGACCTCGATCTCGATCTGTCCGAGCCGGGGCCGGTCGCCGCGCACGGCGGCACGGAGCCGTTCGTCGATCGGAAGGGTGTACTCCGTTGAGTCGGCAGCCTTGAGCACCAGCCGTGTGCCGTCATTGGAGACGGCCACGACACGCAGTTCGGGCATGGGGACCTCCCGGGTGGTGCCTGCCGACGTCACGTGCGTCGCTGCTTCCGCTAGTCGAGTGTGGCCTGCCCGGGTGCAGCCTGCCACAACCTTGCCGAGTTGCCCGGCGTGTCGGGCACGGGCCCTGGAACGCCGTTATGGCACGGTTACCTATTCGCAACGCTAAGTGACCAACTCTGTCACCCTGTGCAACTAGCCCCCTCCCGGCGGTCCTGCAAGGCCCCGGACGCCCTGGCGGGAGACCGGACCCAGGGCTCGAAACAGTACTCCATTCGGGCCACGTGCGTGGATTGGCGCGCCGCCCAACTTCTGGCAACAACCTTTCCCCGGCCGCGCTTTGCCCATGCCGACCGATCTTGAACGTGGCGCACTTCACGCAATCACCAGAAACGGAACTAATGGTTTCGTGCGTACGTCCCCTTCTTGCGCGGCCGGTCGAACAAGTAGGGGACGATCCGCGGCTACTGGCCCAGAACCCTCCGCAAGTAGTCGTTCTGGAACAGCCGGTTCGGGTCCAGCCGGTCCCGCAGCGCCGTGAACTCGCCGAAGCGCGGGTAGACCTCGGCGAAGTAGTCCGCGTCCCGGGTGTGCACCTTGCCCCAGTGCGGGCGGCCCTCGTGCGCGGTGAAGATGCGCTCGGCGGCGGTGAAGTACGCCTGGTAGGGCGTACCCCGGAACATGTGCACGGCCACATAGGCGCTGTCCCGGGCGGAGGCGGTGGACAGGGCGATGTCGTCGGCGGGGGCGGTGCGGACCTCGACCGGGAAGTTGATCCTGAGACCGGAACGGTCGACCATCGCCTTCAGTTCCCGCAGCGTGTCCACCAGCGCCTCACGCGGGACGGCGTACTCCATCTCCACGAAGGGCACCCGGCGCGGGGATGTGAAGACCTTGTAGGGAATGTCCGTGTAAGCCCGCGCGGACAGTGCCGTGCTGGAGATCCGGGCGATCGCCGGCACGGCGCCCGGCATCGCGCGGCCGACCAACTGGGCCGCGTGGAAAACCCCGTTGGAGAGGAACTCGTCCTCGAACCAGCCTGCCAGCTGCCCGACCGGCTGGGGCGGCCCCGCGCTGCGGTTGTTGCGCTTGGTGTTGGTGTTGTCGGTGTGCGGGAACCAGTAGAACTCGAAGTGTTCGTTCTCGGCCCGGAGTTGATCGAACTCGGCGAGCACCCGGTCGAGCGGCATCGGCTCCTCGCGTGCGGCGAGCAGGAAGACCGGCTCCACGGCGAAGGTGATCGCGGTGACGATCCCGAGGGCGCCGAGACCGACCCGCGCCGCCGCGAAGACCTCGGGGTTCTCCTTCTCCGAGCAGGAGAGCACCGAGCCGTCCGCGGTGACCAGTTCGAGCGCGGTGATCTGGGCGGCGAGCGAGGCGGACTCACGGCCGGTGCCGTGCGTACCCGTGCTGGTGGCCCCGGAGACCGTCTGCTCCATGATGTCGCCCATGTTGGTCAGCGACAGGCCCTCGCGGGCCAGGGCGATGTTGAGTCTCTTGAGCGGGGTGCCGGCCTCGACCGTGACGGTCATGGCTTTACGGTCGATGTTGCGTATGCCCGTCAACAGTTGAGGGCGGATCGAGACGCCGTCGGTCGCGGCGATCGCGGTGAAGGAGTGGCCGCTGCCGACCGCCTTCACCTTCAGGCCGTCCTCCGCCGCCTGCCGTACGGCCGCAGCCAGCTCGTCCACGGAGGCGGGCGTGACCTCCCGTGCGGGGCGGACGGTGACGTTCCCTCCCCAGTTACGCCACGTGCCGCTCTTCCCGCTCGCTGTGCTGCTCAACGGTGCCTCCCCGACGCGTGACCGGCCTGTTGAGCCGGCGGTACCCGAGGAAACCGACCGCGACCGCGACAGCCCCGGACACGGCCGGAACCCCGTACCCGGCACGGGCGCCGGCCGCGTCGATCACCCAGCCGGCGACCGAGGAGCCGAGCGCCACCCCGACCGCGAGGCCGGTGCTCACCCAGGTCATGCCCTCGGTGAGCTTCGCGCGAGGTACGTGCTCTTCGATGAGGGACATCGTCGTGATCATCGTCGGCGCGATGGACAGGCCCGCAACGAACAGTGCCACGGCCAGAAGCGGCAAGTTTCCGACCAGTAGGAGGGGGATCATACTCACGGCCATCGCACATATGCCCAGCAGCCACCTGCGTTCCGGCTTCCCCGCGAACCGCATCAGGCCGAAGATCACCCCGGCCAGGCAGGAGCCCGCCGCGTACAGGGCCAGGACGACGCTGGAAGCACCCTTGTGGCCGCGTTCGTCGGCGAAGGCGACCGTCACCACGTCCACCGCCCCGAAGATCGCCCCGGTGGCCACGAAGGTCGCCACCAGCACCTGGAGGCCGGGTGCGCGCAGCGCCGAACCGCTGCCGTGGTGGTCGCGCGGGTGCGGCTCGGGCTCGGTGGCGCGCTGGGCGGTCAGCCAGAAGACACCGGCGGCGAGGAAGCAGGCGGCCAGCAGCGGCCCGGCCTCCGGGAACCAGGTGGTGGACAGGCCGATGGAGAGGATCGGCCCGAAGATGAAACACACCTCGTCGACGACGGACTCGAACGAGTAGGCGGTGTGCAGCTGTGGGGTGCCCCGGTAGACGGCGGCCCAGCGGGCCCTGATCATCGCGCCCAGGCTCGGCACCGCGCCGATCCCGGCGGCGCACATGAACAGCACCCAGTCCGGCCACCCGTAGTGCGCGGCGAACAGCAGCCCGGCCGCGGCCACCAGTGCGAGCAGGGTCGCGGGGCGCAGGACGCGGCGCTGGCCGTACTGGTCGACCAGCCGGGACACCTGCGGTCCGATCGCCGCGGCGGACAGCGCCATGGTGGCCGAGAGCGCGCCCGCGAGCCCGTACCGCCCGCTGATCTGGGAGATCATCGTGACCACGCCGATGCCCATCATCGACAGCGGCATCCGGCCGACGAAGCCCGCGGCGGAGAAGCCCTTGCTGCCGGGTGCGGCGAACAGGGCGCGATAGGGGCTGGGCACGGAGGTCTCCGACGGCTGAGTAAGGCGTGAGTGCGGCTGATACAGCTTACGAGTAAGGGGAACCTAATGCACCCGCCCGGTGCTGGGGATAAACCTCCCGAATCCGACTCTTCACGCTCCTGTTTCCGGGCCGTCAGCGCCGGGTGGCAGGATCGGCACATGTCAGACGCGCTCGATGCCACCCCCTACGACGCCCTGCTCCTGCTCTCCTTCGGCGGCCCGGAAGGCCCGGACGACGTGGTCCCGTTCCTGGAGAACGTGACACGCGGGCGCGGTATCCCGAAGGAACGCCTCAAGGAGGTCGGGCAGCACTACTTCCTGTTCGGCGGGGTCAGCCCGATCAACGACCAGAACCGCGCCCTGCTGGACGCCCTGCGCAAGGACTTCGCCGAGCACGGCCTGGACCTGCCGGTCTACTGGGGCAACCGCAACTGGGCGCCGTACCTGACGGACACCCTGCGCGAGATGGTCGCCGACGGCCGCTGCCGCATCCTGGTGCTCGCCACCAGCGCCTACGCCTCCTACTCGGGCTGCCGCCAGTACCGCGAGAACCTCGCGGACTCGCTGGCCGCGCTGGAGGCCGAGGGCCTCGAACTCCCGAAGATCGACAAGCTGCGGCACTACTTCAACCACCCCGGTTTCCTCGACCCGATGATCGACGGCGTGCTGGCCTCGCTCGCGGATCTGCCCGAGGACGTCCGCGCGGGCGCCCACATCGCGTTCACGACCCACTCCATCCCGACCGCGTCCGCCGACACCTCCGGGCCGGTCGGGACGCACGGCGAGGGCGGCGCGTACGTCGAGGAGCACCTGGACGTGGCCGAGCTGATCGCCGACGCGGTCCGCGAGCGCACCGGCATCGACCACCCCTGGCGGCTCGTCTACCAGTCCCGCTCCGGCGCCCCGCAGATCCCGTGGCTGGAGCCCGACATCTGCGACCACCTGGAGGAGCTGCACGGCGCCGGGGTCCCGGCCGTCGTGATGGCCCCCATCGGCTTCGTCTCCGACCACATGGAGGTCCTCTACGACCTCGACACCGAGGCCACGGCCAAGGCCGAGGAACTGGGCCTGCCGGTACGGCGGTCCGCGACCGTGGGGGACGATCCGCGGTTCGCCGCCGCGGTCCGCGACCTGGTCCTGGAGCGCGCGGCGGCGGAGAGCGGGCGCGAGGTCACCCCGTGCGCCCTGGGCACGCTCGGCGCGAGCCACAACCTCTGCCCGGTCGGCTGCTGCCCGGCCCGCGCCGCCCGCCCGGCCGCCGCGGGCGCCGACAGCCCCTACGCGTGAGGAACCCCGTGACCGACACCCTGCACACCGACCTGCTGGAGCTCGCCCGGGAGGCGGCCGCCCTCGCGGGCGAGCTGCTGCGGGACGGGCGCCCGGCCGATCTCGCCGTGGCCCGGACCAAGTCCAGCCCGATCGACGTCGTGACCGAGATGGACATCGCGGCGGAGAAGCTGATCACCGACGTGATCTCCGCCCGGCGGCCCGACGACGGCTTCCTCGGCGAGGAGGGCGCGTCCACCGAGGGCACGAGCGGGGTGCGCTGGGTGATCGACCCGCTCGACGGCACGGTCAACTACCTCTATGGGCTGCCGACCTGGGCGGTCTCCATCGCGGCCGAGCAGGACGGGGAGACCGTGGTCGGCGTCGTGGCGGCCCCGATGCGCGGCGAGACGTACCACGCGGTGCGCGGCGGCGGTGCCTGGGCGACCGGGGCATGGGCGGGCGAGCGGGAGCTGACCTGCCGGCCGGCGCCGCCGCTGGACCAGGCGCTGGTCTCCACGGGCTTCAACTACGTCACCGCGGTCCGCACCCATCAGGCCGGGGTCGCCGCCCGGCTGATCCCGCTGCTCCGCGACATCCGGCGCAGCGGGTCGGCGGCGATCGACCTGTGCGACGTGGCCTGCGGCCGGCTGGACGGGTACTACGAGCGCGGGCTGAACGCGTGGGACTGGGGAGCGGGGGACCTGATCGCCCGCGAGGCCGGCGCACGCACGGGTGGCCGCCCCGGAGAGCGCCCGTCCCGCGACCTGACGATCGCCGGCACACCCGGCGTCTTCGAGCCCCTCCAGCGCCTGCTGGAGGACTTCGGAGCGTGGCACGACTGAGGAAGGGCCGCACGCGGGGGCTGAGCGGGCACGGCACCGCCGGAGACCGCCGTCGTGGCAGACCGCCGTCGCGGCGGGGCAGAACGTCGGCGGCGGCGTGCTGGGGTGCTGGTGGCTGGTGCGGCTGCGCACCGCCGGACGGCGCCGTCTCGGCCGGGCGCCGTGGCGGCGGGGAGAGGATCGGAAGCGGGGAGCGGGACAGAGCGGCGCGAGAGATCGACGGCGAGCAGTGGGACAGAGCGGCGAGCCCTGCCGCCTGCCGTTCGCCGGTCTGTGGTCCGTCGGTCTGTGGTTCTGCCTTTCCTGAAAAAGATCTCGTTCGTCGGCCGTCGGCTGGAATCGAACGCTGTTGCGGTGGGAAGGGATCAGGTACGGACAGGGCCCCGGCGCTGGATTCGCCGGGGCCCTGTCCGTGTGCAGGATCAGACGCTGGTCGCGCCTACTTCCACACCGTGTTCGGCGGCGAGACGACGCAGGTCGTCGAGTTCGGCCTGTTCCACCTCGACGAGGAAGTCGTCGCCCTCGTCAAGAGCTCGCGTGAGGTCGGACTCGGTCGCCTTTATGCGCTGCAGAAGTCCCGTCGTGAATGCGTCCATGCTGCGCCCCCTCGTCCTGGGTCGTGGGTCGGTGGCACGGGGGTGTGCCGTTGGGAAGGGGCGATCACGTCTCTCGCGGGTGCCCAGCGCTGCCCTGCCGGGCGGCGACGGTGCCGGACACCCCCATCGTCCACTCTGCTGTAGCGGCGAAGTACGTACCGCATGGTGCTGCGGCACATGCAGAGCGTGATCGCGGGGTGTACATGCCGTCCTCCCCCCGCTCCCCTCCGTGGAAACCTCAACCGGAAGAGAAAATCTCGCATTCCCCGCCCGGCACCGCCGATCCGGCCGTCCTTCCCCCGTCTTACTGCCGACTTATGGCCGAAAAGGGCAGGATGGAGGTCACACACCCCACGGAGACCCCTGCCCGCGTGCGCCGGTTCGCGCTGCGCGGGTGGACAGAGGAAGGACAAGCGACGTGCGCGTACTCGTCGTCGAGGACGAGCAACTGCTCGCCGATGCGGTGGCCACCGGACTGCGCCGGGAGGCCATGGCCGTCGACGTCGTGTACGACGGTGCGGCCGCCCTGGAGCGCATCGGCGTCAACGACTACGACGTGGTCGTTCTCGACCGCGACCTCCCCCTCGTGCACGGCGACGACGTCTGCCGCAAGATCGTCGAGCTCGGCATGCCCACGCGCGTGCTGATGCTGACCGCGTCCGGAGACGTCAGCGACCGGGTGGAGGGACTGGAGATCGGCGCCGACGACTACCTTCCCAAGCCCTTCGCCTTCAGTGAGCTCATCGCGCGCGTGCGCGCCCTCGGCCGCCGTACCAGCGTGCCCCTGCCGCCCGTCCTGGAGCGCGCCGGCATCAAGCTCGACCCGAACCGCCGCGAGGTCTTCCGCGACGGCAAGGAGGTCCAGCTCGCGCCCAAGGAGTTCGCGGTCCTGGAGGTGCTGATGCGCAGCGAGGGCGCGGTGGTCTCCGCCGAACAGTTGCTCGAAAAGGCGTGGGACGAGAACACCGACCCCTTCACCAACGTCGTGCGGGTGACCGTGATGACGCTGCGCCGCAAGCTCGGTGAGCCTCCCGTCATCGTCACCGTCCCCGGCTCGGGATACCGGATCTGATGACCGTGGCCACCACCCCCGCACCTCCGCAGGCACCGCCCAAGCCCACCTGGGACCCCCGGAGGCCGCAGCCGGTCTTCCCGTGGCTGCGGCCGACCATCCGGATACGGCTCACCCTGCTGTACGGCGGCATGTTCCTGATCGCCGGCATCCTGCTGCTGTCGATCATCTACCTGCTCGCCGCCCAGGCGATCAGCACCGGCAACCAGCCGCTGTTCAAGATCGTCAACTTCTCGGGGCTCAAGGTCTCCAGCGACAGCTGCCCCACGATCAACACGTCCAGCCTGCCGCTCTCGGACTTCAACGACGCGATCGCCCAGTGCGTGGACCACCAGCGCCAGGCGGCCCTGGACAACCTGCTCAGCCGTTCGCTGCTGGCCCTGCTGGGCCTCGCCGTGATCGCCTTCGCGTTCGGTTACGCGATGGCCGGCCGGGTGCTGTCCCCGCTGGGCCGCATCACCCGCACCGCCCGTGCGGTGGCCGGCTCGGACCTGTCCCGCCGGATCGAGCTGGACGGCCCGGACGACGAGCTCAAGGAGCTCGCGGACACCTTCGACGACATGCTGGAGCGGCTGCAGCGGGCCTTCACCGCCCAGCAGCGCTTCGTCGGCAACGCCTCCCACGAGCTGCGCACGCCCCTGGCGATCAACCGCACGCTCCTGGAGGTGCACCTCTCGGACCCGAACGCGTCCGCGGAGCTGCAGCAGCTCGGCAAGACCCTGCTGGCCACCAACGAGCGCAGCGAGCAGCTCGTGGAGGGCCTGCTGCTGCTCGCCCGCAGCGACAACCAGATCGTCGAGCGCAAGCCGGTCGACCTGGCCGAGGTGGCCTCCCAGGCCATCGACCAGGTGAACGGCGAGGCGGAGGCCAAGGGCGTGACCATCAGGGGGCAGCGCAAGCAGGCGGTCGTCCAGGGCAACGGCGTGCTCCTCGAACGGATCGCCCTGAACCTGGTGCAGAACGCGGTGCGCTACAACGTCCCCGAGGACGGCTGGGTCGAGGTCGACACGGAGATCCAGCACGGCCAGGCGGTACTCTCCGTCGCGAACACGGGACCGGTGGTGCCGGCGTACGAGATCGACAACCTCTTCGAGCCCTTCAGACGGCTCCGTACCGAGCGCACGGGCAGCGACAAGGGTGTCGGCCTCGGCCTGTCCATCGTCCGGTCCGTGGCGCGGGCACACGGCGGTCACATCGCGGCCCAGCCCCGCGAGGGCGGCGGGCTCGTGATGAGGGTCACTCTGCCGATTTGACCTGAATTCAAGATCGTGACACTCGCGGAGGATGTTCGCTTTGCGCGGAATTTTCGGGCGGCGTGGCGGGCTGACCCGTGTGTGATCGATCACATGGGCGGATTTCCGGCCATCTACTCTCTGTGATCATGGCCGGGGGAATAAAGTCGGGAAAATCCCTGTTTTCAGGGGTCTTGATCACGGGAAGTACAGGGTGAGGCGCCTTTGAGGTGCTTCAAGTGGACCGTGTACGGTCCCCATCGCCATTCAACCTGATCGCTCTTGAGGGGTCCGGTTGGGTGTCGATTGAGTAACAGACCTTGATGTGAGGCAAAATCTCCGCCTCGGGTCGGGCACAAGTCCGGCCTCTCACGCGTTACGTGCGCTGGAGACACCGCAGACACCCAGAGGGGGAGAGCGACATGGCAACCGACTACGACACTCCACGCAAGACCGACGATGACGTCGACTCGGACAGCCTTGAAGAGCTGAAGGCCCGGAGGAACGACAAGTCCACGTCCTCGGTGGACGTCGACGAGTTCGAGGCCGCCGAAGGCCTGGAGCTGCCCGGCGCAGACCTCTCGAACGAGGAGTTGGCCGTCCGGGTGCTGCCCAAGCAGCAGGACGAGTTCACCTGCATGAGCTGCTTCCTGGTGCACCACCGCAGCCAGCTGGCCCGGGAGAAGAACGGTCAGCCGATCTGCCGCGACTGCGACTGAGGACGGGTCGGGCATGACTGGCTCGACCCCACCTCGGAAGCGCCGCTTCCCCCTGCGGGGGGCGGACTCGGGGCCGTCCGACGGCCCACGTGCGCGTGATGACGAGCGAGGCTCGCCCGATCCGGGAGCCTCGCTCGAACCGGCGGCCGGCCGGGGTGACCTCCCGGTACCGGCGGACGAGCCCGCGCCCGTCGCCAGGCGACGGGCCGCGGTCATCCGCGGCAAGGCCGTGGACATGGCCCGGGAAGGCGCCCGTATGGGCGGCAGCCGGGCGAAAGCGGGGCTGGCCTACCTCGCGGACCGGATCATCGAGATCGCCCCGCGTGTTCCCGTACGTGACCTCGCGGCCCTGCGCCGGCAGTTCCCGGGCCTCGGGCCCGAGCAGCTCGCCGACAAGCTGGTGGCGGGTGCCGCGGGTGCGACCTCGGCGGTCGGGGCCGGGATCGGTGCCGCGGCGATGCTGCCGGTGCCGCCGGCGATGCCGACCGAGCTGGCCGCGGAGATCACCGGGGTCGCGGCGATCGAGCTGAAGCTGATCGCCGAGTTGCACGAGGTGTACGGCGTGCGGCCGCCGGGGAGCCTGAAGGCCCGCAGTACCGCGTACCTGTCCTCCTGGTCGGGGGAGCGCGGGATCGACGTGATGAGACCGTCGACGATCAACAACGCCCTCGGCGGGCAGATGAAGCGCGAGCTGCGCCAGCAGATCATGAAGCGGGTGGTGCGGGACCTGCCGAACCTGATGCCGTTCATGGTGGGCGCCGCGGTGGGGGCGGTCATGAACCGCCGGGACACCAGAAAGCTGGCCGCGCGGATCCGGACGGACCTGAGGAAGATCCAGGTGCCGTGGGAGGAACTGCCGGAGCTGCCGCCGCTGGAGAAGCCGGCGGAGCCGTTGCCGATCGCGGAGCTTCCGGAGGACTTCGGGGGCTGAGGGGCGCTCCGGGCGCACCCGGGTCCGGCACCGCCGAATCCCGCCGCCGTGGCCGAGCGCCGTCGCGGCGGACGAATGCGAAGATCAGCAGCTCAGATGAGTGCGCAGATCGGCAGATCAACCGCCGGGGTCGAGATCAGGTCAGCTGCCGGACGCGACGCGACCACGCGACGGGACCAGTCGTCCGGGAGCGATCGGACCGACCCTCGGTGCGCGGCGAGACCGGCCGTCCGTCGCGGCGAGTGCAGCTCAGCTGCCCCGCGGAAGCCCAGAAGGGTTCGCTAGGCCTTTGCCGCTGTCCTGGCCGCCTCGATCGCGGCCGCCAAAGCCTCCGGCTCGCGCGTCGACAGGTACAGGTACGGCGTCGGGTCGTCCGGGTCCGTGACCTCCACCCGCAGGGCCCTGGGGATGTAGGCGCGCAGCAGCAGGAAGGCGCGGACGTCGGCCTTGTACGTGCGCCAGGCGCGCGCCTCCTCGGGGTCCAGCACCTCGGACGCGCCGAGGGCCGACACCGGGATCTTCGCCTCCCCCGCGATCAGCGAGTCACCCACGACCCGGATGCGCGGGGAGCCGTACGAACTGGCCACCACGGCGGCCGCCGCCGTGCCGCCGACCAGGCCGCCCAGCGCCGGCAGAGTGCCGAAGGGCAGCAGTATCAGGGCGAACGAGACGCCGACCAGGAAGCTGATGAACCACCACGACCGGGGGGCGGTGAGGCGTTCTTCGTACGGGGTGGCGGAAAGCTGCATGGAGCCAAGCTTGGCACGGTGTCCGGATTCACTGGACGCGCGGGTAAGGTCTGCGGCTGTGAGTGGTAGTTCCGCAGCTCTTCAGCCTCCCGCCAGTGCCCGGAAACCGGTGCGGCACCCCGATGCGCCCGCGCCCGGGGAGCTCCTCGGCGCCCACTACGAACACTGTTTCGGGTGCGGTCATGAGCAGTCGCACGGGCTGCAGCTGGAAGCGCGGGCCGGTGACGGGGTCTCCCTCACCGCGGAGTTCACCGTTCGGCCCGCCCATCAGGGCGCCCCGGGCCTCGCGCACGGCGGAGTCCTCGCCACCGCCCTCGACGAGACGCTGGGTTCGCTGAACTGGCTGCTGCGGAAGATCGCCGTCACCGGACGCCTGGAGACCGACTTCGTACGGCCGGTGCCGGTGGGCACCACGCTGCACCTGGCGGCCGAGGTCGTGGCGGTGGCCGGCCGGAAGATCTACTCGACCGCCACCGGACGCATGGACGGTCCCGAGGGCCCCGTCGCCGTTCGCGCCGACGCCCTCTTCATCGAGGTCCCGGTCGAACACTTCGTCGACAACGGCCGCGGTGAGGAGATCCGGGCCGCCATGAGCGATCCGGACCAGGTCCGGCGCACCCGCGCCTTCGAGGTGAACCCATGAGCCCGATCGACGTCCTCATCCGCCGCGTCGACCCCGATGTACCGCTTCCGGCGTACGAGCACCCCGGCGACGCGGGGGCCGATCTGCGGACCACCGAGGCGTGCGAGCTGAAGCCGGGAGAGCGGGCCGTCCTGCCCACGGGTGTGTCGATCGCGCTCCCGGACGGGTACGCGGCCTTCGTGCACCCCCGTTCGGGTCTCGCCGCCCGGTGCGGTGTGGCCCTCGTGAATGCCCCGGGGACGATTGATGCCGGGTACCGTGGGGAGATCAAGGTGATCGTGGTGAATCTCGACCCGCGCGAGGATGTGCGGTTCGAGCGCTTCGACCGGATCGCCCAACTGGTCGTCCAGCAGGTCGAGAAGGTTCGCTTCCAGGAGGTGGCGGAGCTTCCCGGCTCGGCGCGGGCCGAGGGGGGCTTCGGGTCCACCGGCGGTCATGCCGCGGTGGGCGATGTGAGCGGCACAAGCGGTCAGGCCGCCGAGGGCGGTCCGACGGGTGGGAATCGATACGCTTCGGTCGTATCCGACCGGGAAGGACAGTGACGTGTTCGGACGTCGCAAGAAGAAGGGTGCCGCCGAGGACGCGGCCGGCGAGGCCGAGCAGGTCGTCGACAGCGTCGACACCGAGGCGGACGAGGAAGAGGGCGAGCGCGAGCGCGTACGCCTGGAACCGGAGCCCCGGCCCGACGGACCGTGGGACGACTCCGAGGTGCGGGAGCCGGGCGAGGGCCGGGTGGACCTCGGCGGTCTGTTCGTGCCCGGCGTCGACGGTATGGAACTGCGTGTCGAGGTCGCGGGTGACGCGATCGTCGCGGCGACCGTGGTGCTGCGCGACAGCGCCATCCAGCTGCAGGCCTTCGCCGCTCCCAAGCGTGAGGGCATCTGGGGCGAGGTGCGCGAGGAGATCGGCTCCGGGATCACCCAGCAGGGCGGCATCGTCGACGAGGTCGAGGGTCCGCTGGGCTGGGAGCTGCGTGCCCAGGTGCCGGTGCAGCTGCCGGACGGCACGGGCGGCTTCCAGGTCGTCCGGTTCGTCGGTGTGGACGGGCCGCGCTGGTTCCTGCGCGGTGTGATCTCCGGGCAGGGCGCGGTGCAGCCGCAGGCCGCCGGGCTCCTGGAGCAGATCTTCCGGGACACCGTCGTGGTCCGCGGCGAGGGCCCGATGGCGCCCCGCGACCCGATCGTCCTGAAGCTGCCGAACGACGCCCAGATGGTCCCCGAGGGCGTCCAGCAGGAGGAGTCCTCGCGCTTCTCCGGCGGCATGGGCCAGCTCCAGCGCGGACCGGAGATCACCGAGGTCCGGTAAGAACACACAGCAGGCGACAAGGGCCGCACCCCTCACGAGGAGTGCGGCCCTTTCATATGTGTGACCTCTTGACGGCGCATTGGTCTGTACCTACCGTCACGGCTCAACGCGCCCGTTCATAAAGGCGCCTCACGTTCACATGGAAGAACGGAAGGCCCTCAGGTATGCGCAGAACCGGACTCTTGGTGGCCGTCGTCGCCCTCGTCGCCACAGCCCTCTCCTGGCCCGCCCAGGCCGCCCCCGCCACCTTCGTGCACCCCGGAGTCACCGTCTCCCGGTCCCAGCTGGACTTCGCCCGCTCCGAGGTGCTGGCGGGCGCCCAGCCCTGGAAGACGGCCTACGACCAGATGATGGCGAGCAGGTACGCCGACCTGAACCGCACGCCCAAGCCATGGGCCACCGTCGAGTGCGGGCCGTACTCGGACCCGGACTACGGCTGCACCGACGAGCGCGAGGACGCGATCGCCGCCTACACCGACGCGCTCGCCTGGTACATCACCAAGGACGCCCGCTACGCCGAGAAGGCCATCCAGATCATGGACGCCTGGTCGGCCACCCTCACCGGTCACACCAACAGCAACGCGCCCCTGCAGACCGGCTGGGCCGGCTCCTCCTGGCCCAAGGCCGCCGAGATCATCAGGTACACGTACACCGGCACCTGGGCGAACGAGGCCCGCTTCGCCACCATGCTGCGCAACGTCTACCTTCCCACCGTCATCAAGGGCTCCAACTCCAACGGCAACTGGGAGCTGACGATGATGGAGGCCGCCGTCGGCATCTCCGTCTTCCTGGAGGACAAGGCGTCGTACGATACGGCCATGGCCAGGTTCCGCACCCGCACGGCCGCCTATGTCTACCTCGCCTCCGACGGCTCGGTGCCGAAGACCGTGCCCAGCCAGAACCTCGACACCACCGCCAAGATCGTCTCGTACTGGCAGGGCCAGTCCACCTTCGTCACCGGCCTCACCCAGGAGACCTGCCGGGACTTCGTCCACACCGGGTACGGGATCTCCGCGATCTCGCACGTCGCCGAGACCAGCCGGATCCAGGGCGAGGACCTGTACGGCACCGACGTGGGCGAGCGGCTGCGGCAGGCGCTCGGCTTCCAGTCCAAGTACCAGCTGGGCACCGCCGTCCCCAGCTGGCTCTGCGGCGGCTCCCTGAACCTCGGCCTCGGCCCCGTCACGGAGGTCGGCTACAACGCCCTCCACAACCGCCTGGGCATCGCCATGACCAACACCCAGACGCTCACCCTGGCCAACCGCCCCGCCGGCAGCAACAACCTCTTCGTCGCCTGGGAGACGCTCACCCACGGCGACAACCCCAACTGAACCCGGCCCGAACCCGACCGGATCCGACGAACGCTCGGACGGCCGGGCGCCGGCCCCCGATACCGGCGCCCGGCCGACCGGGGGAGCGGGGCATGAGCCGAGTGATCACCGAGACGATGGTGCGTGTCGAGGACGTCCACAGGTCCTACAGCCGCGGCACCGCCGCAGTGCACGCGCTGCGCGGGGTCTCCTTCGAGGTGGCACGCGGTGAGCCGGTCGCCCTCAAGGGGCGCTCGGGCTCCGGCAGGACCACCCTGCTGAACATCGTCTGCGGCCTCGACACGCCCGACCGGGGCAGTGTCACGGTCGACGGGCGCAACCCCGCCGAGCTGGGCGAGAACGGGCTGCTGGAGCCGCGCCGGGACCGGATCGGCTTCGTCTTCCAGTCCTTCGGGCTCATCCCGATCCTCACCGCCGCCGAGAACGTGGGCGTGCCGATGCGGCTGCGCCGGGCCGACGCCCGCGAGCGCGAGGAGCGCGTCGAAACGCTCCTCGGTCCGGTCGGCCTCGCCGAGCACGCGGCCCAGCGGCCCGGTGAGCTGTCCGGCGGCCGGCAGCTGGGGGTCCCCCCAGGCCCTCAAGGCACTGGGGGGAGCGTCGCCGTGGCCCGTGCCCTCCCCAACCGCCCCGCGCTGATCGTCGCCGACGAACCGACCGGCCGGCTGGACGCCGAGACCGGGCACGCCGTGATGGAGCTGCTGCGCGCGGTCGTACGGAGCGAGAACGTCACCGCGCTGGTGGCGACGCACGGCACGACCCTGCTCGACCTGGCCGACCGGGTGCCGGGACTGGCCGACGGGGAGATCGCCGAGCACTGACGACGTCGGACGATGCCATCCGCGCCGAACGCACCGGCCCGCGCCATCAGAGTTGCGTCAAAGATGCCCGCCGACCGGCCTTCCGCCCCGTTCGCCAGGATTGTTGGCCGTAAGGTCGACGCTGCGTAGGCGGCAGTTACGGGAAGACAATAGGACCATGGCACGCGGCAAGCTTCGGATCTATCTCGGTGCGGCACCGGGTGTGGGCAAGACCTACGCCATGCTCTCCGAGGCGCACCGGCGCGTGGAGCGGGGCACGGACTGCGTGGTCGGCTTCGTCGAGCACCACGACCGGCCGCGTACCGAGGTGATGCTGCACGGCCTGGAGCAGATTCCGCGCAGGGAGCTGGAGTACCGGGGCGCCACGTTCACCGAGATGGACGTGGACGCCGTACTGCGCCGCGCCCCCGCCGTCGCCCTGGTCGACGAACTCGCCCACACCAACATCCCCGGTTCCCGCAACGCCAAGCGCTGGCAGGACGTCGAGGAGCTGCTGGCCGCCGGGATCGACGTGATCTCGACGGTCAACATCCAGCACCTGGAGTCGCTCGGCGACGTCGTGGAGTCCATCACCGGCGTGCGCCAGCGCGAGACGGTGCCCGACGAGGTGGTACGGCGTGCGGACCAGATAGAGCTGGTCGACATGTCGCCCCAGGCGCTGCGCCGGCGCATGGCGCACGGCAACATCTACCAGCCGGACAAGGTCGACGCGGCCCTGTCCAACTACTTCCGCCCCGGAAACCTCACCGCCCTGCGCGAGCTGGCGCTGCTGTGGGTGGCCGACCGGGTCGACGAGTACCTGAAGCAGTACCGCAGCGAGCACCGGGTCTCGGCGATCTGGGGCTCCCGGGAGCGGATCGTCGTCGGCCTCACCGGCGGGCCCGAGGGCCGGACGCTGATACGACGGGCCGCGCGGCTCGCCGAGAAGGGCGCCGGCGGCGAGGTGCTCGCCGTCTACATCTCCCGCAGCGACGGGCTGACCTCCGCCTCCCCGAAGGAACTCGCCGTCCAGCGCACCCTCGTCGAGGACCTCGGCGGCACCTTCCACCAGGTCCTCGGCGAGGACATCCCCGCCGCCCTGCTCGACTTCGCACGCGGCGTCAACGCCACCCAGATCGTCCTCGGCTCCTCGCGCCGCAAGGCCTGGCAGTACGTCCTGGGGCCCGGCGTCGGCGCCACCGTCGCCCGCGAGTCGGGGCCCGACCTGGACGTCCACATCGTCACCCACGAGGAGGTCGCCAAGGGACGCGGCCTTCCGGTGGCCCGGGGCGCCCGGCTCGGGCGCGGTCGGATCATCGCGGGCTGGCTGGTCGGTCTGGTCGGCCCGGTCGTCATGGCGCTGCTGCTCAACACCGTCGAGCTCGGCCTCGCCAACGACATGCTGCTGTTCCTGACCTTCACGGTCGCGGCCGCACTGCTCGGCGGGCTCTTCCCGGCCCTGGCCTCGGCGGCCTTCGGCTCGCTGCTGCTGAACTACTTCTACACCCCGCCCCTGCACCGGCTGACCATCGCCGACCCGAAGAACATCGTCGCCATCGTGATCTTCTTCGGGGTCGCGCTGTCGGTCGCCTCGGTCGTGGACCTCGCCGCCCGCCGCACCCACCAGGCGGCCCGGCTGCGCGCCGAGTCGGAGATCCTCTCCTTCCTCGCCGGCAACGTGCTGCGCGGCGAGACCAGCCTGGAGGAAGTGCTCGAACGAGTCCGGGAGACCTTCGGCATGGAGTCCGCCGCCCTGCTGGAGCGGGCGGGCGACGTCGAGCCGTGGACCTGCGCCGGGCGGGCCGGCTTCGGACCCGCGCTGCAGCGCCCCGAGGACGCCGACGTCGACATGCCCGTGGGCGACCACATGGCGCTCGCGCTGACCGGCCGGGTGCTGCCCGCCGAGGACCGCCGGGTGCTCGCCGCCTTCGCCGCCCAGGCCGCCGTCGTACTGGACCGCAGACGCCTCCAGGAGGAGGCCGAGCAGGCTCGCGCGCTCGCCGAGGGCAACCGGATCCGTACGGCCCTTCTGGCGGCCGTCAGCCATGATCTGCGCACCCCGCTCGCCGGGATCAAGGCGGCGGTGTCGTCACTGCGCTCGGACGACGTGGCGTGGTCCGAGGAGGACAAGGCGGAGCTCCTCGAAGGCATCGAGGACGGCGCCGACCGGCTGGACCACCTGGTCGGCAACCTGCTCGACATGTCCCGCCTGCAGACCGGCACCGTCACCCCGATCGTCCGCGAGATCGACCTCGACGAGGTGGTCCCGATGGCCCTGGTCGGCGTCCCCGAGGGCAGCGTGGACCTGGACGTCCCCGAGACCCTGCCCATGGTCCGGGCCGACGCCGGGCTCCTGGAGCGGTCCGTGGCCAACCTGGTCGAGAACGCCGTCAAGTACAGCCCGTACGACTGCGCCGTGCTCGTCTCCGCCAGTGCCATCGCGGACCGCGTGGAGGTACGGATCGTGGACCGCGGGCCCGGCGTGCCCGACGAGGCCAAGGACCGCATATTCGAGCCCTTCCAGCGCTACGGCGACGCCCCGCGCGGCGCCGGGGTCGGACTCGGGCTCGCGGTCGCCAGGGGCTTCGCCGAGGCGATGGGCGGCACCCTCAACGCCGAGGACACGCCCGGAGGCGGGCTCACCATGGTCCTCAGCCTCCGCGCGGCAGGATCGGTCACCGCAGTGGCACATGCCGTGGCGGACGGCGTGGCAGAACCGGAAAGGCAGGCCTCATGACCCGTGTGCTCGTGGTCGACGACGAGCCGCAGATCGTGCGCGCCCTCGTGATCAACCTCAAGGCGCGCAAGTACGAGGTCGACGCGGCCCCCGACGGCCGGACCGCCCTCGAAATGGCCGCCTCCCGCCACCCCGACGTGGTCGTCCTCGACCTCGGCCTGCCCGACATGGACGGCGTCGAGGTGATCAGGGGGCTGCGCGGCTGGACCAGGGTGCCGATCCTGGTGCTCTCGGCCCGTCACTCCTCCGACGAGAAGGTCGAGGCGCTCGACGCGGGCGCCGACGACTACGTCACCAAGCCCTTCGGCATGGACGAGCTGCTGGCCCGCCTCAGGGCCGCCGTACGCCGTGCGGAACCCGTCGCCGGGGGCGACGAGGACGACGTCCTGGTGGAGACCGAGGGGTTCACCGTCGACCTGGCCGCGAAGAAGGTCAACCGGGCCGGCCGGGACGTCCGGCTCACCCCGACCGAGTGGCATCTGCTGGAGGTGCTGGTCCGCAACACCGGCCGGCTGGTCAGCCAGAAACAGCTGCTCCAGGAGGTGTGGGGGCCGTCGTACGGGACGGAGACCAACTACCTGCGCGTGTACATGGCCCAGCTGCGCAGGAAGCTGGAGGCGGACCCGTCGCACCCGAAGCACTTCATCACGGAGCCGGGGATGGGGTACCGGTTCGAGAAGTGAGCTGCAGGGCCGGCCGGGGGTCCGGGGGTTGTCCCCCGGGGGATGCGGCATCACCGAGCCGGGGATGGGCTACCGGTTCGAGAAGTGATCCGGGCTGTCGGTCCGGGAGGCGAGCTGGACTACGGCGGTGTCGGCGGGCCCCGGTACGCTTTCAGACATGAGTGCTGTTCCTCGTTCCGAAAGGCCGGTCGGCCGGTTCCGGCGCATGCTCGACCGGCTCTCCTCGTCCCAGGAGGACCTGGAGTCGGAGGAGCTGCGCGAGGATGCCGACATCGCGGGCTGTATCCGGATCGGCGACTGCCAGGACCGGCAGATCGTCACCGTTACTGGTACCTTGCGCACGGTCACCCTGCGGCCGCGGGCCGGAGTCCCGGCCCTGGAGGCGGAGCTCTTCGACGGCTCCGCCGCGCTGGACGTGGTGTGGCTCGGCAGGCGCTCCATCGTGGGCATAGAACCGGGGCGCAGGCTGATCGCATCTGGCCGGATCTCGATGAGCCGGGGCCGCCGGGTGCTGTTCAATCCCAAGTACGAACTGAGACCCCTCGGTAGGGAGTAGCCGGTGACGTCGCTCGACAAGCCGACCGAAGACACGCAGGCGCAGGCCGATGCGCGGGCGGTGACCGAGGCCGCGCTGTTCGAGGCGTTCGGCGGCGTGCGCGGCATGGTCGAAACCGTCCTGCCCGGCCTGCTGTTCGTCACGATCTTCACCATCAACAAGGACCTGCACTGGTCGGCGATCGCCGCCCTCGCGGTGTCCCTGGTGCTGGTCGTGGTCCGCCTCGTCATGAAGGACACCGTCAAGCACGCCTTCAGCGGTGTCTTCGGTGTCGCCTTCGGTGTCGTCTTCGCGATGATGACCGGCAACGCCAAGGACTTCTACCTGCCCGGCATGCTCTACACGCTGGGCCTGGCACTGGCGTACATCATCACGACCTTGTGCGGGGTCCCGCTGATCGGCCTTATCCTCGGCCCGGTCTTCAAGGAGAACCTCTCCTGGCGCACCCGCAACCCCGGCCGCAAGAAGGCCTAC
The DNA here is from genome assembly GCF_044767525.1 of Streptomyces sp. NPDC101234. Taxonomy (NCBI): domain Bacteria; kingdom Bacillati; phylum Actinomycetota; class Actinomycetes; order Kitasatosporales; family Streptomycetaceae; genus Streptomyces; species Streptomyces sp. NPDC101234. Next base: position 88,278 of record NZ_JBIWOA010000022.1, on the reverse strand, counting down.
GCCAAGGCCAGCTGGGCCTGGGGTCTGATCCTGCTCGCCAAGTGCGCGATCCTCTTCCCGCTCTACTGGTGGGCCAACACCGCCCAACTGGGCTGGGTGCTGGTCGCGTTGAAGATCCCGCCGTTCCTGCTCGCCGTCTGGCTGACCTGGGTCTTCCTGGCCAAGGCACCGGCGCCGATCGACGTCTTCGCGGAGATGGAGGCGGCGGAGAAGGCCGAGGAGGAGCGCAAGGCGGCACTGGCCGCGGAGAGCGGCGAGGCCTCCGGCGGACGCCACCGCAGGTAGCACACGAGAGAAGGGCGCCCTCCGCAGCGGAGGGCGCCCTTCTTCCTTGCCTGCGTCAGCTGTCCCGGCGCTTGCCCGCGTCAGCTGTCCTCGCGCCGGACCGACAGCAGGTCCTCCAACTGCTCCTCTCGGGCCTGCGCGGCCACGAAGAGAAGTTCGTCACCCGCCTCCAGGGAGTCCTCCCGGGAGGGGGTCAGGACCCGGTTGCCGCGGATGATCGTGACCAGGGAGGTGTCCTGGGGCCACTCCACGTCGCCGACCTGGGTGCCGGCCAGGGCCGACTCCTCGGGCAGCGTCAGCTCGACGAGGTTGGCGTCGCCGTGGCTGAAGCGCAGCAGGCGGACCAGGTCGCCGACGCTCACCGCCTCCTCGACGAGGGCCGACATCAGACGCGGCGTGGAGACGGCGACGTCCACGCCCCAGGCCTCGCTGAACAGCCACTCGTTCCTGGGGTTGTTCACCCGGGCGACGACGCGCGGAACGCCGTACTCCGTCTTCGCGAGGAGCGAGACGACCAGGTTCACCTTGTCGTCGCCCGTCGCGGCGATCACGACGTTGCAGCGCTGCAGCGCCGCCTCGTCCAGCGAGGTGATCTCGCAGGCGTCGGCCAGCAGCCACTCCGCCTGGGGGACCCGCTCCACCGAGATGGCGGTCGGGGCCTTGTCGATCAGCAGGACCTCGTGGCCGTTCTCCAGCAGCTCGCCCGCGATCGAGCGACCGACCGCGCCGGCTCCGGCAATGGCGACCCTCATCAGTGACCGCCCTCCTCTTCCGGACCCCCGGCGAAGGCGGCCTCGACCTTGTCGACGTCGTCCGTCCGCATCATCACGTGCACCAGATCGCCCTCCTGCAGCACCGTCTGCGAGGTGGGCAGCATCGCCTCGCCGAGCCGGGTCAGGAACGCGACCCGGACGCCGGTCTCCTCCTGCAGCTTGCTGATCTTGTGGCCGACCCACTTCGGGGAGGCGTGCACCTCGGCGAGCTGGACCCCGCCGGTGGGGTCGCGCCACAGCGGCTCCGCGCCCGAGGGCAGCAGCCGGCGCAGCATCTGGTCGGCGGTCCAGCGGACCGTGGCGACGGTCGGGATACCGAGGCGCTGGTAGACCTCGGCGCGCCGGGGGTCGTAGATCCGGGCCGCGACGTTCTCCACCCCGAACATCTCACGGGCCACCCGCGCGGAGATGATGTTCGAGTTGTCACCGCTGGAGACGGCGGCGAAGGCGCCCGCCTCCTCGATGCCGGCTTCGCGCAGGGTGTCCTGGTCGAAGCCGACCCCGGTGACCCGACGGCCCCCGAATCCGGGGCCCAGCCTGCGGAAGGCGGTGGGGTCCTGGTCGATCACGGCGACCGTGTGCCCCTGTTGCTCCAGGGTCTGGGCGAGAGCGGAACCCACTCTGCCGCAGCCCATGATGACGATGTGCACGACCGTCCTTCCGGTGTCCCAAAGTTACTGCTCAGCCACATCAGGGTCTCAGACCGAGGCCCAAGCTACACACGCACCGTCCCCGCCGGGCACCCCTCGGCCAAGCTCATCTCCGAGTGATGCTGCGCACGCTCCAGGCGGTGAGGATTCCGAGGCCGACGAGGGCGACCGTGGCGCCGATCAGCTCTGCGGTCGCGGGCATGGGACCTCCGAAGTGCGAAGACAGGCGGGGTCTGCCATCTAGGCACGGATGGGGCGTAAGCTGCGGAATCCGCAGTTCCATCCGTCACCTTTTTCACTCGGGAGGCAGATCCGGCACTGCGGCTGGAGACCTGCCAGGTGGAAGGCCTACGATCCTCTCTCGTGTCCAAACTGACCGACGTGCCCAAACGGATCCTGATCGGGCGCGCACTGCGCAGCGACCGGTTGGGCGAAACGCTCCTGCCGAAGCGCATCGCACTCCCCGTGTTCGCTTCCGACCCGCTGTCCTCCGTCGCCTACGCGCCGGGGGAGGTCCTGCTGGTCCTGTCCATCGCGGGCGTGTCGGCGTACCACTTCAGCCCCTGGATCGCCGTCGCGGTCGTCGTGCTGATGTTCACGGTGGTCGCCTCCTACCGGCAGAACGTGCATGCCTACCCGAGCGGCGGCGGTGACTACGAGGTCGCCACCACCAACCTCGGCGCCAAGGCGGGCCTCACCGTCGCCAGCGCCCTGCTCGTCGACTACGTCCTGACCGTCGCCGTCTCCATCGCCTCCGGCATCGAGAACCTCGGCTCCGCGATCCCCTTCGTCGTCGAGCACAAGGTGCTGTGCGCGGTCACCGTGATCGTGCTGCTCACGCTGATGAACCTGCGCGGTGTGAAGGAGTCCGGCAAGCTCTTCGCGATCCCGACGTACGTGTTCGTCGGCGGCGTCTTCATCATGATCGCGTGGGGTGCGTTCCGGGGCCTGGTCCTCGGGGACACGATGCACGCGCCCACGGCGTCGTACACGATCAAGGCCGAGCACCAGGGCCTGGCCGGCTTCGCCCTGGTCTTCCTCCTCCTCCGCGCCTTCTCCTCCGGCTGTGCCGCGCTCACCGGAGTCGAGGCCATCTCCAACGGCGTCCCGGCCTTCCGCAAGCCCAAGTCGAAGAACGCCGCGAGCACGCTGGCCGCGATGGGCCTGCTGGCGGTCACCATGTTCTGCGGCATCATCGCGCTCGCCATGGCCACCAAGGTCCGCATGGCCGAGAACCCGGCCACCGACCTGATCCACAACGGCGTCCCGATCGGCTCCGGCTACGTCCAGAACCCGGTGATCTCCCAGGTCGCCGAGGCGGTCTTCGGCAAGGGCAGCTTCCTGTTCGTCGTGCTCGCCGCGGCCACCGCCCTGGTCCTGTTCCTGGCCGCGAACACCGCGTACAACGGCTTCCCCCTCCTCGGCTCGATCCTCGCCCAGGACCGCTACCTGCCGCGTCAGCTGCACACCCGCGGCGACCGCCTCGCCTTCTCCAACGGCATCGTGCTGCTCGCCGGCGCCGCCGCCCTGCTCACGGTCATCTACGGCGCGGACTCGACCCGCCTGATCCAGCTCTACATCGTCGGCGTGTTCGTGTCCTTCACGCTCAGCCAGACCGGCATGGTCCGGCACTGGAACCGCCACCTGGCGGTGGAGCAGGACCCGGCCAAGCGCAGCCACATGATCCGCTCCCGCGCGATCAACGCCTTCGGCGCCTTCTTCACCGGCCTGGTGCTGGTCGTCGTCCTGGTCACGAAGTTCACCCACGGCGCCTGGGTGGCGCTGCTCGGCATGTGCATCTTCTACGCGACGATGACCGCGATCCGTAAGCACTACGACCGCGTCTCCGAGGAGATCTCCGCTCCCGAGGAACCGGACGACGACCTCGTCCGCCCCTCCCGCGTCCACTCGGTCGTCCTGATCTCCAAGATCCACCGCCCCACCCTGCGCGCCCTGGCCTACGCCAAGCTGATGCGCTCGGACACCCTGGAGGCGCTCACCGTCAACGTCGACCCGGCCGAGACGAAGGCGCTGCGCGAGGAGTGGGAGCGGCGCGGTATAGACGTACCGCTGAAGGTCCTCGACTCGCCGTACCGCGAGATCACCCGGCCGATCATCGAGTATGTGAAGAGCCTGCGCGCCCAGTCGCCGCGCGACGCGGTCTCCGTGATCATCCCGGAGTACGTCGTGGGCCGCTGGTACGAGCACATCCTGCACAACCAGAGCGCGCTGCGGCTGAAGGGCCGGTTGCTGTTCACACCCGGTGTGATGGTGACCTCCGTGCCCTACCAGCTGGCGTCCTCCGAGGCGGCCAAGATCCGGGCCCGCAAGCGGCAGGAGTGGAACGCGCCGGGTGCGGTGCGGCGTGGTCCGGCGGAGGCACGGCCGAAGGAGCCCAGCGGCAGTAACTAGGGGTTTGCGGGACCACGTAGACTGGTGGGCTGTCGTCGGCCCACGCGCGGCCGCTCCCCCCTCTCTCTGATCTGGAGTCACCCCGCCATGCAGGCAGAACCGAAGAAAACGCTGGTGGGGACGGAGTACGAGGTCGAGGTCGGCCCGGTCGCGCACGGCGGGCACTGCATCGCCCGCACCGCCGAGGGCCAGGTCCTGTTCGTCCGGCACGCGCTGCCCGGCGAGCGGGTCGTGGCCCGGGTGACCGAAGGCGAGGAGGGGGCCCGCTACCTGCGCGCCGACGCGGTCGAGATCCTGGACGCGTCCAAGGACCGGGTGCCGGCTCCCTGCCCCTACGCCGGTCCCGGCCGCTGCGGCGGCTGCGACTGGCAGCACGCCAAGCCGGGCGCCCAGCGACGTCTCAAGGGCGAGGTGATCGCCGAACAGCTCCAGCGGCTCGCCGGCCTCACGCCCGAGGACGTCGGCTGGGACGGCACGGTCATGCCCGCCGAGGGCGACAAACTGCCGGCGGGCGAGGTGCCGCAGTGGCGCACCCGGGTGCAGTACGCCGTCGACGCCGACGGCAACGCGGGGCTGCGCCGGCACCGCTCGCACGAGGTGGAGCCGATCGAGCACTGCATGATCGCGGCGCCGGGGATCAGTGAGCTGGGCATCGAGGAACGCGACTGGTCGGGCATGGTCTCGGTCGACGCGATCGCCGCGACGGGCTCCCAGGACCGCATGGTGATCCTGGAGCCCCGCCCCGGCGCCCGCCTCCCCCTCGTCGAACTCGACCGGCCGGTGTCGGTCATGCGGGTCGACGAGCACGACGGCGGGATCCACCGCGTCCACGGCCGCGCGTTCGTGCGCGAGCGCGCAGACGGCCGCACCCACCGGGTCGGCAGCGGCGGCTTCTGGCAGGTCCACCCGAAGGCGGCGGACACCCTGGTGACGGCGGTCATGCAGGGCCTCCTCCCGCGCAAGGGCGAAATGGCCCTGGACCTCTACTGCGGCGTCGGCCTCTTCGCCGGCGCCCTCGCGGACCGCCTCGGCGAGAAGGGCGCGGTCCTCGGCATCGAGTCCGGCAAGCGCGCGGTCGAGGACGCCCGGCACAACCTCGCCGACTTCCCCCGGGTCCGCATCGAACAGGGCAAGGTCGAGTCGGTCCTCCCGCGCACCGGCATCACCGAGGTCGACCTCATCGTCCTCGACCCGCCCCGCGCGGGCGCGGGCCGCAAGACGGTCGAACACCTGACGTCCCTCGCCGCCCGCCGCATCGCCTACGTCGCCTGCGACCCGGCCGCCCTGGCCCGGGACCTGGCGTACTTCCGGGACGGGGGGTACCGCGTGCGGACATTGCGGGCGTTCGATCTGTTTCCGATGACCCACCATGTGGAGTGTGTCGCCATCCTCGAACCGGCCGGAAAGGCCGCCTGACCTGCGCGTTCGGGTGGTGTGCGGTGTGGGCTTTACGGGCGATGTCCTGACGCTGGAATGACGCTCTCCGAGGTGTCTTGACGCTCATTTGAGAGTGTCAAGGTGGCCAACTTCGATGGGCGCCCAGGGCAGGCGACGTTGAGCGCAGACCCACTGGCTCCTGCTGGTCAGATGCCCCCGGAAGAGACCGGCGGACGCGGTGACCTGCTGCGATGGACGGTGGCAGGTCGTCGACCTGGAGGAATGGTCTTTCGGCTGCTTCACATGCTTACTCGTCGATGCGGACGGAAGTCCCGTCAGCCGGGTGGCCCAGTAAGTCAGCGGCCTCCAAGGACTTTCGGATCCGACCACTCAATGCTCCGGAGACGGCCTGGAGGTCGAGCGGGTGGTGAACGGTTCGCCGGAGGTGTGCCGGAGGCCGGCAGCGATGTTCTGGCGGTCGGCTGCCTGGACGTGTTGATCGCCAGGTTGCGCAGCGTTGCCATGTTCTCGGGGCCGCGGCCGGTGCGGACCTGCGGACACCACGACCGCTGATAGCGCTTCAGCCCCGCTTCCTCGAACGCGCAGGACACGACCCACTTCATCGTCTGGGTTCCGACCAACGACGTTGAGGGGGGTTCTTCATGACGTCTTCGTGGAACAACAGCCTGCCCCTCATCGGTGTGGCTGCTGGGGCCATAGCCACCGTGGTCGGCCAGTACCTGCCCACCCGGGACTCCAAGGCACGCGCCAAGGAAGCACACGCGGCGGCAGTCCGTGCCGAACTGAAGGAACCGATCCTGGAATTCCTCAAGATTTGCCAGCAAGTCGAGCACGTTGCCGAGCGCTGCTCTCGTCATGACCGATACGTCGAGGGCTCTTCGGACCTGACGCATGAAATGGCGTTCCGCCAGAGGGCTCTTCAACTGGTAGCGGGTCGCGACCTCGTCAAAGCCGCCAGGAAGTACCAGGAGGGGTTGAACTTCGCCTGTTACAACACCACATCGCCTGGTAGTGGGGACGTCTGGGAGTACATGTCGAGCCTCCGGATTCCGTTCCTGGATGCAGCGAAGAAGGCCCTGGGCGTCCCGGAATCCGGCTGACCAGCCGCGTGGGGTGTGGTCCGGTCGGAGGTCGCTGCCATGTCAGGCTCCCTGCCCGGTGGCGGGGTCGGCCGCGGACTATGCGTGGACGAGGCGCTCCCGCCCGTATGGGGCGATGGTCAGGGTGCGCAGGCGTGAGTGGGGTCCGGTGGGGTTGTCGACGAAGCCGACGGCGGACACGTAGGGCTCGATGACGTGGATCTTCTGTAGGGGCGTGACGATGAGCAGGTGGAGGCCGAGGCGTTTCAGGAGGTCCACGGCGAAGCGGGCGTATTCCTCGGAGCCGCTTCCGAAGGCTTCATCGATGACGACGAACCGGAAGGTTCGGGGGCGGTCGTTGCCGAGTTTGAACTGGTAGGCGAGAGAGGTGGCCAGGATGGTGTAGGCGAACTTCTTCTGGCCGCCGGACTTCTCGGCGCATACGAGCAGGGCCTCCTGAACAGCTCGTCGGTGTCGAAGCAGCCCGGTCGCCTTCGGGGAGGCTGCGAGTTCCTCAGTGCATTCGAGCGAGCACTTCGTCAGTCGACAGCAACTCGTGGGCGAAGAAACGGTAGTTGATGATCGCCGCCTGATAGCCGTCGCCCCAGACCGGGTGTCGGGGTCCAGCGGTTGCGTCCCTTACTACGGCGACCTCAAATCCCTCCTCGATGAGGTGCCGCATATGGGACTCAACGCACATGTTCGCCAGCATTCCGCCAAGAATAATCTTTTGCATTCCCCGCTTGCGCAGTTGCAGTACCAAGTCGTTGGTTTCCGGTCCGAATACCTTGTGCGGGCTGGCGACCACCGTTTTGCCGTCTTCGATATAGGGCTTGAAGCGGTCCAACCAGTCTGCCCCGGAGTTTTGGAACCCGGTCAGATCGAGCTGCCCCGTCCGTGCGAACGTGTGCGTTTCGAGCTCGCTTGTCTCGAGTGGTCCGTTCATCTTCCATCCGTTGTCGGTCGGGTAGAAGTAATGGGGCGAGATGAAGACCTCGTATCCGCCCGCCTTCGCCGTCTCGAAGATCCTCTCCATATTCTCGACGGTCCTGTTCTCTGTGACGCTCGCTCCCACCGCGTCCCAGTTCGCTCCGTCCTCGCTCAGAACGTCGTTCTGAGGGTCGATGAACACAACCGCCGTGTCGGTATTCTTCATTTCCACCTGGTGCTCCTCACGAATAACAAACCACTGGTGCGACAAGTATCAGGTACGGTGGATGTCCTTCCGGAGCACATTCCGGTCCGGCGCGAGGCCTCTTCCTGGGCCGCTGCGGATTGGTCCGACACCAAGCGACATCAGTCGAGTTCCGTGCTCACCTTCGGTGTGTGCTCTGAGGAGGCACTGCCTCGGCCAGTCGACCCTACGTTCCACTTTGCCCCATCGTGCGCCGGTATGCATCACTTAACGCGCCGCACTGTTCGCGGGTTTGGATGCGGTGCTCGTGGAAGCTGACAGCATGTGCCCGGTGTGACGCGGGAGCAGGCGATTCGGCAGTGCGGGCTGCGAGAACAATCGAAGGAGAAGAATTGAACCGAGGACGCCGCTCCGCCCGCCGCGAGGAGACCTCCGGCGACGGTCAGCCGAAAGAGCCAATGCTGCGACGAGGTGAGCGGCGTCGGTCACTGGTCCCGTATCGAACGTCGATACCCGCGAGTCGTCGGCCGTACCTCGCTCAAGCCTACCTTCCGGCATGCGTAAGTATGTGATCAGTACACCACGTACAAAACGTCTGTCACTTCGGCGGTCCTAAGGTTTGACTGCTGGCGGATACGCGTCAGCGCACCTTCAGACATAAAGGGCCGTGGATAGGACATGATTTCCACCCGTGCTTTCTGGCTCGCCGGTCGCCCGGCCAGCGGTGAGACGACCTTGGCGGTTTCCTCTCCCTGGACCGGCCGGCTCATCGGCGAGGTCAGTATTCCCACCGATGAGCAGGTCGAGGAGGCGGTGGCGGCGGCATACGCCGTTCGCGATGAGTTCGCGGCTACACCGGCATATGTGCGTGCCGCCGCGCTCGACCATGTGAGCAAGCGCCTCGCGGAGCGTAGTGAGGAGATCGCGCAGGTCATTTCTGCGGAGAACGGGAAGCCGATCAAATGGGCTCGCGTCGAGGTCGGCCGTGCGGTGTCCGTGTTCCGGTTCGCCGCGGAGGAAGCCCGTCGCTTTAACAGCGGCGAGGCTCAGCGGCTGGACACTGACGCCGGCGGCCAGGGGCGGCTCGCGCTCACCCGTCGCTTCCCGAAGGGCGTTGTGCTGGGGATCACGCCGTTCAACTTCCCGCTGAACCAGGGTGCCCACAAAGTCGCGCCGGCTATCGCGGCCGGCGCCCCGATCATCCTGAAGCCGGCGCCCAATACTCCGCTGTCGGGTCTGATCATCGGTGACCTGCTTGCCGAGACCGAACTGCCGGCCGGTTCATGGAGCATCCTGCCGGTCGCCAATGACCGGATGCCGGGACTGGTGCAGGACGAGCGCCTGCCCGTCATCTCGTTCACCGGCTCCGAGAGGGTCGGCTACGCCATCATGGACTCGGTTCCCAGGAAGCACTGCACGCTGGAGCTCGGCGGGAACGGTGCGGCCGTGGTGCTGGCCGACTTCGCGCGCGACGAGGATCTCGACTGGGCCGCCCAGCGTATCGCTGTGTTCTCCAACTACCAGGGCGGACAGTCCTGTATCTCCGTGCAGCGTGTCATAGCCGACGCCGCGGTGTACGACCGGTTGCTGCCACGTATCGTCGCGGCCGTCGAGTCTCAGGTCACGGGGGACCCGTCGGATGACAGAACTGATGTGGGTCCGCTTGTCAGTGAGGAGGCAGCATGCCGCGTCGAGTCGTGGGTCGACGAAGCCGTCGGTTCCGGGGCCACGCTGTATTCGGGCGGTAAGCGGGAGGGCGCCTCGTACGCGCCCACGGTCCTCGCGGATGTTCCGGCAGACACGACCTTGGCCTGCGAGGAGGTCTTCGGGCCGGTTCTCACGGTCCTCAAGGTGTCCGGTGAGGCCGAGGCCTTCGCCGCCGTGAACGAGTCCAAGTACGGGCTGCAGACAGGCGTGTTCACCCGCGACCTGCAGGCTGCCTTCCGGGCGCATCGGGCTCTGGAGGTCGGGGGAGTCGTGATCGGCGACGTGCCCTCCTATCGCGCCGACCAGATGCCCTACGGCGGGGCCAAGCAGTCTGGTGTCGGTCGCGAAGGAGTGAAGTTCGCCATGGCGGACTACACCTACGAGCGCGTGCTGGTCCTCACTGACCTTGCGCTGTAGTCGCAAGGCACTCCCGTCGGATGCCGTGCTGCATGCCGGCCGCCGGTCGCGGAGGGCAGGTCGGCCGGCGGCCCCGAACCCGCCGTCGCCGGCCGACCTGCGGACCCGGCTGAGCACTTCGGCATCCTGCGGTCCGGTTCAGCGGGCTACGGACTCAAAGAGTCGCATCTGCGCAAGCGACGCAATCATGGCTTCCCTGCTGCTCGTTCTGCCTTCGCACGCGTCCCGTTCGGTGCGGGATTCGCCGTCAGGACCCTTCGGACCGGGGGAGCGGTGGCGATCTGACGCACACGGCACCACAGGAGTGTGGCCCGGCCGCTGACGGCCGGGCCACACGCACCCCGCTCACGCCGGTGCCGGCGCTCAGAAGCAGGCGTCTTTCCTATGGGCGCAGCGGCGGAGGGACTCGAGGTCGGTTGCGGGTGTCACCGTGTGCGTGCACACCGGAGGGGCTGTACCCGCCCGGACGTCCGCTGCGACTACCGGTGTGACCGCGACGTGGACACGCTCTTGTCTTCGCCGGGCGGGCACAATGCGTCCTCCTGCGGCGATCAGATCTGGTTGAGTCCGCCGTCGACGAACAGCTCGGATCCGGTGACGAAGCTGCTCTCACTGCTGGCGAGGAACAGTGCGGCAGCTGCGGCCTCGTCCGGGTGCCCCATCCGGCCCAGCGGAATCTGGCCGGCGAAGGCGTCCCTCATCTTCGCGGCCTGGTCGGCGTCCGCGGCCAGGCCGGTGATGCCCGGGGTGACGATCGGGCCGGGAACCAGGGTGTTCACTCGGATCGCGCGGCCGCTGAGTTCATTGGCCCAGGTGCGGGAGAAGGAACGGACCGCGGCCTTGGAGGCCGCGTATACGCCGAAGGCCGCGCCGCCCGAGGTAGCGGCAGTCGATCCGGTCAGGATCACCGAGGCGCCGTCGTTGAGCAGCGGAATGGCCTTCTGGACGGTGAAGAGCATGCCTCGTACGTTGATGTTGAAGGTGGCGTCGAAGTGCTCCTCGGTGACCTGCTCGAGAGCGGCGAACTCACCGCCGCCCGCGTTGGCGAACAGTACGTCGATGGACCGGCCTTGCTCGGCGACAGCCGCGTAGAGGCGGTCGATGTCCGCGAGGTTCGCGACGTCGCCCTGGACGGCGGTGGCTTCCCCACCGATCTCGACCAGCGCGGCGTCTAGAGCCTCCTGCCGGCGGCCGGTGATGAACACGTGCGCGCCCTCACGTGCGAATCGCATGGCGGTGGCCAGGCCGATTCCGCTGTTGCCGCCGGTGACGACCGCCGTCTTCCCGTCAAGCTGTCCCATGATCGTTTATCCCTGTCCGGTGCGGACTCCAGAAGTCGTGCACCAAGTGTCACTGCGGTGTTACGGCCCGAGCCGGACGGCTCCGAGCCTTCTTTATGGACCATACGGTAAAGAACCGAGTTATGGACCGAACGGAAAATAATGTGACTGCAGCCACGCCTCGGAGTGGCGGCAGGTCGGCCGGTGTCCGCCCGTCCGGCAGGGTGTCGGGAAAGCCGGAGGTCGAGCCGCGTGCCACGCGCCCCGCCGACGTGTGCCGCAGGCGCCGGACGGCTCGCAATCTGGACCGATAGGTCAAGAAGGGCGTATGCTGTTGAGCATGGGGCGACCGCGGAATTTTGATGAGAACCAGGTTCTGGAGTCTGCGCGCGAGCAGTTCTGGAATCAGGGCTACGCGGCTACGTCACTGCAGGACCTGACGAACGCCACGGGGCTGGGCAAGGGGAGTCTGTACGGGGCCTTCGGCGACAAGAGGCAGCTGTTCCTGCACGTGCTGGACGACTATCGCGGCGAACAGCTGAACGGCGTCCGGGCGGTCCTCGCCGGGCCCGGTACGGCCTTCGAACGCCTGACCCTGCTGGTTGAGGGGGTGGCCAAGGGATTCACGGAGGACCCGCAGCGGCGCGGCTGTCTTCTGGTCAACAGCACGTCCGAGCTGCACAGCAATGATCCGGATGTCGTCTCCCGGGCCCGCACCAGCTACCAAGAGGTCGAAGATCTTCTGATCGCCTGCGTGAAGGAAGCCCAGGACGAGGGGACGGTCGCACCGGGCGCGGACGCCCAGGAGCTCGGGCGACTGCTCCTCGCGGTCATGCAGGGCATCGAGTTTCTCGCGAAGACCGGCATGGGCGGCTCGGCTCTGCTGCAGATAGGCCAGGCCGCTCTCAAGCAGCTGTCCCGGTGCTGACTGGCCAGGACGGGATTCTTGGCCCCGCTTCCGGGCCTTCTCCGTGGTGAGTGCCGGAGCCGGCTGAAGTCGCCCCGGGGTGCGTCCGGTTCGAGCGGGGGCGACGCGAGTCTCCTCAAGGCGGGGCCGAGAATTCCGCTTGGCGGGCGAGCGTCCAGCGCGCCTGCCCTCCGAGCGCCCCCGCGGTCGTCCGGCCGTCGGTCTCAGCGCGGTTGGCGGTCTGACCCTTTCACCGTGCCTCTGGGCGGGCCGTCTCGGGCCGTACGGCTGCGCCATCGTCTGGGTCATCGACTGCGCCTCACCGCCGGCCGGACGATGCTCTGGCGGCCGAAGGTGCCGGACCGTGTCCCACGGAGCACCGGGGACAGGGCCTCGGTTCCCCAAGTCCGCGCGGGACCTTGTTCGCGCCTCTCATCCGCATGCGGGCGGCGAGCTGTCAATCGTCGCTTTGATGCACTGACTTCACAATGTCCCCGAAGGGGACATAAGTTCTTGACTGTGTGGTCCATAAGACTTATCTTTGGCTGCGACCCGCTGGTTCGCTACTGCAAGTAGACGTCGGGTCGGCGGTGGGCGGGCGCAGACTGTTCCGCTGCACGGCAGGGACAAGCCGGGCGGGACTACGCGAGGTTTTCGCGTGCCCCCACCGCAAACGACTGCATACGCCTAACGAAACGTGATCGCCATGAGCACCGTTGCCCAGCCGCCCTTCGTCTACAGCCTGCACAACGTGACGATTTCCGTCAGTGACCTCGACGCGTCGATCCAGTGGTGGAACCGGGTGTTCGGCCTCACCCTGGTGGCGAAGTCCCGCTTCGACGCCATCGGAGCGGACGTCGCCTTCCTGGAAGGTCCCGGGTTCCGGGTCGAACTCCTCCAGCCCGCAGACGGTGTGCGGATCCCTGAACTGACGGCAGAGCCCCCCGCCCACATCCGCCCGATCGGCAACAAGGCCCTGGTCTTCCGTGTCGAGGACCTGGCCAGCGTGACCCGCACCTTCCGTGATCTGGGCGTGACGACTGTCTGGGAGCAGATGGACCTCGGCGACGGCAGCATCTCGACCGCGATCCGTGACAACGACGGAAATCTCGTCAACGTCTTCCAGCAGGGCGCAAGCCCGATCGGCTGACACGGCGCATCGGTTCGCTGTTGCCGGGGTGATCCCGTGCCCGTGATGGGCGCTCTTGCCGACGTCAGACCTGCCGCCCGCGAGCGGCCGGGCACTGCGCCAGGCCGGGCGGTGGTCGGACCTCTCGTCCCGGAGGTCGGCGGTTCTCTTGCAGGACCGCCGCTAACTGCGCGCGAACTCGAGCAGGTCCTTGTTGAAGATCTCGGCGTATTTGGGCACCATCGCAAGGCCATGAGGTGCGCCCTCGTAGACCTTGTACTGCGCACCCTTGACAATTTTGGATGATTTGTCGCCCGCGGAGACGATGGGCACGATCTGGTCGTCGTCGCCGTGCACGATCAGTGTCGGCACGTCGACCTTCTTCAGGTCCTCGGTGGTGTCCGTCTCGGAGAACGCCTTGATGCAGTCGTAGGCGCCCTTGATGCCGACCGTCATGCTCCAGAGCCAGAACTCGTCCCGCGTTCCCTGGGAGACGGTCGAGCCCTCACGGTTTGCACCGTAGAACGGTGCGCTGAGGTCCTTGTAGTACTGGGATCGGTCCGTGAGCACACCCTGGCGGATCTCGTCGAACACCTCGATCGGCAGGCCCTCGGGGTTGGCTTCCGTCTTCAGCATCAGCGGCGGGATCGCGCCGAGCAGGACCAGCTTGGCGACCCGTGCCGTACCGTGCCGGCCGATGTAGCGGGTGACTTCGCCGCCGCCGGTGGAGTGCCCGACCAGAATGACATCGTGCAGGTCTTCGGCTTCGATGACCGCGGCCAGGTCGTCGGCGTACGTGTCGAGGTTGTTGCCGTCCCAGGGCTGACCGGAGCGGCCGCCACCGCGCCGGTCGTGGGCGATGGCGCGGAATCCGTTGTCCACCATGAGCTTCATCTGGGGGTCCCAGGCATCGGCAGTGAGCGGCCAGCCGTGGGAGAAAACCACGGGCTGGCCCGAGCCCCAGTCCTTGTAGAAGATCTGCGTGCCGTCCTCGGTGGTGGCCAAGGGCATGGTTGCGCTCCTCTCGAGTCCGCTTGCGGGTCCCTCACGCCACGCCCTCCGGGGACGTGACAAAAGCGGCACCCCGTGAAGTCAACATATGCGCGGGGCACGGATTCAGCGCGTCCGGAACCACCGCCCGGTACGAGTGAGACGACCTCTGCCTGACAGGCGAGGAAGCGACCTGTCTCGTACGGTGGTCCATACGATATTGGGGCGCATGCACGGTCAGGAGAAGCCGCACGGGTTGCGCTGCCCGAGCGGGACCTGCCCCCGAGCGAATCATCCGTCGTACTGCTCGTCCTGTGGCACGCGGAGGACATGAGTATGGGATCCGACGTTGACGTGCTGGTCGTCGGTGCTGGTCCAGCAGGGTTGCTGCTCGCAGGCGACTTGGCAGAAGCCGGAGTGCGCTGCACCGTCGTGGAACGGCGGGAAGGGGAATCCCAGCTGACACGCGCATTCGCCGTGCACGCCCGGACCATGGAGCAACTGGACGCCCGCGGCCTGGCCGACGACCTGCTGCTGACCGGCCTGCGCAACCCGATCCTGCAATTCCTCCGGATTGACCTCTCGCACCTGCCGACCCGCTTCCCCCACGTGCTCGTGACGCCCCAGTACAACACCGAGCGGCTGCTCCTGGCCCGCGCCCTGACACACGGCGTGAACATCATGCGAGCCCACGAAGCGACCGGCATCCAGCAGGACCCCACCGGTGTCGACGTCACCGTGAAGACACCAGCCGGCACCGAACACAGCCTGCGCGCGGACTACGTCGTCGGCGCGGACGGACGGAACAGCTGCGTGCGCCAGTCCCTCGGCCTCCCGTTCCCGGGCCGCTCCGCCGTTCGCTCCATGATGCTCGCAGACGTCCGGATGGCCGATCCGCCGAAGAAGCCGCCCACCGTGGCCGCTGTCGGAGATGCCTTCGCCATCGTCGTCCCGTTCGGCGACGGCTGGTTCAGGGTCATGGCCTGGAATCGCCACCACCCCATGCCCGACACCGCATCGGTTGACCTGGAAGAGATCAAAGAGGTCGCCGGCAAGGCGCTCGGCAGCGACTTCGGCATGCACGACCCTCGCTGGCTCTCCCGATTTCACAGCGACGAACGCCAGTCACCCCGTTACCGCGTAGGCCGCGTATTCCTCGTCGGCGACGCCGCACACGTCCACTCCCCCGCCGGCGGCATGGGCCTCAACACCAGCCTCCAGGACTCCGCGAACCTGAGCTGGAAACTCGCAGCCGTTCACCGCGGCCGCGCACCAGACACCCTGCTCGACAGCTACCAGAGCGAACGACATCCGGTAGGACACCGAGTCCTGCGCATGAGCGGCGCACTGCTCCGCGGCGTCCTCACCACACCACGGGCACTGTGCGGCCTCCGTGATCTGTCAGCGCGTACGGTGCTGCAAGCCCCGCCAGTAGCCGGACGACTGGCTCAGGCAATCTCGGGAATCGACATCTCCTACCCCGCCCCGGCCGGCGCAGACCCCCTCGTCGGCAAGCGAGCACCTGACATCCCCCTCGCCGACGGACGCAGACTCTACGAAGCCCTCCGCGCCCGACGGTTCGTCCTTGTCACCCCACCCGACACCGAACGCCTGCCCTCACTGATCACACAGTGGAACGGCGAGGTGGAGATCGTATCCCCCGAGGGAGCCACCAAAAGGAGTGTCCTGGTCAGGCCAGACGCCTACATCGCGTGGGCCGTCTCGGACGAATCGCCTGAACGTCACATCGACGCGGTTCGCCAGGCATTGGCCGAATGGTGCGGCACGGCCTGAGCGCCTTCGCCCGCGGCCTGGTGTGGGCGCGTTGGGGGTAGTCCTCGTACTTGGCGGAGCGCCAGATGCGTTCGATGTCGTTGAGCGCGGGGCTGCGCGGCGGGAGGTGGAACAGGTCGCCCCCGATCTCCGCAAGCTGGTCGCGGCGGCCCTTGAACGCCTTGGCGACGCGCGCAGAGGCGTTGTCCAGCACAACCGGCACCTGCGGTCTCGGTTTCGCCACGACCCGCGGCACCAGCTGCGCGTCCGCGTCGTGCGGATCCTCGATGACCTCCGTCTCGCCGGCAGGAGCCAGGACCACATCGCCCCGCATGCGGGCGATCGCCCACTCCTGCCATTCCTGCTCGGCCACGGCGAGTTCGGCCTGGATACGGTCGGCCTCCTCACGCAGTCCGTCGACTCGGTTGGGTAGACCTCGTCCGCGCAGGCGGATTCGATACTGAACCCGCCGATGCTGCTCACGACATGGCCGAATAGCACGCTCCCGGCCAGGCAGCGCGGTTCCGGGATGCCACCGGCGAGCAGATCGGACGCGAGGTCGTCGTACGCGCGAGCGCAGTGAAGCAGGAACCAGTTCGACTGGGCCTCCGCACTGACCGCAACGTTGTGGCGCTGTTTTTCGCCCAGGCAGCCGGGCAGCCCGGCTCCATCCGCCGGATCGTGCTCGGGCAGTACCTGGGCTTCGCCGCGATCCTTGCCGTGGCCGTGGCCGCCGCTTTCGGTGCCACCTTCCTGCCCGAGTCGGCCATCCCCTACCTCGGCCTGCTCCCCCTCGCGCTCGGCCTCAAGGCCGCCTGGCAGGCGTGGAAGGACCACCGCGACGGCGGCGAAGACGACGAGGCCGCACCGGCCGTGGCGGGCGGCCCCGGCCCGCTGGAGGTCGCCGCGGTCACCTTCGCCAACGGCGGCGACAACATCGGCGTCTACGTGCCCGTCTTCGCCACCGCCGGTATCGGCGGGACGACCGTCTACGCCGTGGTGTTCCTCGTGCTGGTCGCGGTGTGGTGCTTCGCCGGCCGGTTCTTCGCCACCCGCCCCGTCATCGCCGAGACCCTCGCCCGCTGGGGCCACATCCTGTTGCCCCTCGTGCTGGTCGCCATCGGCCTGCTCATCCTCGTCGAGGGTGGCGCTTTCGGCCTGTGACACGGCCGCCGCGGGGACGGGAACCGTTCGAACCTCGTGGCAGCCAGGTGCCTCCCGGGCAGGTGCACAAGTGCTGTCCCCAGCCGTCGACGAAGCCGGGGGGAGAGAACATCCCCGATGACGCGGCGGCAACGAAGACCGCACAGACCGGGCTGGCCCGGTTCGGTCGGGACAGGGGACGTAGCAGTCCGGAGCCGGGTGGTGGAGGGCCCGCCGGGTACGGTCCTCGACGACTCCGCTCTCCGGCAGCCCGTGGCAGAGGCAGGGCCGGTGGGTGGTCCCGCACCGTCGTGCGGGACCACCGCGGTGCGGCTATGCCGCGACGGGCCGCGGCTGTGGTGTGGTGAGGCGGCCGGTTCGGGCGAGGCCGGCGACCGAGGCGGCGCAGGCCAGCCCGGTCGCGGTGAGGGCCGTCCAGGGCAGCCAGGGCGCGTGGTGGCGGCGGGCGAAGTCCCACAGGGCGCCGGTGGCGAGGTTGCCGAGGGTGATGCCGAGGCCGGAGACGGTGTTGTAGAGGCCGTAGTGGGTGGCGACCAGGCGGTCGCCGGACAGGGCGACGACCGTGTCCATCTCGAAGGGGTAGACGACGGCGGAGCCGGCGGCCAGCAGGACCACGGCCACGACCAGGGAGACGAGCACGGCGGAGGAGGATCCGCGCGGGCTCAGGGCGAGCGGTACGAACGCGAGTCCCATCGCCGCCAGTCCGCGGACCAGGGCGTCGCCGGGCTGCCAGCGCTGCCCGGCCCAGCCGGTGAGCCGGAGCTGGCCGACGACGGCGACGGCTGCGGAGACGACGAACAGTCCGCTGGTGACCGTCGTGCCGTTGGCTCCGAGGGTGTCCGTCGCCGCGAGCGGCAGGGCGAGGTAGACCTGGAAGGTCAGGACGTACGAGCCGATCATCGCCGTGGAGAAGAGGAGGAAGGGGCGGTTGGCCGCGGCCGTTCGCCACTGGGCGAGGACGCTCTCGTGGCCCGTGGCAGCCGGGCCGGCGGTGCGTCCGGGGAGGGCCCGCCACTGCAGGAGGGTGAGTGCGGCGAAGACGGCTGCGGCGACCGTGCAGACCAGGCGGAAGTCGGCGGCCAGCAGGGCGAGTCCGATCAGCGGGCCGAGCAGCATGCCGGCCTGGTAGTAGACGTTGAAGGTGGCGAAGGCGTCGACGCGGCGCTCGCCTGCCTCGACGGCCAGGTAGGCGCGTACGGCCGGGTTGAAGAGGGCGCCGGCGAACCCGGTGGCGGCGGACGCGGCGATGAGCGCGGGCAGGTTGTCGACCCAGCCGAGCAGGGCGAAGCCGACCGTGCGCAGCAGGCAGCCGGTCATGATCGGGATCTTGTAGCCGAGGCGGTCGGCGAGCGTGCCGCCGATGAGGAACATGCCCTGCTGGGAGAAGTTGCGGACACCGAGGACCAGGCCGACGGCCCAGGCGGCCAGGCCCAGGCCGTCGGAGAGGTGGGCGGCCAGGTAGGGCATCAGCATGTAGAAGGCGAGGTTGATGGCGAACTGGTTGGCCATCAGCAGCCGTGCCGCGGGCGGGAAGGAGCGGGTCTGCTGCCACAGGCGCTTCATCGGGTGGCTCCCACCAGGTCGTGGCGGTCGGCGGGCGCGAGGGGGTCGGTGATGCGGGTGCAGCGGGTCCAGCGGGTGACCGTGCGTTCGCGGGGGTCGGCGATCTCGTCGGGGTCCTCGGCGGGCGCGTGCCCGAGGAGGTCGTGGTCTCGGCAGTACGCGTCGTCGAAGACCGTGCCGACGTAACGCTGCGGGCCGTCGGGGAAGACGGCGACGATCCTGTCCTCCGGGGGCAGGGTGCGGGCCAGCCAGCGCGCGACGAGGGTGACGGCCCCGACGCTCCAGCCGCCGGTGGCGTAGTGGTCGCGGGCCAGGCGGCGGGCCGCCCACACGGCTTCGGGGGCGGCGACCCAGTGGACCTCGTCGAAGAGGTCGTAGGCGACGTTGCCCGGGTAGATGCTGGAGCCCAGGCCGCGCATCAGGCGGGGGCCGGCGGGCTGGCCGAAGATCGTGGAGCCGGTGGTGTCGACGCCGACGACCCGCAGGCGGGGGAAGCGGCCGCGCAGGACGGAGGCGATGCCCGCGGAGTGGCCGCCGGTGCCGACGGAGACGACGAGGGCGTCGATACGGCCGAGCTGGGCGAGGAGTTCGTGGGCGAGCGGGGCGTAGGCGGCGACGTTGTCCGGGTTGTTGTACTGGTCCGGGCACCAGGCGTCCGGGTGATGGGCCAGGAGCTCCGTGACGCGCTGCCGGCGGGCCTCCTGCCAGCCGCCGTCCGGGTGGGGTGCGGTCACGACGTCGACCTCGGCGCCGTACGCGGTGAGCAGACCGGTCATCAGCGGTTCCATGCCGGGGTCGGTGACGACGGTGACGGGGTGGCCGTAGCTGGCACCGGCCAGGGCCAGGCCGAGGCCGAGGGTGCCGGAGGTCGACTCGATGATGCGGGCGCCGGGCGCCAATTGGCCGCGTTCGCGGGCGGCGCGGACCATGTGCAGGGCGGTGCGGTCCTTGATGCCGCCGGGGTTGTGGCCTTCGAGCTTGGCCCAGAAACCCCGCCCGGCGGCGGTGAAGGGCTCGCCGATCCAGAGCACGGGCGTGTCGCCGACGAGACCGGCGGGCGTGTGGAGGGGGTGTTTCGCGTCGGCGAGCAACTGGGACGCGGGCATGCGCGGGGTGGAGCGGACGGGTTGTTTCATGACGTGCTTCTCCTGCGGCCGGCGCACTGCGAGCGCAGCTGCCCGGCCCATGCGTGGGGGAGGGGAGCGGAGGTGATCGGTCGCACGTGCCCGCCCGGCTCGGGTGGGCACGGCTAAGGGCCGATCAGGTCCGCCACACGCCTAGACGGGCCCGGGTGTGCCCGGCGGAGAGCGGGGGCCGGGCCGCTGCTGGGCCGGGGGCCGGAAGTGACATGACTGCGTCGTCGCTGGAAGGCACGGCGGACTGTGCGTCCGGGGCGGGCGCTACGGCCGGGCGGTCGCAGGGACGCGGCGGCTGGACGGTCGGCCCGTCGAGGGAGCAGCAGTGGCCCTCGGGGTCCTGCGCGGGCGAGGACTGATCGGTCACCACCGGCTGCCGCGGTGTGGCGGCCGGGAGTTGCCCGCAGGCTGTGGGAGACGCCAGTAGCAGGCTGTCCACGCCTGCCCCTTCGGTCGTCGTCGGCCCATGGGCGCAGGCGAGGAGGTGCAGGAGCATGGCCAGCAACGCGACGACCACCGCTCCGGCCCATGGCCGGGAGCGGCTGCCTTGCGTGACTGATCCAACCCGCATGAACACAAAGCGTAATCGAGGGGCTGTATGGGACTCGTGCCGGAAAGGCGGGGCCCCGGGGTGGCAGGAGCCGGGGATTTCGGTGTCGGGGGCCCTGCGGAGCCGGAGGCGGCCGGTGTTCGGGCGGGCGGCTTTCCGTACCGACGACCACTGCATCGGGTGAGTTTCGGGGGCCGATCGGAGTCGTGGGCGGTCCGGATCCGGCCCCGTGGCCCCAAGGTGCCGACGGACGGCGTCGGACCGTCCGCTTGCCGTGTTCACCGTCTCCCTGCTTCCGGCAAGCCCGCCGAACCGGGTGATCGCTCATGCAACGAGGGGTCTTGTGTTGCTCAAATCACCTGGCATGCCTGTGCGTTCGGTGTGGACGCGGGAGGTGGGCAGGTAGCGTTTTGGCGTCCCGCGCACGGCGAGAGACGCCTGGAGCCCTGCCGCGGCCCGCACCTCCGACGCCTCCGCTCTGCAGGCGTTCCGCTGCTGACCGGCAGCGTGCGGCACGCGCTCCCCGCGCCGTCCCACGGGCTCTTGCCCCTCGTGACGCGCTGAACACCCGTCGGTGTTCAGCCGTACCCCCTTCGCAGGGTTCCCTTCACCCGTGCAACCGCGATGATTCGGAGCCGTCCCGTGCCCCAGCAGCAGCGACGTACACACACCGGCCGCCTGGTTCGCGGTGCGGCCGTCCGCGGCAGTCCGGCTCTTCTCCCGCCGGCCGTGGCCCACAGCGGTGACGCCGACGACAAGTCCTCCAGGAAGCAGGCGATACCGGGCGCCTGTCCGGCCGGGACGCGCCCGCTGGTCGGTGCCCAGCCGTCCTGACGCGGGTGGGCGGCCGACTGCCGCCTTCTCCGTCGCCCGATACGGCCGAATCCCGGATGCCGTTGCCGCCGCTCCCGCCCGCTGCCCCGGAGGCTGCCCACATGTACCCAGGACCACGTTCCGCCCGCACTCCGTTGACCGTCCTGGCACTGGTCGGCGCCGTACTGGCCCTGCTCCTCGGCGGCGCCGGAGCGGCGAGCGCGCACGCGAGTCTGACCGGCTCCGACCCGGCCGACGGCTCGGTGGTGAAGAGGGCACCGAAACAGGTGACGCTCACCTTCACCGAGGGGGTCAGCTTTCCCGACGGGGCGCTGCGCGTCCTGTCCCCCGACAACGAGCGCGTCAACCCGCGCACCGCCGAACACGCGAACGGCAAGGCGAACACCGCCCGGGTGGCGCTCGCGGGCAAGCTGTCGGAGGGGACGTACACGGTCGCCTGGCGGGTCGTGTCCGCGGACAGCCACCCCATCAGCGGCGCGTTCACCTTCTCCATCGGCAAGCTCTCCGAGACCTCCGTCGTGGTGGCGCCCGAGTCCTCCGACGACACCGCCGCAAGCCGTCTGTACGACGCCTTCCGGTACGTCGCCTACGGCGGACTGGCACTCCTGATCGGTGCCGCCGCGTTCGTCCTCGTGTGCCGGCCCGAGGCCGGCGCCCTCCGGTCCGTACGCAGGCTGCTGACGGCCGGATGGGGGACGTTGCTGGCCGCCACCGTCGCCCTGGTACTGCTGCGCGGCCCGTACGAGACGGGCGGCAGCCTCACTTCGGCGCTCGACCCGTCGCAGCTGTACGCAACGCTCACCGGGAGGTCGGGCACGGCGCTGGGTGTCCGGCTGGTGTTGCTGGCGGGCGTGGCGCTGTTCGTGCGGAAGTGGGTCGCCGTCGGTGACGACCGTCCCGTGGTTGTGGGGCGGCGCGTGGTCGGCGGGGCGCTGGCCGCGGCCCTGGCGGTCACCTGGGCCGCCGCCGAGCACGCCTCCGCCGGGCCGCAGGTGCCCCTCGCCGTTCCCGTCGCCGTGCTGCACCTGCTGGCCATGGCCGTCTGGCTCGGCGGACTGGTCACCCTGGTGGCCGTGCTGCGCCGCCCGGCCGCGACCGGCGCCGGACTCCCCGTGTCCGCGATCGTGCGCTTCTCCGCCGTCGCCTTCACCGCCGTGGTCGTCCTGGTCCTCACCGGCCTCTACCAGTCCTGGCGGCAGGTCGCTTCCTGGGACGCGCTGTCCCTCACCTCGTACGGACGGATCCTCACGTTCAAGCTCTTCGGCGTGATCGCGGTGCTGTGCGTGGCCGCGTTCTCCCGTCAGTGGACGGCACGCCTCGTCGACCATGACACTCAGCCGGCCGGACTCGCCCGGCCGGTGCGGGTCGCGCAGGCCGTGGGCGGCGCTGCGGCGGACGTGCCCGCGGAGAGCAGCGGCGGGGACGCCGACACCGTGTCCGCCCCGGAACCCGAGCGGAACCGGCGCGGTCTGCGCCGTATGGTCACCGTCGAGGCAGTGTTGGGCGTCGTGGTACTGGCGATCACCACCGTCCTCACCGGCACCCAGCCGAGCCGCGCCGAGGCCGAGAACGCCGCGGCGGCAGCCGCGCAGAAGCCGCCGGCCAAGGTCGTCATGGTCCCCTTCGACATGGGGACCCCCGGCGGGCACGGCAAGGTACAGATCACTCTGGCCCCCGGACTCGTCGGCGACAACACGGTCCAGGCCGTCGTCTACGCGGCCGACGGAGGTCTCTCCACCGTCCCCGAACTGCGCCTGACGCTCACTCAGAAAGCCCAGGGGATCGGCCCGCTGGACGCCAAGCTCAAGGACCAGGGCGGTTACTGGGCCACCTACGACCTGCGGATGCCCATCGCGGGGACCTGGACGATGAACGTCACCGTGCGCACGACGGACGTCGACCAGGTCACCGTCCGCAGGAGTGTGGAGATCGCCACGGTGCCGGGCAGGTAGCCCGGCAGGAGACGGGGCGGCGCGAAAGCGCCGCCCCGTGGTCCATGGATCAGCGGATCAGCTCCGGGACGCGGACGAGCGTCGCTTGGCCAGCCACCACGCCCCGCCGCCGACGACAACGACCGCCGCCGCCACTCCGGCAACGACCGTCCCTGCCGAGGTGCCGCCACCGTCGTTCCCGGCCGCCTGGTTGGCCGCGGGCGCGGACTGCGATGCAGTGACGGAAGGAGTCGGACTCGGCGTTGCGCTCGCACTGGGGCTGGGGCTGGGGCTGGGGCTGGGGGTGAGCGAGGTGGCGCCTGCCGCGGCGGGCTTGAGCTTGAGGACCGGTGCGGGCTGCTCCGGCTCCTTGTCTCCGGTGGGCAGTTCGATCCAGCGGGAGATCTCGCCGTCGCTGTAGGTCTCGACGGTCTTGAAGGCGAGTTCCCTCGCGCCCGGGAGCTGCTTGACCTTGATGCTGTGTTCGGCGTCGACACCGGGCTCGAGGGCCGGTCCGCCGACGGTGTAGCCGTCGCTCGCCGCCGTCATTTTCCAGCCCTTGGGGGCGTCGTCGAGGCTCACGTCAGCGGGGGCGATTCCCTCGGGCAGGACCACCCGCAGCTTGGTGAAGCCGGCCGAGTCGGACTCGGCTTCGGAGACGAAGGTCAGCGTGACGTCGGTGGCGAGGGCCCGCGGGGTGTCGGCCTCGACCTCGGCGTGCGCGGACGCGGGCCCGGCGAGGGCGAGGGCGGCCGTCAGGGCGGCGGCGCCGACGAGCGCGGCACGGCGGGCCGTGTGGACGGGTGGACGCAGGACAGCGGACAGGTGGGACACAGGGGAACTCCTTGCTGGTACGGGAGGATCCGGACCGGCGGATGCCGGATCCGGTGACGGACTGGAGTCGCTCCCGAGCCGGTGGGCCCCTGCGCACCACCGTGTGCTCCAGTACCTCTCCCTGTGCGTGTGCGTCCTCGACCGCTCCCGGCGCCGAGCGCCAGACGGGCAGCCGCAACACCGTCGCGCCGGGCCGGACGACCGGTCGCGGCAGCACGCGCGCCAGCATGTTCGCGGCGGTCCGGCCCAGCGTGCGCAGTGCCCGCAGGGCGGCCGTCAGCCGGGCGTCGGCGCGGTGCAGCAGCCAGGCCACCACCAGTGCGGCGACCGTGTGCACCACCGTCATCGCCGTCCCGGCGTGGTGCCAGGCATGCCCGTCGCCGGACATCGCGTGCATCGAGTGGGCCGGCATGCCGCCCGGCACGTCACCGTCCGCGTACGACAGTGCCAGGTGCAGCAGGCCCTGAGTCCCGAGCGTGAAGACGACGGTGGCGACGGCGGCGTAGCGGCGCCTTGCCAGTGGCCACACCGCCGTGAACTGGACGGCGGTCGAGACGGCGACCAGCCGCCAGGGCACGGCCGTCTCGGCGACCGCGTGATGCCCGAACGTGGCCAGCACGGTACCGAGCACGGCGAACAGACCGGCCCGCGCGCACGTCCCGGCGCGGCTGGCCCGGCCTGCTGCGGCACCGCTGTCGTGCCCGGTCACCTCGTCGTATACGTCATGCCGGGTGCGGGCGTTCAGTCGGACAGCCGGTCGTCGACGAGGGCCTTGAACGCCTCGTAGGAGGCGAGGTCTGCATCGAACTTCGTCAGGTCCAGGCCGAGTTGCCCGGCGTAGCGGCGGAAGACGTCCTGCTTCCCCTCCCGCGACTCGCCCCACTCCTTCTGCGTGCTGAAGACCTTGGTGTACATCTCCTCGAACTTGCCCTGCCGGGCGGCGAGTTCGCCGTTGTGGTGGCCGGGCAGGGGCCGCGCGAACGGCAGCAGCCGGCGGACGGCCGCGACCACGGCCGGAAGAGCCACGCCTACCAGCACATCCTCAACGACCTGTTCGCCTTCATCGGCCCTGTCCGCGCACGTCCTGGGCGAACCCGGCGGGGACTGTCACGCGGTCCGCCGCGACCTCGAAGAGCTGCTGCGCCACGAGTACGGCATCAGCCACACCACTCTCCAGGTCGACCACCTCGGCCAGGACGCCGAAGCCGGGGCCCTGTTGCAGATCACCACGCCCGGCCCGGACACCGCCGGTCCCGTGCACCGGCCGGGTCCGCACGAGCACTGACCTCGGGCGCCGGAGGGCGAGGTGGATCAGGCCGCCTTTCCTCCGGTGCAGGCCGCGCCCGGTTCGGGGGTCTGCGCGCCCTGCACGTACTTGTCCAGGAACTTCTGCACGCGCGGATCCGAGGCCGTCTTCACGGTGAGCTGACGGCCCCAGGCCGAAAGCGTGATGGGCGACGGCTGGCCGGCGTAGGGGCTCAGCAGCGTGTACGGGGTCTGCGCCACCCGCTTCTCGAGGGTCTGGACATCGCCGTCCGTGGCCTTGGTGCCGTAGGTGATCCACACGGCACCGTGTTCGAGGGAATGGACGGCATTGCTCTCCTCGATGTCGCGCCCGTAGACGTCGCCGTTGCAGTTCATCCAGGTCGGGGCGTGGTCTCCGCCCACCGCCGGGGACGTCTTGTAGTCGACCGGCGTGGTGACGTGGTTGCGACTCAGGTTCTTCCAGGACTTCTCGCCGCTGACGGGGGCGGCCGCGGCACGCTCCCTCGCCGCGTTCTCGCGCTCGTTCTTCTCCACGTAGTACCAGCTGCCGGCCGCCAGACAGGAGACGATCGCCAGGGCGACGCTCCAGGTGATGAGCTGGTTACGGCGGTCACGGGCCGCCTGCGCGCGACGCGTCTCCTCCAGCTTCGCCCGGCGGGCGGCGCGCTGTGCTTTGGCTCGTGAGGAACCCATGGCATGTCCTTCCGTGCCGCGCTCCGGGCGCGGCGGTGCGTGTCGAGCGGGTTGGAGGCGCGCCGCGCCCGCGAGGCGCGGGGGCAGGCCGACCGGAGTGCGCGTCGGTATCGCGTACAGCGCGCGGCAGCCGGTCTAGATCCGCTGGACCTGCAGTCGGTGAATGCCCGGTGGTCGCCCACCCACCCGATGAGCCGTGGATGTGGCTACGGCACTCGGCGACGCCGTGATCGTCTGCTCCGCCGCCCTGACGGGAGCGGCGGGGGCGGGGGTCGCCGTACGCACGAGGCCGGGCTGCCGACTGTGGCAGTCGCTGCTCCCGGGGGTGTGCTCCGGGTCGGAGCACGCTCCCGACAAGGCAGGTTCGGCGGCAGCGGTCGCTGACCCGGCCACCATCGTGGCCGAGGAACCCGAGCGCACCGCAGCAGTCTCGGCGGGGTGCAGGCATGCCGGAACGAGGGACAGCACCATG
Source organism: Streptomyces sp. NPDC101234 (assembly GCF_044767525.1). NCBI lineage: Bacteria > Bacillati > Actinomycetota > Actinomycetes > Kitasatosporales > Streptomycetaceae > Streptomyces > Streptomyces sp. NPDC101234. The sequence continues at coordinate 61,900 of NZ_JBIWOA010000022.1, read as the reverse complement.
ACGAGCAACGCGGCGCAGCGCACGACGAGAAGCGAGGCCATGTGCCCCGCCGCGCTCCGGATACCAGGGTGCCGGTGTCTCATCGCGACAGATCGTAATCGCTGCCCGGCGGCCATGGGATCACTTGGCAATTGATTCACCAGATCCTGAATTCAGGATTTCATGTATCGTCACTCCATGCTGTCCGCCGCCCTCGACATCGACGCCCTGGCCCGCTTCGGCCGGGCGCTCGCCGACCCGATCCGCTGCCGCATCCTGCTCACCCTGAACGAGGCTCCCGCCTATCCGGCCGACTTGGCGGAGAAGCTGGAGATCTCCCGCACCCGGCTCTCGAACCACCTCGCGTGCCTGCGGGACTGCGGCATCGTCGTCACCGTCCCCGAAGGCCGGCGCACGCGCTACGAGTTGGCCGACGCCCGCCTCGGTCACGCCCTGGACGACCTGCGCGGCATCGTCCTCGCGGTCGAGGCCGACCGCACCTGCGTCGACGCGGACGAGAAGGGCTGCTGCTGATGACGACCCTGCACATCACCCCCGGTCCGACCGCCGACCGCCGCGATCAACTCGCCCGCCGCGTCCGGCTGCTGACCGCCGCGACGATCACCTACAACCTCGTCGAGGCCGTCGTCGCGATCACCGCGGGCACCGCGGCCTCCTCCACCGCCCTCGTCGGCTTCGGCCTGGACTCGATCATCGAGGTCTCCTCGGCCGCGGCCGTCGCCTGGCAGTTCTCCGCCGCCGACCACGCGGTGCGCGAAGCCCGGGAGAAGAGCACGCTGCGCGTCATCGCCCTGTCTTTCTTCGCGCTGGCCGCCTACGTCACCATCGACTCCGTTCGGTCCCTGACCCGCACCGGCGAGGCCGGGCACTCGACGCCGGGCATCGTGCTGGCCGCCCTCTCGCTCGCGATCATGCCGTTCCTGTCCGCCGCGCAGCGCCGGGCAGGCCGTGAACTGGGCTCCGCCTCGGCCGTCGCGGACTCGAAGCAGACGTTGCTGTGCACCTACCTGTCGGCCGTCCTCCTGGTCGGCCTGCTCGCCAACTCCCTGCTCGGCTGGAGCTGGGCCGACCCGGTCGCCGCCCTGGTCATCGCCGCCGTCGCGGTCAAGGAAGGCCGGGAGGCGTGGCGTGGCGACAGCTGCTGCGCGGTGCCGGTCGTTGTCATGGACGGCGAGGGGCCCGGGAGTTGCGGTGCGGACTGCGCGTGCTGTGCACCGCGCCCGACAGGGAAGGCATAACGGTCGGCGTACCTGTCCGCGCGGCATCGCGACCCGTGTGCGGCTCGCAGAGCCAGGACCAGGCCAGTGGCGTGCTCCAGTGCGGCGAGCAGGTGGATCTTGAGGCGGTTCGCTCTGGCCGCACCGCGCAGACTCCTGCCGTCCGCCGCGAGGCCGCGCAGCCCGGTCGCCTTCGGGCAGCGTTCGACGAGCCGGCTCCCGACCGCCCGGTCCAGGGCGTCGCCGTCAATGCGGGCCAGCAGTCGGCGGACCGTGCTCTCGGCGGGCAGGACCCTCATGGGCAGAAGCGGATCGGGGTCCGCACCGACCTGTTCCAGAACTCACCCGGGGGCGTCGGCGATCCATTCGCCGACCGCCGGCAGTGAGGCTGCTCCGGCCGGTACCGCGCACGTGGTGAGAGCGAGTACGACAGCCAGGCGATGGCGCACCCCGCGTGGGTCACGCGGGTCCGGCACCTCGGCCAGCCGCTCCAGCAGGCCCGGGACTCCGCAACGCTCGCGACCCCCACCGCCCCTCGCGCTCCTTGGCCTCGCATGATCACAAAACGGGCGTCACACAACTACGCCGAAGCCCTGACCGGAGGGGTCGGAGGTCACCGCAGTATTCAGCGGGGCCGCCACCAGTCAGAGTTTCCCGATGTCCGCCGACGGCTGCGCCGGCATTCGGCGACCTGAAGCCGAAGCAGGGCATACCGCGCACCAAGTTCACGATCAGCGGATCCCATTTCGGTGACACTCAGGGACTGGGCACGGTCCGTTTCGGATCGACCTACGCCGAAATGGACAGCTGGTCGGACACGAGCATCAGCGCCTACGTTCCGAGCGGACTCTCCGTGGCAACGTTCAAGGTCTCGGTGACCGGAGCCAGCGGAACCGATGCAGGTGGATCCTCGTACGACGTCATGGACCCGGGTCCCGCGCTGTCACGGACGGGTTGGACAGCAACAACCTCGGACACAAGTCCGTACAACGATGGTCCCGGAGACATGCTGGACGGAAATTCCGGCACCCGGTACAGCTCCGGAACGGGCCAGTACGAAGGCCTTTGGATCCAGGCGGACATGGGGCAGACGCAGACGTCCACGTGTCCACGGACGGAACCGACTGGACCAAGGGTTCTTCCATAACGGACGGTCGGCGAGTGGAACTGGTGTCCTTCCCGACGCGGACAGCCCGTTACATCGAGGTCGTCAACACCGACGATGTCGCGGGTAACCGGTGGTCGATCGCGGAATTCACCGTGTACGACTGATCTCCGGCCATGAGCCCGTCTCCGTGTCGCAGGAACGCGAGTTCTTGACCGGCTGAAGCTGCTGCGGAGTCGGGCTGTCCGTGCCTGTCCGGTCGGTGAAGGCCAGGTCCGTCACCGCCAGGGGTGTCTGGGCGGACCGGTGCGGGCGGGGCAGGGCGGTGGGCGGGTCGGCGCCCAGGCGCTCGCAGGTCAGCGCGGAGACGAGGACCGCGTCGTCCACGACGATCGTCAGCACGTCCGGGTCGGCCGTGGCCAATGTCCCCGGCGTTTCCAGTCCGTGGCGCAGCAGCGCACCGAGCAGCCCGGCGGTGAAGGCATCGCCTGCGCCGACGGTGTCCACCACGGCGACCTTGCGGCCGGCGCGGCTGAAGTTTCCCGCGCCGCTCGGGAAGACGTGGACTCCGTCGGGGCCGTCGGTGATGACGACGAGCAGTGCGCCGAGGTCCGTCCAGTGGGCGGCGATCTTCTCGATGGGTGTGCCCGGGTAGAGCCACTCGACGTCCTCACGGCTGGCCTTGACCAGGTGGGCGAGGCCGACGCTGCGCTCGACCGCCTGCCTGCCGTGTTCCGGATCGCCCAGGAGGAGGGGGCGGATGTTGGGGTCGTAGCTGATCAGGGTGGTGCCGGCGGCGCGCAGTCGTCGGACGGCGGAGTGGATGTGGTCGTCGGCCGGCGGGGTCCAGGAGGCGACCGAGCCGAAGTGGAGCACGGCGGTGTCCGGCGGGACGAGGGCGGTCTCCGCCTCGGTCCACTGCCAGTCGGCGGTGCCGTCGAGGTAGAAGTCGTAACTTGCCCGCCCCTCGGTGTCCATGGAGACCACGGCGAGCGTGGTGGGTTCGGCGGCTGAGGGGGCGTACGCCAGGTCGATGCCCTCGGCGGCGGCGTGGGCGCTCAGCATGCGGCCGAAGGAGTTGTCCGCCAGGCGGGCCATGAGCGCGGTGCCATGCCCGAGGCGGGCGAGGCCGACGGCGACGTTGAAGGGACTGCCGCCGGGCCGGGCGCGGTAGTCGCCGGGGGTGTCGAGCTGGACCAGGTCGACGAGGGCTTCGCCGATCACGGTCACGGCCGGGGGCTGCCCGAGGGCTCGTGTCGCTTCAGTCATGGCGGGGTCCTTCGGGAGCTATCTCACCGGAGCCCCGCTCGATGAGCCGGGTCGGCACGGTGACGGTGTGGGTGGGGGAGCCGTCCCCGTCCAGTCTGCGGAAGAGCATCTCGGCGGCTGTCCTGCCCAGTTGCTCGACGTCCTGGGCGATGACGGAGATCCCCGGGTTGAGGATGTCGGCCAGCGGAAAGTCGTCGAAGCCCACCTGGGCGACGGTGTCCTGCCGGCCGAGGGTGCGCAGGGCGCGCAGGACCCCTATGGTCACGAAGTTCTGGCTGGTGAACAGCGCCGTCGGCGGGTTCGGCAGTGACAGGAGTTCTTGGGTCGCGGCGACGGCGGCCTGTTCGCTGGACCCGACGTGGCGGACGATCCCGTCGTCGTACGCGATGTGCGCGACTTCCAGAGCGTGCCGGTATCCGTCGAAGCGCTGGGCGGCGGTCGGGATGGATGCCCGGTCGCCGAGGTAGGCGACACGGCGGTGACCGGCCTTGAGCAGGTGGTTGACGGCGCTGACGGCACCCTGCCGGTTGTCGGAGACGACGGCGTCCGCATCCAGCAGGCCGGCCTCGCGGTCGACGAAGACCAGGCAGGTGCCGGAGCGCTGCTCGCTGATCAGGTAGCTCTGGTCACGTCCTGCGGGCACGATCACCAGCCCGTCGACCCGGCGGTCGATGAGCGCCTGGGCCAACTCCCGTTCCCGGGCGGGGTCCTCGTCCAGGCTGCCGACCAGGACCAGCACGCCGCGGGCGCGGGCCACGTTCTCGACGGTGCGGGTCAGGGCGGCGGAGAAGGGGTTCGCGGCGTCTTCGACGAGCATGCCGATGGTGGCGGTACGGCCGTCGCCGCGGCGCAGGCTGCTGGCCGTGAGGTTGGGACGGTAGCCCAGTTGGTCGGCGGCCTCGCGGACCCTGGCGACGATCGCCGGATCGACGGTGGGGACGCCGTTGAACACACGCGAGACCGTCTTGATGGCCACTCCGGCCAGCGCCGCGACCTCACGCATGGTGGGGCGGCTACGGGTGGCCAGGGGCACCGACTCGCCCTGAGTCATCGTTGTCTCCAACCGATTGTGCGTTACCTACTCGTTGCCCGCGCATGTCTATCAGCGTCTTGACGGCCTCGTCCATACGGGCCCAGTATCTCGCCCAGTCAACGTTGTCTCAGCGTCGGCCAAGGGACGGCTCCGAAAGGGATCACGCCATGAACATCTCCATCAGCCAGATTTCGAGCCGCCGTAGTCGGCGTACCCGGGCGGCAGCGATCGGTGTCACGGTGTGCCTCGGCGCCACCCTCGCGGCCTGCGGTTCTTCCGGCTCGGGCTCGTCCTCGTCCGCCTCGGGCGGCGGCGGGAAGGTGGGGGTCTCGCTGATCCTGAAGACGCTCACCAACCCGTACTTCGTGAGCATGGAGAAGGACGCCAAGGCCCAGGCCGCCAAGGACAACGTGAGTCTCACGGTGGCGGCGGGCAACAGCGACGGCGACACCCAGACCCAGATCACCGCCATCGACAACGCCATATCGCGCGGTGACAAGGGCATCCTGATCACCACCAACGGTGACGCCGTGAACGCCGCCCTCGGCCGGGCCAAGCAGGCCGGCCTGTTCGTGATCGCCCTGGACACCGCGCCGAACCCGGCCAGCACCGCGGACATCACCTATGCCACCGACAACGAGCAGGCGGGCAAGCTCATCGGCCAGTACGCCGCCGCCGCTCTGGACGGCAAGCCGGCGGTCATCGCCATGCTCGACCTGTTCAACAACCAGGTCGTCTCCGTCGACATCAACCGCGACCACGGCTTCCTGGAGGGCATGGGCATCGACCCGGGGAGCAAGACCGAGAACGGCAAGGAAGCCAAGTCCGGCAAGTACACCGGCGGCAAGGGCGGCACCTACAAGGTCGTCTGTCACCAGCCCACCCAGGGCGCCATCGACGGCGGCCGCACCGCGATGGAGAACTGCCTGTCGGCCAACCCGGACATCAACGTCGTCTACGCGATCAACGAGCCCGCGGGTGAGGGCGCGTACAACGCGCTGAAGGCGGCCGGCAAGGAGAAGCAGGCCGCGATCTACGCGATCGACGGCAGCTGCTCCGGCCTGAAGAACGTCACCAGCGGCGAGTTCGCCGCCGACGCGGTGCAGTACCCGGGCAAGATGGCGGCCCTCGGCGTCAGCTCGATCGCCAAGCTGGCCCGCGGCGGCAGCAAGCCCAGCGTGACCAACGGCAAGTCGTTCTACGACACCGGCACCGCCCTCGCCGCCGCCAAGTCCCTGGACGGCCTGACCGTGCAGTCCCCGTCGCAGGCCGCCTCCGCCTGCTGGGGCAGCTGACCCGCCGGGTGCGGCGCCCATGACCGCCGTCATGGCACCGGCGTCGCACCCGCACCTCACGCGCCCATGAGCCCACACCAGGGAAAACACCGGAAGGACCCCCTGTGACCACCCACGTGGACAGTCAAGCCACACCGGCACCGGCGGAGGAGTTCCTCAACAGGCCCGCCACCCTCAGCCAGCGCATCCACTCGGTGCTGCACCGCCAGCCGGCCCTCAGCCCGGCCATCGTCCTGGTGCTCGCCGCCGTCGTGTTCTCCCTGGTGAACGAACGCTTCTACGCGTTGCAGAACCTCTCGCTGGTCGCCCAGCAGACGGCCGTCATCGGTTCGCTCGCCGTCGGGCAGACGGTCATCATCCTCACCGCCGGCATCGACCTGTCGATCGGCGCGGTGATGGTGCTCTCCTCGCTGCTCATGTCGAAGCTCGTCGCGGACAACCACTGGCCCGGTGTGTTCGCCCTGCTGGCCGGCGCGGTCGTCGCGATAGCCGCCCAGGCTGTCAACGGCCTGCTGGTGACCAGGATCAAGCTGCCGCCGTTCATCGTCACCCTCGGCACCCTCAGCGTCTTCACCGCGATCACCCTCATCTACGCCAAGGGCCAGACGGTGGCGCTCCAGCCGGGAAACATCCTGCTGTGGAGCGGCCAGACGGTCTCCCTCGGGCAGCTGAACCTGACCTACGGCGTCCTCCTCATGATCGCCCTGTACGCGGTGGTCGGCTACGCGCTGCGCTACACCGCCTGGGGCCGCCACCTCTACGCGGTCGGCGACGACGTCGAGGCCGCCCGGCTGGCCGGCATCTCCGTCAACCGGGTCCTGCTCAGCGCCTACATGGTGGGCGGTTTCGCCATCGCCGTGGGCGCCTGGATCCTGGTCGGCCGGGTCGGCGGCGGCGACCCCAACAGCGGCCTCAACGCCAACCTGCAGTCCATCACCGCCGTGGTGATCGGTGGCACCAGCCTCTTCGGCGGACGCGGTGTGGTCTTCGGCTCGCTGATCGGCGCGCTGATCGTCCAGGTCTTCGTCAACGGCCTCGCGCTGGCCGGCATCGACCCCAACTACCAAGTCCTCGCAGTCGGCATCCTGGTGATCGCGGCTGTCTCCGTCGACCAGTGGATCCGGAGTGTGAAGTCGTGACGACCGCCACCGCCCCCGTTCTCGAAGCCAAGGGCCTGGTCAAGCTCTTCGGCAGGGTAGTCGGCCTGAACAGCGTCGACCTCACCCTCCACCCCGGCGAGGTCCTCGCCGTCATCGGCGACAACGGCGCCGGCAAGTCCACCCTGATCAAGTGCCTGTCCGGGGCCCTCGTCCCCGACCGGGGCAGCATCCTCGTCGACGGCAAGGAGGTCCATTTCAAGCGCCCCCAGGACGCCCGCGACGCCGGCATCGAGACCGTCTACCAGACCCTCGCCGTCGCTCCCGCGCTGGACATCGCCAGCAACCTCTTCCTCGCCCGTGAGATCCGCCGCAAGGGGATCCTCGGCTCGGTGTTCCGCATGCTCGACACCGGCGAGATGCGCAAGCAGGCCGCCGACCACATCAAGCGGCTCGGCATCGGCACGCTGCAGAACATCAACCAGGCCGTGGAGACCCTCTCCGGAGGCCAGCGCCAGTCCGTGGCCGTCGCCCGCACCGCTGCCTTCGGCGGCCGGGTGGTGATCCTCGACGAACCCACCGCAGCCCTCGGCGTCCGCGAGACCGGCCAGGTCCTCAAACTCGTCCGCGACCTGCGCGAGCAGGGCCTCGGCGTCATCCTCATCAGCCACAACATGCCCAACGTCTTCGACGTCGCCGACCGCATCCACATCCAGCGCCTCGGCGCCTGCGCCGGCGTCATCACCCCGCAGTCGCACTCCATGGAGGACGCTGTCGCCATCATGACGGGAGCGAAGAAACTCGCCCCCGAGGCGAGCTGAACGGAACGGCAGGGGAATGACCGCCGAGTACCGGATCGCCGAGAACCGCCTCGGCGGCGAACCCACCCTTGTCGTCTCCGCACCGGACGGCTCGGCACGCGCCGTCCTCTCCCTGCGCGGGGCGACGCTGCTGAGCTGGCAGGTCAGAAGCGAAGCCACCGGCCGGCTCACAGAGCTCACGGACGGCTACCGCGACGAGAAGGAACTCCTGTCCCAGGACGGCGTACGCGCGGGCCTGCTGGCCCCCTTCCCCAACCGCGTCGCCGACGCCCGCTACCACTACGACGGCCGTGACCACGACCTGCTCCCCGCCCACCGCGGGGACAGGCTGATCTACCACGGCTTCGCCCGCGAGACCCCTTTCGAGCTCGCCCACGCCACCACGACGGCCGACTCGGCCCGACTGATCCTGCGCACCACCGACATCCGACCGGGTCGCTACCCCGGCTACCCCTTCGCCATCGACCTCACCGTCGAATACGCCCTCAGCGGCAGCGAGTTGGTCATCGAGATCCGTGCGACGAACGTGGGCGACAGCACCGCCCCCTACGCGGCGGGCTGGCACCCCTACTTCACCCTGTCCCGCCCCATCGACGACCTGACCCTGCACATCCCCGCGCACACCCTGATCCGCACCGACGCAGCCCTCATCCCACTGCCCGGCGAGGACGCCCTGCTCTCCCTGGACGACTGCCCCGGCATGGACTTCCGGACACCGAAACGGCTGAGCGACGCGGTCATCGACGCCTGCTACACAGACCTGACCCCAGGCCCCGCCGGCCGGATCGAGACGGTACTGACCAACCCGGCGACCGGTGAGGAACTGCGGGTCTGGCAGCACAGCGGTCATATGCACGTGTTCACCGGCGACACCCTGGCCCGTGACCGTCGCGCCGCCATCGCCCTCGAACCCGTCGAGACGATCACCAACGCCTTCAACCGACCGGAACACGCCGCCACCCTCGCCCTCGAACCCGGTCGAAGCCGCGCATTCGCCTTCGGCGTCGAGTACGCGGTGGGACGCCCACAAGGCCGTCATCCGAGCTCGGGAGCGTTTCGACGCGCCGCTGACGATCGCCGGGTGAGGTGACTCCCTCTGTCCATCACGGACAGGGCGGCGTCGTTGTATGCAGTCGGCACCGGGTTGGTTCAGCTTCATGACGCTCGTTTGACGCTCAGAGGGTCTGATCGCCTGCCTCGGGAGCCCGACAACACGCTCTGAACTGGTGTTTCTTCGACTCGTGCATGATCCGACGTGTTTCCGATGACCTCCCACGTGGAGTGCGTCGTGATCCTGGAACCTGCCGGAAAGGGGCGCTGACCTGCGCGTTCTTGAATCCGGTAGGCCCGCTCGACCTCTTTCGGGGCCTCGGGCGGGTACACCGTGTGGAATGCGGCGGAGTGCCTGAATTCAACGCCGATGTGAGGGTGATGGCGCCTGACGTGAAGTGCCAGGCAATCTTGGAACAGGTCGCTTGATGCCTCCAGGCCGCTCAGGACGGGTAAAGACCTCAGTAGGGCTTGTGGCTCAAGCGGTTCGCCGCCGTGGGTGTTCCTGGCTGTTGGGTCAGGAGCACCCACGGCGGGAGGGGTCAGGGGATTTGTTGGTAGAGGGCGGTGACCTGGTTGGGGGTGAGGGCGTAGTTCCAGGCCTGGACGGTGCTGATCAGGCCGGGGAAGAAGTCGGTGTTGCTGCTGTTGTAGAGGCTGCGGCCGATGGTGAAGGCGTTGCCGGCGTTCCAGGAGGTGACGCCGGTGGCGGTGGCGGCGAGGCTGCCGTTGACGTAGAGCTGGGCGGTCTTTGTGGTGGCGTCGTAGGTGCCGACCAGGTGGGTCCAGGTGTTGGCGGTGGCTGCTGTTGTCGACTCGGCGACGGTGAAGGCCGGGTTGGTGGTGTCGGTGTTGGCGAAGGTGAGGGCCCATTGCGGGCTGTCGGTGTCTGCGTAGTCGTACTGGAGGGAGAAGGGGCTGTTCTGGGTGCCGTCCTGGGCGGCGACGGTGGCATTGCGGGTGGGTAGTGAGGAGAGTTTCACCCAAGCCGAGACGGAGTAGCTGCCGGTGGTGTTGAGCGCCGGGCCGGTGCTGGCGGCGTAGCCGGTGGTGCCGTCGAAGGAGAGGGTTTCGCCGCGGGTGGTGTCGTTGGTCCAGGTGGTGGTGCCGTTGAGGGTCAGGGTGTTGCTGCCGACGCCGGTGGTGTCGTTGACGGTGTAGGGGGTGTCGGTGGGGGCGGTGTCGTTGGCGATGGTGAAGCCGTCGCCGTCGTCGAGGGCCCAGGTGTCGTGGGGGGAGAGGATGGCGAGGGTTTCGGCGGCGTATCCGGAGTTGGTGAGGTTGACGTGGTCGCCGGTGTCGGCGGCCGTGGCGAGTTTGTTCTCGCCGTTGCTGGTGTCGGGCACGGCGAGGGCGGTGTCGAAGTCGGCGTAGTAGACCGGTGGAATGGACCAGGGGCTGCCTAGGTCCATGTCGCCGAGCCAGCCGTTGACGTCGGTGCGGTTGGCGTCGACGGTGCTGGTGCAGGGGTCGTTGGCGGTGGCACCGTCGCCGGCGAAGCCGTCACAAGAGGTGAGGGAGGTCAACGTGGTGGAGATGCCCCAGCCCTGGAGTTGCTGGACGAGAGTGGTGTAGCCATTGGCTTCCAGGTCGTCCGGAGTGCTGCCGCCGAGGAGGTCTTCGAGGCCCTCGTAGACGACGACGCTGCTGATGCCGGGTTGGTCGAGGATGTCGCGGTCGATGCGGGAGAGGGCTGAAGGACCGCCGAGGATTTTGGCGTTGTAGGTCTGCGGGTTGTCGGTCATGAGGTCGTTGGATTCGATGCCCTCGGCGATGGTGCCGTAGGGGCTGGGGGTGGTGGGTTCGGCGCCTTCCAGGGTGTCGGAGACGCGGCTTCCGCTGGCGACGGGGGTGGTGTTGGGCTGGAAGGCGTCGATGAGTCCGTCGCCGAGGACCGCTTGGGTCGGGGTGTGGCTGGTGGTGACGTCGACGTTGGTGACAAGGTCGGTGAACCAGCCCTGCAGGGTTCCGGTGCTGCCGTCGAAGGGTGTGCCGGTGGTGTCGGTGGTCTTGTCCCCGGCGCCGACGGTGGTGACGTACTGGTAGGCGTTGTTGGCGAAGGAGTGCTGGACCAGGTACGGCACGGAGTTGCTCAGTTGGTAGGAGACGAGGAGGTAGTGGTTGGCGGTGACGGGGAAGGTGAGCGGGTCGCTGTAGAGGGAGCCGCCCTCGGGGACGGTCACCGACTGGCTGCCGCCGAAGGTGAGGGTGGTGGGGGTGGCGGCGGGTACGGCGGAGGGGGCGCCGGATACGGAGTCCTGGGCGATGGTGGCGTGGCCGATGGTCAGCTTGCTGGTGCCGAGGGCGTTGTCGAGCTTGATGCGGACGGTGTTGCCGGAGATCGAGGCGGGCAGGGCGATACGGAAGGTCTGGTTGGAGAAGTTGGCGCCCTGGAAGTTGTACTGGCCCTCGTTGGGGTTGGCCCAGGCGCCGGTCCAGCTCTGGCCGGTCGGTGCGGAGACGGTGCTGCCGGTGGCCTCGGGGGTACCGGTGGTGGTGTTGCGGGTGGCCATGCTGAAGATGTGCAGGGACTGGGTGTGGTAGCCGATGTGGTTGCCCACGTCGGGCAGCGTCACCGAGGCGATGGTCTTGGCCGGGTCGATGGGTACGGAGAAGGCGTAGAGCCGGTGCGGGGTGGTGGTCTGTCCGGAGGTGTTGTTGCGGTGGGGCAGGACCACGGCGGCGATGGCGTCGGCGCTGACGGTCCAGCCGGGGACGGTCAGGTCGTATTTCGCGGTGGTGCCGTCGGTGTAGGTGACGGTGCCGGTCGCAGCGCAGGCTCCCACCGGGTCGGTGCCGTTGAAGCAGTAGGAACCACTCACCGCGGTGCCGGTCGGAACGTAGGGCGCGGTGTCGTCGTTGGCGATGGCGCCCGGCGTGGACAGGCCGGAGTAGCTGGATGTGGCGAGGAAGTCCAGGGCGTTTCCGGAGCCGCTGTAGGCGATGGTCTGGTTGGCGGCCAGGACGTTGTCCTTCTGCCCGGAGCCGAACGCGGGCAGGGTGAAGGTGGCCCCGTTGACGGTGACTTTGCCGCCGCTGGCCCAGCCTGCGGTGGCGAGGTCGGTGGCGGAGAAGCTGTCTCCGACGCCGTCGATGTCGGCCTGGCTGGGGGTGGCGTCGGCACTGATGCCCGTGTTGTTGAAGCACGCGGACAGGCTGGCGCAGGTGGTGTTCGGGTCTCCGGCGGCCAGGAACGGGTAGCCGGTGGCTCCGGAGTCGTCGCCTGCGGCGTCCACGGCGTACACCCACAGGGTGTGCGGGCCGGGGGAGTAGGGGGTGATGGTCACCGCGGCGGCGTTGCTCGTAGCGGGGACGACCTGGGAAGCGGGCGGGTTGGTGGTGGCGGGTGGTACGTCGACGGAGTAGACGAACTTCGTCGCGCTGGCCCCGCCGCTGGTGGCCACGTTGAAGGTGCCGGCGGTGCTGGCCGCGGCGCCTGTGCCCCCGTCGTTGTCGGTGTTGGGGTAGAGGCTGTTCTTCGAGGTGACGGTGGGGGCGCTCGGCGCGGTGGGTTCGGCGACGAAGTGGCAGGTCGGGGACTGGGTGTAGGCGGTGGAGTCCTCACCGTCGGTGACCTTGACCTGCCAGTCCACGATCTGGCCGCTGGTCAGTGAGCTGATGAAGCTGGACGGCAGGCTGTAGGTGGCGTAGGAGCCGCTGGCCAGGTTGTCGCTGCTGAGCCCGGTGTGCAGGGTGGTGGAGCCGTTGATCCAGTACTGGAAGGTCGCCTGCAGCTTGTCGCTGTCGGCGTCGGAGACTTTCGCCTTCAGCACGGGCGGGGTGCTGGCAATGGTCTTACCCATGAACGGGTAGTCGGGGCCGCTGGTGTCGCAGGCCGCGTCGTCCGCGCCGGCCACCGCTGCCATCGTCGACTTGGACGGGACGGACGGAGGCAGGTTGTAGAAGATCTCCAGGCTGGGGTTGTGCGAGAAGCGGGAGAAGCCGCCGTCGTCATGGCCGGCCTCGGCGGAGTCCTCGCTGAGCGTGGCGGTGAAGGTGGTCGAGTGACCGGCGGCGTTGTGGGCGATCGGAGTGAGCACGTTCAGCCCGTGGGTCACCGAACTGTTTGAGGCACAGTAGGTCGGGTTGTAGGCACGCGCGTAGCTTGCGGAGGTGGAGTAGCTGTTGTAGCCGGGCCGGTTGCTCCAGTCGGTGCCCGATCCGATGCCGCCGGACCAGTGCAGATTGACGGTGTAGGAGCTGGAGCAGGAAGCGGAGTAGATCTCCGTGGCGTTCACGGTGGCGGTGTTGACGTGCGCGCCGAAGATGGTGGAGGACAGCTTCCACTGGTAGATCGCGTGTTCTTTGCCCGTGTAGCAGGAGCCCTCCTGCCAGCCGTTGTAGCCGACCCCCAGGTATCCGTTGTCGGCGAGTGAACCGGTCTGGTTGTAGAAGGACTTACTGGGGCAGCCCTGTTTGACCTCGTCGAAGGCCGGGGCGGCCGGATCGTAGGGGTGCCAGTTGAACGTGGGGTCGATATAGACCGGGAAGACGGTGGAGCGGGCTTTCAGCATCCGGGAGTCCGGTACGAGGGACAGCCCCGAGGCGGACACCTCCGTACCCACCGGTGCCTCACGCGCGGCCAGTCCGGGGTGCGCGGTGTCCGAGGGGTCCGCGGCGACCTTGGCCTTGCTTGCCGTACGCGCCTTCTTGGCGGCCGGGGTCGGCAGCACGGTGTTGGAGTCCCACATCAGCGGGCTGGCCGCGTCCATGAGGTCTCGGCCACGGATGTCACGCAGTGCGAGGTTGTCCGCATTGCCCCGGGTCAGGCGGCCGCCGGTCACCTGGGTACCCAGACGCAGGGTGGCCAGCGCAGGGTTCCGGGCGGCGGCAGCGGAATTGACGACCAGCGTGTCGGTGAAGCCGCCGGCTGCGGTGGCCGAGACCACCAGGTCCACGGAGGGCAGCACGGACCGGTAGATCGCGGATCCGCCCTTGATGACGGGAGCGGGCAGCGTGCCTGGCCAGGAGACTGCCATGCTCACGCCGTCGTAATGGGTGATGGCTAACGGGGCGTGGCCGCCACCGGAGAAGGACACCGTGCCGTACGCGGTCGCGGCCGGAGACCAGGTGTCGTCACTCTTGTGATGCAGTGTCATGTCGACGGCGGTCCAACGGTTGTTCTTCTTGGTCCGCACGGGCTCGGGGTTGGCCGACAGCTGGAATCCGCCGCCGGGACTGGCGGTCACCTGCTGGACGGGGGTTGTCAACGAGCTGACCGTGACGGCCTTCCCGGTCTTCCGGGCGGTCGCCGCAGCGGTCTCCATCGCTGCAAGCTGCGCGGCTGACGGGCCGTATCCGTTCGGCAGCTGCGGCAGATCCGACTGCTCGGGCGTGTCCTTGGCCACCGGTGCGGATGCGCCGGAGGAGTAGAGGGCCCCACTCCCGGTGGCGTCCCCGGGGGTGTCGGCATAGGCGGGCGTCAGGCTCGCTGTGGCGGCGACCAGGGCAAGCGCGGCGGTGACGGCGGCTCTGCTGCGGCCGGTGGTTCTGCGTGCGCCGGGTATGTGGTGCCATCGCATGGGGAGATCCACCTCTGTCTGATGACCTGAAGATCCAGTAGTTCACGACGCTAGGAGTCCGCTGCTGTCCGTGACCAGAGGGTCAGGGTGGCTGGAGTCGATCATTCCGCCCGATTGACTAGGAAACGTTGTCATGTGAGCGACGTAAAGGTCTGGTCATGACTGAATTGGCGGGTTCGTCGAGCGTCAACGGGTGGGTAGCGTCCGCTCGGATCGAGTGATCGTTATGGACACCGAGGGGCGGGACGCTGTGGTTTCTGGTAGATACCGGGGCAGCAAGGCAGTCCGAACGGGCCAGGCCGTAGGAGCCTGGCTGAGCCGGATTGCACTGCGCGCCCCCACCGCAGCTCTCGCCACGATGGCGTTATGCGCCGGTGTCCTACAGGCAACACCGGCCGACGCGGCCGGTCGGCACCAGATACCCACCCCCGCCCATGACAAGCCGGTGCCCGTCACCGCTGTCACCTCGCACTACCACCAGCCCAAGCCCATGCCGGCCTACCGGCCCGCACACGTCTCATGGCCCTCCGGTACGGCGAAGGTCACCCTGAGCGGGGCCGGGACGAAAACGAAGCAGGCATCCGGTACCGCGATACGCGCCGGATCGCTCCCGGTGTGGATAGGCCCGCCGAAGGCCGCGGCGGAGCACAACGCCGCGCAGGCCAGGAAAAACGCGGCCGCCACTCCGTCGGGCGTCGGCGTGCGGGTGCTGCCCCGTAGCGGCGCAAGCGCCGCAGGCGTGAACGGCGTCCTACTGGGCCTGGACCGCAACGACGGCAGCAACGCCGAAAGCCGTGTCGGCCTCAAGCTGGACTACTCGGCGTTCACCGCCGCCTTCGGCGCCGACTGGGCATCCCGCCTGCACCTGGTCACGCTGCCCGCATGTGCTCTGACCACGCCGCGGCTGGCTCGCTGCCGCACCCAGACGCCGCTCATGTCGGCGAATGACAGCACCACGCACCGACTGAGCGCGAACCTCACCCTTCCCACGGTGAAGAGCAGCACCGCGACGCAAACAGCGTCGGTGGTGGTGGCGGCGACCTCGTCGGCGGGCGGAGGCGGCGGCGACTACTCCGCCACGTCACTGAAGCCGTCCGGGTCATGGCAGGCGGGCGGAAGCACCGACGCCTTCAACTGGTCCTACCCCATCGACACACCGTCGGTACCGGGCGGGCTCGAACCGAAGATCTCGCTGGACTACAACTCACAGTCCCAGGACGGTCTGACCTCCTCCACGAACAACCAGGCCTCGTGGATCGGTGACGGCTTCGAGTACAGCCCCGGCTATGTCGAGCGGTCCTACCAGTCGTGCCACCAGAACCCGACCGGCACGACCAAGACCCAGGACAACTGCTGGTCCAGCAACAACACGATCACCCTGTCGCTCGGCGGCCAGTCCACGACCCTGGTCAAGGACGACACCACCGGCGACTGGCATCCCCAGGACGACTCCGACGAGCGGGTGCAGTACAAGACCGGAGCCACCAACGGAGCCCAGAACGGCGAGTACTGGGTCGTCACCACGGACGACGGCACCCAGTACTACTTCGGGCAGAACCAACTGCCGGGCTACACAAGCGGGAACACGGCCACCAACTCCGTGTGGACTGAGCCGGTCTACGCCACCGCCTCGGATCAGCCGTGCTACAGCGCGACGTTCTCCAGCTCCTGGTGCCAGCAGGCGTACCGCTGGAACCTCGACTACGTCGTCGACACCCACCAGGACACGGTCTCGTACTTCTACACCACCGAGATCAACTACTACGCCCGTGACTTGGGCACCACCGCCAACACGTCGTACATCCGCGGCGGCTACCTCAACAAGATCATGTACGGGCAGCGAGCCGGAACGGTGTATTCCACCTCCCCGGCCGGCCAGGTCACCTTCACCGTCAACGGCCGCTGCTCCACCTCCGCCGGCGGTTGCGCGACCTCGGGGCTGTCCTCCTCGACCGCGGCGAACTGGCCCGACGTCCCGTACGACCTGAACTGCGCTAGCGGCGCCTCCTGTTCGGTGAACTCCCCGACCTTCTGGTCGGAGTACGAACTCACCGGCATCCAGACCCAGGCCCTGGTGGGCACCACCGAGACCAACGTCGACTCCTGGACCTTCGCTCACTCCTTCCCGGCCACCGGCGACTCCACCACCGCCTCCCTGTGGCTGTCCTCGATCACCCGTACCGGGCAGGACACGGCCGGCGGCGGATCGACGTCTCCGATCACGATGCACGCCGTTGCGCTCAACGGCACGCCGCTCTCCAACCGCGTCAACGTCACCAACGGCTACCCGCCCATCACCCGCCACCGGCTCAACACCATCACCACCGAGACCGGCGGCATCATCAGCATCGCCTACTCCTCGGCGGCCTGCGCATCCGGGACCCCGAGCGACCCGAGCCAGAACACCAAGCTGTGCTACCCGGCCTACTGGACCCCGGACGGGCAGACGGCTCCCATCCAGGACTGGTTCAACAAGTACATCGTCACCGGCGTGACCCAACAGGACCCGACAGGTGGCGGCGTCAATGACACCATCGCCACCCACTACACACCGGTCGGCTCCCCGGCCTGGCACTACGACGACAACCCGCTCACCCCCTCCGACCAGCGCACCTGGAACCAGTGGCGCGGCTACCAGGGCATGAAGGTGACCACCGGCACCGCCCCGGACCCGGTCACCGAGACCGACTACACCTACTTCCGGGGCATGGACGGCGACACCCTGCAGGGCAGCGCCACCCGGACCGCGACGGTCACTGACTCTCGCGGCGATACGGCTGTCGCCGACTCGGATCAGTACGCCGGTGACACGTACGAGACGATCCACTACAACGGCGCGGACAGCGGCAAGGTCGTCACCGACACCATCGACGATCCGTGGACTTCCGCCGCGACCGCGACGCACGGCCTCGGCAGCGCCCTGCCTGCCCAGCACGCCTACCTCACAGGCCAGGCCAGGGAACGCGTCTACACTCCGTTGTCCAACGGCAGTACGCGGGAGACGGAAACCGATTACACACACGACACCTACGGCAGAGTCACCAAGACCAACGACCTGGGTGACGCCTCCATCGCCGCAGACGACAAGTGCGCCACGACCAGCTTCGCGGACAACACCAACGCCTGGATCCTCAATGCGGTGGACGAGACCACCACGGTCTCGGTGAGCTGTTCCGGCACACCCTCTCTGCCGAGCGACGCGGTCTCCGACACGCGCAGTTTCTACAGCGGTTCCACCGTCTTCGGTGCGGCGCCCACGACGGGTGACGTGACGATGACGCAGAAGGCCGCCTCTTACAGCGGCTCCACCCCTACGTTCGTCACCACGTCCTCCATCACCGTGGACGAGTACGGACGCACCCTGACCGCCACTGACGCCGACAGTCGCACCACACATACGGCTTACACCCCGACTACCGGTGCTGAGCCAACGTCGGTCGCTGTCACCGACCCGCGCGGCTACGCAACCACCACGACGTACGACCCGCTGGGCGAACTCGCGCTGCAAACGACCGATCCGGGCGGTTACGTCACCAAGCAGCAGTATGACGCCCTCGGGCGGCCAACGGCCGGCTTCAAGCCGGGCATCTCTTCAGCCACCCAGAAGTTCAGTTATGCGATGTCCAACACCGGACCGTCGGTGGTCACCAGCCAGACACTCAACGACGACGGCTCCTATCGCACCAGCGAAGTCCTCTACGACGCGCTGCTGCGACAGAGAGAGGTGCAGGTCAGCGCAGAGGATGGCGGCCGACTGATCACAGATACCGTCTACAACACCGACGGCCTGGTGGCGAAGAGCACCGACTCCTACTACACCACGGGCGTGCCGTCCTCGACCCTGGTGCAAGCACAGGACGGAGACATCCCGTCCGAGACGGGTTACGTCTATGACGGCGCCGGCCGCCGGACAGAGGGCATCGCTTACGCCCTGGGCACCGAAACCTGGCAGACCACCACCAGCTACGGCGGCAACGTCATCACCACCGTTCCGCCCAAAGGCGCCACGGCTCAGAGTACTTTGACCGATGCCCGCGGTAACACCGTCGACTTGTACCAGTACCACCAGGGCGTCTCCGCCGACCCGGTCAACGACTCGGCCGGCGACTACTCTGACACTCACTACACCTACGATGCCAGCGGCAACCGCATCGGTGAGACCGATGCCGCCGGCAACGCCTGGTCCTGGACGTACGACCTGCTCGGCAACCAGACTTCCGCTACCGATCCGGACACCGGAACCTCGCACTCGACGTACGACAACGCCGGTCAGCTTCTGACGGTAACGGACGCCCGCGGCAAGCAGACTACGTACACCTACGACACTGACGGGCGGAAGACCTTCGCCTACGACACCACCGGCGGCGCGGCCACCTCCACCGGTGATGAGATCGGCGCCTGGACCTACGACACTCTGAAGAAGGGCTACCCGACGTCGTCGGTCTCGTACCAGCAGGGCACCACCAGCCCCTCGGCGGCGAACACGATCCTCGCTTACACCGGCCTGGCCAAACCTGCGGCCAGCAAGGAAACCCTGGCGAACCTGCCCTCCAACGAGGCAGCCCTCGCCCCGTCCGCCGGCTACACCACCAGCTACACCTACACCCTCACCGGAAACCTGGCCTCCCAGGGCGACCCGGCATCCGGCGGCCTGCCCGCCGAGACCGTCAACTACGGCTATGACACCTACGGCCGGCCCACCAGCCTCGGCAGTGACGGTGCCACCACCGCCTGGGACTACGTCACCGCCGTCGGGTACTCGGAGTACGGCCAGCCCCTGCAATACACCATGGGCCCTTCCGGCTCCTGGGTCGCGCTGTCCCTCACCTATGACACGCAGACTCGGGCGCTGACCGACGCCAAGACCACTGACGCCACCGCCGGCAGCGTGGTCGACGACACCGGCTACACCTACGAGGACAAGACCAGAAACGTCTCGGCCGGAGCGGGCCTGGTCACCTCCACCACCGACAAGCAGAACGGTGGCGCGGTTACCGACACTCAGTGCTACCAGTACGACTACGCCACCCGGCTGTCCGCGGCCTGGACCGCCACCGACCAATGCGCCGCCACCCCCACGCCTGGCAGCAGCGTGTCCGTCGGCGGCCCAAATGCGTACTGGCAGAGTTGGACCTACGACGCGGCCGGTGACCGTAAGACTCAGACAGACCACGACACCTCGGGTAGCGCGGCCAACGACACCACAACCACCTACAATTACCCGTCTCAGGGCTCGGATACAGACCAGCCCCATACCCTCATCAGCACCACCGCGACCGGTCCCGACGCTGCCAAGAACACCGTGTCCTACGTCTACGACCTGTCCGGCGACACCACCGGTATCACCGGGGGCGCCACCGGCGACCAGACCCTGACCTGGAACGATCAGGGCAATCTCGCCACCGACACCACCAGTGCCGGTACCACCAGCTACCTCTACGACGCCGACGGCAACCTCGTCCTGCGGACCGACCCGGGTCAGGCCACACTCTTCCTGGGCGACGAGCAACTGGTGGAGAACACCTCTACCTCGGCCCTGTCCGGCACTCGCTACTACTCGATCGGCGGCACGACGGTCGCCGAACGGTCCAGCACCGGTGACATCCAGTACCTGATCCCCGACCGGCAGGGCACGGACAGCCTGGCCATCGACTACCAGACCCTGACCGTCACCCGCCGCCAGTACCTCCCCTTCGGTGGCACCCGCGGCACCGCCCCCACCACCTGGCCCGGCGACAAGGGCTACGTCGGCGGCACCCCTGACCCCACCACGAGCCTGGAAAACCTCGGCGCCCGCGAATACGACCCGGCCAACGGCCGCTTCCTCTCCGCCGACCCGGTCTTCAACGCCGTCGATCCCGTCCAACTCGCGGGTTACGACTATTCGGGTAACAATCCGACCACGCGATCCGATCCTACCGGGCGTGACAACTGGTGGGCCGACCCCACCATGAACAAGCCTGTCGGCAAGGGGGCCAAACCCATCAGCCGGCAACTGGCCGACGAGCAGGGGTTCGGCGGCGAATGCACTCCCGAAACTTGCTCGGAGTCTCCCGTCGTCGAGTACAGCAAGGAATATCAGGCGAAAGTAGTGACGGACTCGCGCGGCCACAGGTACCGGATCGGGGAAGAGAAGGCGAGGAACACACAGGAGCGAGAAAAGGTCGCGGAAGAACGATCCGTTCGCGAGTACCTCAACGAAGCCCTAAAGCTGGGAAAGGAATTCTCCGACGGAAGCGATGACGGATCCGGTGAAGAATTCCTTCCAGTAAACCCGATCAAAGGTTCCAAGCGGGGGTCGGGGACAGCCGATCTTGTCAGGTTGACCTGGGAAGACGGGGAGTTGGTTGACGTCAGGGCGGTGGATATCTACACCCCAGAAGAGGGAAAAACCGACGTTGAACCCGTTATGAAGAGCATCGCGAAGAAGCAGGGGCAGGCCGACGAACTTGTCGTGAATATGAAGGGGCTCGGGAAAAAGCTCGGCGAATCACTCGGGCAAGCTATATCGTCGGCAAAGCTCAAGTTCGACTCTGTGCGTGTCGTCGGCAATGATGGATACGACACGCGGATCATGGGTGAGGGCAGTGCACTTGATGCACCGTCGGCCAACTCGAAACCTCAAGCGGAGACGGTACCAGACGGGACCCCTTGTGACTGTGAAGGTGCGGATGGAGGTGTCGGCGTGGTCGATCCACTCACTGAGGTCATGGACGACATCCTGGGTGACGAGGCAGAGGGAGGAGCGTAATGAGGATCGGAGGTGAAGCTGGACTTGAGAAATTGTCGAGGCAACTTTTCGGCTCGTCATTCGGCGAGGTGCAGTTCGAAGAGATTCTCACCCCCGACGGACTGTTGCTGTGTGGCTTCAGGAGCGATCGGGCGGATCTGCTTGAACTATGGTCGAAGGCGAGAAGCCTTCATTCTGAGACCGGGCTCTGGCCGATCATCAGTCACGATGGTCCGCAAACGTGGGAGTGGTTTCCGGAGGAAACCCGGAGGGCAAGGAGGGCGGTAGATCATGCCGAGGCGGGCGGGGCCGGAAGGACGCCTGAAGGGGTGATCGCCGGGTTGGTCGAGGCAGTATGGAAAGGGGAAGAGGGCTGCAGCGGTTACCGGACCGCATTTGGGGGCATTGATCTGGCTGAATTGGCCGCCAAGATCGAAGAAGTGCCGACCCCCGCCGATCCTCGGAGTGAGAAAATTCGCTTCATGGCGGGGTTCATGGGTAAGCCGGAATGGTTGTGCCTGATCCCCGCGGAAAATTCCTGGGAACTTCCTGTGCTTCTGGATGCGCCCGACACTCCGAACTGGCTGGGGTCATCCACGCACCCATCTCTCACTCTGGCGGACCACGCATCCGTCCTTGAATCCTGGCACCGTCGCTTTGGCGCGGAGGTGTTCTACCTCGGATCCACAGAACTGGGCCTGACGGTGACACGTCCCCCCACCGATCCACTGATCGTGGCGGAGACGGCGATCGAGCACTGGAGCTTCTGCTACGACCTTGACCAGATCATCGGCGACATCGCCAAGGTGGGGAAGCTCCAAGTTCCCGCTGACCACTGGCTGTTCTGGTGGGATTGACTGCGGATCCCGACACGGCGCAGGGCAGTTGGTCTCGCGGCCTTCTCCGGGTGCGCGCAAGAATGAGCCGATCTCCATTGGGTGTAGATCCAATGAGGGTGTTGTCGATCAGGCGGTGAGTATGAGCTGGTCGCGGTAGCGGGCCTGGTGGTTGCGGGTGAACTCCTGCTGCTCGTGCCAGGCCCAGTAGGCGTCGAAGTCGCCGTTGGCGCGGATGGCGCGCAGCTTGAAGTACGGCTTCGGCGCCGGACAGGCCCCAGCGGGCGCCGGTGATGTCGAGGCGGTCTTTGACCAGGTGGCGGTAGGCGCCTTCGACGATTCCGGTGGCGATCGGCCAGCCGCGTTCCAGGGCGGTGTCGTAGCGCAGGTGTTCGGCTTTGCCGGTCAGGTAGTTCACGGCCTCGTCGATGCCCTTGCGTTTGGTGCCGCGCAGTTGGGCGGCACGGGCGGCGGACTCGAGTGCGGCGGTGGTCTGCTGCACGCCGCCGGTCAGGAGGGCCCGGGCGTGGCGGGCGACCCAGGCCTCGGCGGAGGCGTCGTCGGCCTCGTGCAGGCACCAGGCCGCTCGCCACAGGTAGCCGAGTTATCTCCGGTTCGAAGATTCTTTGATCGCTACTTCCCAGGTCGGGATGTTGTTGCGATGGCTGTAACGAGCCCGAGCGCGGCCCGTTGTCGCCGTCCTCTGGTGATCTGTTGCCGGGCGCCGGCCTGGAGCCGGCGGTGGTCGGTTAGCATCCGGCGTGGCCACGCACTGGAAGAACAGTCCTGAGATGTTCGCGCTGATCCTTCGACGTCATGGACTTGCCCCGGACGCCGTCGATGACGTTGCGCGGGCGTGGTCTGCGTTCCAGGAGTTCGTCCAGGTGGAAATCGACGGGATTGAGCCTGCAGAGGACGACGGCGACGGGTTCATCGTGCAGTGGGGGCGGTGGAGTTGGAACGACGACCGTCCCGCACTGGTCTTCACCAGGCAGTTCGCGGTGCAGGGCGAGGGTGACCAGGATGACGAGTTCTGGCAGCCGCAGCGCTGGAGCGTAGACCTCGAACTGTTCTTCACCGATGCCCCGGCCTGGGCCGACTTGGGCGACATGGCCTGGTCCGACAGCATGGGCTTCGACTTCGATCCCATTGGTCATGAACGGGCCGCAGCGCTATCCCAGATTTCCACGTTCATCGAAACGCTTCCGCAGGTCAGCGCGATGTGGCGGGCGGTCCCGGTGGGTAGCGCCCTCAGGCTGGAACGCGCGGACTGAGCTGTCAACAAGCCCCCCGCTCCTGGGTTCTGGGTGTGGCGCGACCGCGGCGGTCGAGTTCGCGGCGGAGTTCAAGGTTCTCGTTGTGCGCCTGAGCGAGGGCGTCCCGCAGAGCCTTGTCGGTGTCGCGGAGTTGCTTCTTCAGCCGCGTGATCTCCGAGGTCAAGGCAAGGACGATGTTGTTGTTCTCGCCGGCCGAGGTCGAAGCCCGTGAGGCCGCGGTCCGGTGCTGTCGCCGGAGGTGTTCGATGCGCTCACGCAGGGTGGGATGGGTGTAGAGGAAGGAGTGGGAAACGCCTGCCTCGCGTTGGACGGCCTGGAAGGTGACGGACTCGCCGCGCTTGATGAGAGTGCGGATAGCGGCTTCGGTGGCCTTCGTCTTGGCCTCGGACTTGCGGCGGGCGGCCTGGTTGAGGGTGTCAATTCGGCGCTGGCGCGGGTCGTTCATGGCTGCGGCTTCCGGTGGCGGGTCAAGTCGATGGAGACGGGGGTTGGGGTGCTCGGGCTGCCCGCTCCCTGGATGGCGCGGCCGGGGCTGGCTCGCATCGCGTCGAGGAGCTTGGCGAGGGCGTCGCGTTCGGCCCGGCGCTGGAGGAGCCAGACGTTGTCGTCGGGCATGGGGTGGCCGTGCCGTTGCTCGAACCGTGCGGTGTCCCGCTCGATCAGCGCGGTCGTCTCGGCGAGCTGTCGCTCCAGGGTTTCCAGGTGGCTGTCGTCGGTGACGAAGACTCCGCAGGTCAGGCAGGCATTGCCCTTGTCGCATTTCTGGAGGGGCGGCAGCAGGCAGTAGCCGTTGGGCAGGAACCGGTCAGCGCGGTCCAGTAGGTGCAGGGCGTCGTGGTCTTCTTGGGAGAAGACCACACGGGTGCCGTCGGCCTTGAACTTGCGGGTGGCCAGGAATGCCTGCTCGGCGTGCTCGTCACGGCGGGCGACGTAGTGCATGGACATCGTCGGCGTGGAGTGCCCCGCGTAGCGTTGCAGGACGTGGATGGGCAAGCCCAGCTCGGCGAGCTTGGTCAGCTTGGTGTGTCGGAATCGGTGGGTATGACTGAGGCGAACCGGGCGTCCGGTCGCATCGGTGATTCGCGCCAGATCGCTGAACAGCCCCAGTACCCGGCCGTAGTTGGAGTTGCCGTAGGGCTTGGTGCCATGGGCGTTGGCGCGCTTTTGTGGGAAGAGGTAGGGCAGCGTGCGTCCGGGAAATCGGTCATGAAGCCACTGCCGCTGTTCCTCGATGACGGCGACGACCTCCGCATTGACCAGGATGCTGTCCGGCGCTCCGCCCATCTCGCAGGACCTCGCCAATGCGCAGGGTTTAGGTGACAGCGGCAACGCGCACAACTGCTCCGGGTACTCGCCGTACAAGAAGCCCAGCTTCAGGCGCAAGCTCATCAACGCGATCCAGGACTACGAGCGCAAGGAACAGCAGCAGAAGTCAAAACTGCACCAGTGGTGGCAGAGCCTGAAGAACTACGGCCACGCCATCCTCGACAACGGCCCGAACCTGGTCATCCACGCGGGCGAGACGTCCCTGGGAATCGTGATCGCCAATGCCGGCGGCGACATTGCCGCCGGCGGGGTGATCATCTGCCTCAGCGGTTTCGGCTGCATCGTGGGGGCACCAGCCGCTGCGGTAGGAGTGGCAACAGCCGCAGCCGGAGCCTCCCTGGCGGGCTATGAAGGGGCTCGCCGACGACATCGGCAAAGTATTCTCCGAAGCGTCGAGCGACGGCGCAAGGAATGAAGCTGCTTCGGAGGGATCTTCCGGCCGCAATCTCATGGACCCGCAGTCCATGATTGGTGCTTCGCCGGAAGAGGTGAGAGAAATGGCGGCAGCGAAAGGTTCCGCGATGGAGGATGCCCCCCATGCAACGGGAGGAGGATTCTTTATCACGAAGGGAAATCCGACTATTTTGCATGAAAATGGACTCCCTGGAATGCGGCGACTCGACCAGCAGGGGCCTTATCTTAAGTACCAAGTGGGAAAGAAACTAACTCGAATCCCCCTCCAGGGTAATCCCGCCCTTCCGTAGTTGCTGCACCGGCGTGCCGCAGAATATCGTCTGCGGCACACCGGTGTCGGCTTATCGATTGGTGTCACCATGGAACGCCTCAGTGAAATTGAAGAGTGCATTCTGATTAATGCACGAGAGATGTCCTCGCTGTGGTCTGTGCTGGCAGACTGGATCGAGTCTGAAGACGAGGAAGTATGGGTTGAATTCGAGCCCGTATTTGCTTCGGTGATGGAATCATGGGTTGAAAAAGGATATCTCGAAATTTATGAGGGAGAAGAGTGGCCTGCCCATGAAGCGGGGCGTCTGGTTCCAGTGAGCGAGGTTCATGACATGCTGGCGAACCATGAGGCGTGGACGTATTCAGAATCTCCGACGCGTGTAATCAGTTTGCTGCCGGGGAAAAATTTTGGTGATCTGCTAAGGAGGCTAGGGGGATAACTCGGGATCTTGCTGAGTCGCAGACGATGGCAGCACCAGCGTCCTGGGTCCGGGGTGGGAGCGCTGCCTGCCGTTCCCTCCGAGCGGGTCAAAAAGGGACTGGTTCTGGCACGCAGCGATCTGGTGGGCGCTGGCGAGTGCCTGACGACGGTAATCCGCTATGTGGAACGCGGGATCTTTAAGTCGGCGCCGGTTGACGTCCTCGCATTGCTTGAAGAGCTTATGCATCGAATTGATCGCCTCGGTGGCGTCGCGTCAGCTGGCGACCAGGCGTGTGGAAGATCTGGCTAGCTTTTATTTGGCGGCCGGAGAGGCTGTAAACGGGCCGGGGGGATATTTCGGGTCCACGCTTATGGCCCTTGAAGACTGTTCGGGAGGGGGGTATGGTGCGAACGCTCCGCTCACGCTGGTGTGGGAGAGTTTTGAGGTCGCTGAAAGTTCCCTTTCGAGAGGGTTTGTGGAAACCGGAGATGGCTTGGCGTCTTATTTCGATATAATTCTGGAGATTTTTTCGGAAGGGGGGTGAAGTGGTCAGGTCGTAGTGGATGCGTGCGGGCATTATGAAGTCGGCCGAGTTCGGCAGAATTACGGTCTACGTTATGAGCTGGATGGGAAATTGGCATCAGGGCACTCGGCAGAGGGGGGTGGTAATTCGGTGAATGATCTTGAACGGCTTTGCGAAAAGGTGTCAGATTTCGCGGGATACGTCATTGACCGGCTGTCCATGTCGCGCACCGAGGAAGCTGACGCGCTCGATATTGGGTTGCGTTGGGGTCCGGGGAAGCCGGATGTAACGCTATCCTTCCGGGACGTCTACTATTTCACGATCGGTAGGATTCCCGGGCCGGGAGCCGAACCGTTGGACAGGGTGGCAGTGCAAGTTCTGCAGCCGCAGGACCAGCCTTGGCCGGACGGGCTCAGCATGGATCTTGTGCGCTCGGCCTCGCTCCCGACGCTGATCTGGGTTCGCGCCGAAGGTCCAGTTCAGCTCAGTGTGGTAGCCGCTGTTGCCACTGTCTTCGTGGAAGTGAGCTGATGGTGGGTCCACCCTGGTAGTGGCCAGGCGCCTGCTGTCTCTCCCTGTGCCCCATGATCTGGCGCTTGCCGGTCAGGGGGCTTCCGGTGTTGGCCTCTCGAATCCATGGCGCTCCGAGAGGGGGGCGGCGCCAACTCGCGCAGTCCCCGGTGGCGGGGCCTGCCGGTGCGTAGCCTGTGAGTACGGGGCGTCGACTGAGATCTGTGCGGGTCTGACGCACGGCTGTGGCGGTGACGCACGAATGACGCACGAGGCTCCCTGGGGGTTCTGGATTTCACCCTCGAAACCGCATCTGACCTGCATGTTTCTGCGAAGGTGGCAAACTGCACACCTTCCCGATGACGCATCACGTGGAGTGCGTCGCCATCCTCGAACCGGCCGGAAAGGGCTCCTGACCTGCCGTTTCCTGATTCCTTCGGTCGGCTCGACCTGTTTCGTGGCGTGGGAACAGTCGAAGCCGGACAGCGCCGTGTGATCTGCGTATCCGTCTGAGGGGGTGGCTTGTGCGGCGGTGACGGGGCGCGTTGGTTTTTGCGGCGTGACGCACGAATGACGCACGGGCTGAAAAACCGTCAGGTCCTTGCAGGGCCTGGCTCAGGTGTAGAGACGAGTCGGCCGGCCTCCTCGTACGCCCTTTGTTGTCATGCCGCTCGGTCACAGCCGGGAGGCCCGCGCGCGACAGGGCCTCCCGTCCTGGCCCGTCGCCCGATGCGCGGCGGAGGGCAGCCGCGCCGCGTCCCGTGATCAGGCCGTCCCCAGTGGTTTCGATGCCCGTCCGGCGACAACCTTATGCTCCACGCGGCCATCCACCGGACCCAGCCCGGCTCCGTCATCGTCGTAGAGTCCGGGGACACCGACTCCGCACTCGCCGGTGGCAACGTCTGCGCCGTCGCCCGGCGCTGCGGGATCGCCGCTTCGCCCTCGACGGACTGATCAGGGACCTGGGCGAGGTACGAGAGATCGGCGTGAGCGTGACCGGCGGAGACTTCGTGGTGGCCGACGAGGAGGGCGTCGTGGTGGTGGATCGTGGGAACAGGGCCGCGACCTCTCCTCCCTTCTTCGCGAAGTCGCCCCCGGCACCGCCGCCACCGCCAGATGCCGCGTCGAGTACGTCCACCTGCCGCGGGCGGCAGACGCCAACACCCGGGTCATCGCGGTCGGCGAGCGCGCTCCGGAGGAGGAGCGGGTCGCACTCGCGGCCGCCCACAGCTGGTCGGACCGGGTCGCGGTGAAGAGCCGGTCGACCGGGTCCGGGCGGGCGCGGGCAGTTGGCCCGGAGACCGTGTTCCGGCGGCCCCCGGCCGCGGTTGACGCCCTTCTGGTCGTCTTCGCGCATCAGCCGCTTGACGGTGCGGCAGGTCGCAGTGACACCCTCACGCCGCGGCCGGCGTTGGATCCTGCGGACGCCATGGGGCCTGCCGGTGGCGGCGTGAACAGCACGGATCTTGCCAGCAGTTGTCACCCCGCCCGGCTGCCGCCGCTTGCACAGCCGAGATCCGGTCGGCAACCGCCTCGAATTCCGCCAGCCCACCGTCTGAACCCGCCCCCGTTCCGCAGCCCGCGGAGCGGTGCCGGACAGAGTCCGCCCCGCGTGGCGGTGGTGGTGCCCGTCGCGCGCGCAGGTGTTGCACGAACCGATCGTCGACGTCAACCCTGTTGCCGCTGGCGGCCGTTCGACGTCCTGCTGCGTCGTGACGGCGACGCCGTCCTCACCGACTTCGGTATCGCGGCCCTGGACGACGGCGGGTTCCTGACCACCATTGGCGAACCGGGCCGGCTCCCTTGGGTACATGGCACCGGAGCGGGTGCGGGGAGCGAAGGCAGGCCCGGCCTCCGACCTGTGGTCTCTGGGCGCGACCCTCGCCATGGTCCGCGACGGTCGGTCCCCGTTCCGCGCTCCCGGCCGTACCTTTCGTGACTGCCTCATGCCAGGCAGCTCCTCGTTCTCTGAGGCCGTCCGGGAAACCCATGAAAGAAGCAGTTCCTACCGGTTCACCGGACGTCCGGGACGTGTGACGCGGCCGGGGAACGGGTCAGTCCTGCCAGACCCGGCGGGGGGCGTCGGCGATGAGCGAGCCGCGGTGCCCCATCAGCCGCATGCCCTGCCGGTAGGCCCACACGGCGCGTTCGCTCTCTCCGCTCTTCTCCAGGATCTCGCCCAGTTCCGACCAGGCGAAGGCGGCCTGCCGCCCGGCCTCGGAGGCTTCGAGCAGCAGGGCACTGCGCTCGTACGCCGCGTGGACCGCCTCGTAGTCCTCCTGGATGAGGTAGGCCGCGGCGAGGACGAGATGGACGCGGGCGCTCTCCAGGCGGTGCTCGGGCCCCAGCCGTCGCAGAGCGGTCTCGGCGTGCTGGATGGCGTTCTCGGGCTGGCCGAGCATGACCTCGGCTCGTGCGAGCGCGGCTTCCACGTACGCCACGTCGAGACTGCTGCCCAGCGTCCGCAGGGTCGCGGCACTCTGTTCGAGAAGCTTCTTGGCCACTTCGGGGTTGGGGCTCTCCGACTGGAGGAGCACCGTGGCCTGGGCGTTGCGCACCCGGGCCAGGGCACGCTCGTCGTCGCCCTCGGCGTAGATGGCGACGGCCTTCTTGATCAGCTCCAGTGCCTCGCTCGACCTGCCGCGCCGGTGCAGCACGACACTCGCGTTCCAGTAGGCGCCGCCCAGCGCCCTGCGGTCGGACATGACCTCGGCCCGGCTGATGGCCTCGCCCGCGAGGAAGTTCGCCCGGTGCAGGTCGCCACGCTCGCAGTACACGCCGATCAGCGTGGACAGCAGCTCCAGCTGGGGGACCGTGGGGGGCAGGTCCTCGGCGTCCGCTTCGGACAGGGCGGACTCGGCGACGTCGATGGCATGCGAGAGATCACCGAGTTCGCGATAGCACCGGCACAGCAGCATCACCACGCCGAGCCGCTCCAGCATGCCACGCCCCTGCGCGGCCGACTGCTGCAACAGCGCCTCGAAGCGGCGGACGGCCTCCTCCAGTTCTCCGTGGTGTTCGAGGCACTGGGCGATGCCGAACTCCACCGCGAAGTGGAGATCCGTCTGCTCGCTCTCCGGCAGTTTGGCCTGCAGGGCGGTGAAGGTCTTCAGCGCCGTCCGCGAGTCGCCGTTGCGCAGGGCGAGCTGGGCGTAGTTCAGCTCGATCTCCAGGTCCACCGAGTCGGGCTTGGAGATCATGCCGATGAGATACGCGGGGTCGCACTTCAGCCGCTCGGCGAGCTGAGCGAGTACCTCCTCCGAGGGGATCCGCTTACCGGCTTCCAGAAGTGAAATGTAGCTCGGGGAGAGATTCGGCTTCGCCAGTGCCTCCTGGGAGAGGCCGGCCGCCCTGCGAAGTCGCCGAATGCGCGAGCCAAGACCTTCGTTCACGGTCATTGTGACTCCTCACTTGGCAAGCTTCGAAAAAGCGAACTCGAAGCGAACCTGTCCCGGATCGGCCGATAAGAGTGGCAACTACCCACAAGTATCGCGTGTATCTCGGCCTGTCTGCCAGCTGCGAGCCTGATCGGTGTGATTGGCGAGATGTAGATAATGCGGGCCTTTTGGCTGGAAGAAGCACGCGATTGGTCGATCATACTGACAAGGTCAGTAACATTTCAACCGGGCTTCAGTGAAGATATTCGTGGGTGTTCGTGTGGACTCCTGTAGGGCAGGGCGCCGGGGCGTCGTCGGACGTCCGGGGAGCCCGCGGCTGCCGTGCCGCCTTCTGTTCGGCGGCGGCACGCTCCCGTGCCCATTCTTCCTGAAGTGCCGCGATCTCCTCCGCCGAGAAACCGGACAGGGCGCGGTCCTCCACATTGATGGGGATCATATGGCGCACCGGCATGTCGTGTCCGGCGAGCAGATCGCGTACCCGGGCGTCCAGCTCGTGGACCTCGTCCGCGCCCCCGAGTAGTTCTTCCAGCCAGTGGTTGGCGTTGCCGACGTGCGTGACCTCGTCGGCGTTGATGTAGTCGAAGATCGTCGCCGTCCGGGTGTCCCCGATCTGCTGGAGCCAGCGGTAGACGCGCAGCCCGCCGTCCAGGCCGATCCCCTCGCCGAGCCGCTGTTCGATGAGGATGCGTTCGGGAAGGGTCCGGCCCAGACGGAACTTGTCCCAGATCTGGAAACGGACGGGGTGTGAGCCGACAGTGCCGCCGAGTTCCCGCATCCGGGTGATGAGCAGCTCGAAGTGCCGGCCCTCGTCGCGCACCTGGCGGGCGAGGTCGTGGCGCAGCCCCCAGGGAGCCTCCGGGTGCAGCGCCAGAAGGGTGGCGCAGATCTCCGCCGCGCACAGCTCGATCTTGAAGGCGACATCGTGCAGGGGATCCGTGATGTCGACCGAGGACGACAGCTCGCCCACGCCGGCCGGGTCGATACCGGGCCGGTGTTCGCGCAGCCGGGGGTCGCGGCCGGGGCGGACCGGGATCTCCGTCAGGGCGGGCGTACTCGTCACCGTGACCGGTGGCTCCGCTTCGCCCGCTCGCCCCGCGCAACTGTCGAAGAGCGGCGAGGGCCCGCCTTCCTCGGCGTCTCCGAGGGGGCGGTGCAGGGTGCCCAGGCGGTCCAGTACCCAGGTCAGGCACTGGTGGCCGGCTTCGTCGACCAGGGGGTCGAGCCGGACCAGGAGTGCCGCGGTGGCCGCGCGCAGATCGGCGTAGGCGACGCGCGTCAGCCGGTCGAGCTGACGGTCGGGATCCTCGATGGCGGCCAGGTCGTTGCACAGCTGCACGTAGGCCGCGTTGATCGGCCTCGCGGCCTCCTTCTTCGAGCGCAGCCCAGGAAGGCGCTGCCCGAGCGTGTCCGCGCACTGGGCCAGTCCCCAGACGTCCTGGGAGAGTGCCACCTTGGCCTCGGTACTCGCCGTACGGACCAGCACGGCGGAGGCGATCTCCATCAGGCGTATGCAGGCGAAGCGGAGTCCTTCCGTGGCGTACTGGTTCTCGTGCACCAGCGGTATCCGGGAATCGGTCGTTTCCATCACGGGATCACTGTCTTTCCGGAGGGTCGTCACCGTCCGCGCCGCAGGAGGGGCGCGAACGGGGGGCGGGACGTCAGCCGCGCTTGACGTCGAGAGGCAGCAGCCGGCGGCGGTACGGGACGACCTCGCCGTCGTCGAACGCGTACGCCTTGGGCAGCACATCCGCCTGCTGCCAGATCTTGCAACCGCCGTAGCACCGGCCGTCCTTGCGCCAGCCGCAGTCGACACACTGCTCGTAGGGATAGAACCGCAGCTCGTCCCGGAACTCCCGGGGGCGGCCGGAGTGCCACAGCTCCCAGAACTCCTCGGGTGTCAGCAGCTCCAGGTTCTCCCGGTCCTTGTAGATGTTGATGAGAGGGTGGTCCACCCAGTGCGAGCAGCCGAGGACCTTGCCGCCCGGCTCGATGACCACGGTGTTGCCCTCGGCCGCCTCACATCCGGTGCCGATCACCTCGTCCGCGAACATGTCCTTGAGCGTGTCGTGGTCGAAACTGCACAGCGGGATCTTGTTCTTCTCGCGGTTGAAAATGAATCGGACCCCGAGTTCCGGTTGCAGCCGGAAGAGCTGCTCGGTGAGCCGGGCCAGTGCCTCCGGTCCGGACGCGACGCCGGTGTCGAGCTGCTGTACGACGTTCGGCACGCCGTAGTTGATGTAGATGGTCCGGCATCCGAGGGCGGTCAGGTTCTCCACCACCCGCAACACGTTGGGCAGGTTGGAATCCATCACGGTGAGCATCGGGTACAGCGGCCAGCCGCGCTCCACCGCGTGCCGTACGGCTGTCATGGCCTTGTCGTAGCTGCCGGGTATCCGCGTCGCCGTGTCGTGCTCCTCGGCGGTGTGCCCGTGCAGACTGATGCAGCCGCCCTTGAGCCCGGCGTCGATCATGGCCTGGCCGAACGCGGGATCGGAGATCTTGACGCCGTTGGTGACCACCCAGGCACCCATGTTCTTGGCACGCGCGTAGGACACCACGTCCAGCAGGTCACGGTGGATGGTCGGTTCGCCGCCGAGCAGGGTGAAGGTGCTGATGCCGATGCTCTCCATGAAGTCGATGCCCTTGTACGCCTCGGCGGTGCGCATGGTCTTCGGGCTGCCGAACACCTCCGCCCCCGCGTAGCAGAACGAGCACTTCAGGTTGCAGGCATAGGTCATGACGAGCACGCCCTTGCCCATGGTGATCCTCTGGTCAGCCGGCATTGCTTTCTCCTGTCGGGCCGGTGGAAGGGGCGAGCGGAACACGGGGGGACGGGCGGCCTGCCGGGCTCTCGGAGCGGGCCCGGCGGGCCGGTACGGGAGCGGTCCTAGCCGGAGGCCGCACGCAGCAGTTCCGCATGGGCCCGGCAGCCTTCCTCCACCACGGCGATGTCGTTCGCCGACAACTCGTCGGTGAACGGACGGGTGTTGGGGGTAGGGGTCGAGGACGACAACGGGAAGCGCTTGGAGGGGTCGCGCTTCGGATCTCCACCGGCGTCGGCCAGCATGACCTCCGGGGGCAGTCCCAGGTAGCGGGCCAGCCGTGTCACCTGGTCCGTCCGCTCGGCGGGGGCGGTGAGCCGGTCGTAGTCGACGATGAGCAGCCGGTCGGGCGCGTACGCGGCGAAGGCCCGGGCGGCTCGTGCGCTGTCGCACCAGTCCCGGACGAACGCGGGCGCCGACATGACCAGCCAGGCGACGCTCCCCATCGGAGGGCGTCCGTCCAGCTCCGTCCGAGCGCGGTGGACCATGGAGGCGAACACGTCGACGGGGGAGCGGTGGATGAAGACGAAGCGTGCCTCGGGCAGTGCCGCGGACAGTTCCGCGAACCGGTAGTAGTGGAAGGGGAACTTGTCCAGGACCCGTTCCGAGCCGCCGCTTCGCGCAGCCAGTTCCAGGAACTCGCGGACCACGCTGGTACGCCGGCTGATGCGCATGGCGGCGTACCGGATCCGCAGCCGCCGGTCGGCGCGGGACCAACCGCGTACCGCGACGCTGTCCACGTCACTGGTGAACTGTTCGAAGACCCGGTCCCCGAAGACGTACGAGCCGAGCGCACGCTCCAGCAAGGTCCGTCCCCGGCCCGGACGGCCGAGGCGGGCGAGGTACGCGTCGAGGCCCGCCGCGCCGCCCAGTGCCTCCTGCCAGTGGGGCCAGCCCTGGCGGCCGATCCGGTCGAGGTCCAGCAGCGGGCTCATGAAGAAGCTCAGCGCGGTCTCGTGCGCGGAGTCGCCCATCGTCCGTGCCCGTTCGGCGGCACCGAACTCCGGGTACCGGGCGAGCATGCGGTACAGCAGCGTGGTGCCGCTGCGGGGGTATCCGGCGACCAGGACCGGGGCGTTGCGCAGGACGGAGGACCGGGCGGCCGACGTCATCGTTCGACCTTCCAGCTCGTGACGCCGCCCCGGCGCAGGAGGAGTTCGAGGCTGCCGGTCAGCGGGCCGAGGCTGCGTACCACGAAGGTGACCGAGGCCGCGGCCAGGGAGGCCAGCAGCAGCCGCACGGGGAACTCCCTGACCCCGGACAGGTCCGCGGCGCCGGGAAGCGTGTGCAGGTGCCGCCAGGTCTGGAGGTACCCGCCCTGCACATAGGCCAGGTGCAGAGCCACCAGCACCGCGGTCAACGCCCACCGGGCGTCGGCCGCGGCCAGTGCGGTGGCCGTCACCCAGGCGGCCGCCCGCCAGGCCCAGGCGATGTTGCGGCCGTGGCCGACGGCCAGCAGGTACCACCACTGGAGCCGGCTCGGTCGCACCCCCAGCTCGTCCCGGAAGGCGCGCAGATCGGTGGCGAACCGGGCCGATCCGTGGAACCAGAACCGCGACTGCCGGACGGAGGACAGCGAGTCGGGGGCCACGTCGCAGTAGTCGAGAGCGGGAACGGGACACACCTGGGCGCCCAGCAGTGAGGCCTCGTAGCCGAGGGCCAGGTCGTCGTTGGGGCTCAGCGTGGGGAACCCGCCGATCCGCTCCAGGAAGCCGAGGGAGACGAAGCAGCCGTGTCCGATGCAGTAGGCGAGCGGGCGCAGCCCCCCCGCGCGGGCCTGCTTCGTGTACCTGCGGAAGAGGTCGTACTCGAAACCGAGTGCCCAGCGGGTCTGGGCGATCGCGTCCGACAGTCTCAGCGCTGCCCGCATGCCACGCATGGCGCCCATGCCCCGGCAGTAGCTGGAGACCTGCTGGAAGATCTCGGGAGGTTCGTGGCCCGCGACGGCCTCGGCGTGCACGATGTCGGTCATGGCCCGGAACGCGGCCGGGTCCGGCTTGGAATCCGCGTCGTAGACCCCGACGTAGACAGGGACGTCGCGCGCGCGGTCCCGTCCCTCCTGCCACCTGCGCAGCGCGGCGTTGAGCTGGCCCACCTTGCCGGTGGCGGTGGCCGGCGCGGCGGTGTGGTGGAAGACCTCGCGGCCCAGCGAGGCGTTGAGTTCCGCGATGACGTCCGCGGCCGTCTCGGCTGTGGTGGGCCGCTGTCGCTCCGCGACGATCCGCACGGCCTCGTCCGGGCGGCCCGTCTCCAGCGCGTGCCGGAACGGCGCGTGGGCCGCCGGCACCAGGGCCCGGGTCAGCGCCTGGTCCAGGTCGTGGCGCAGGCCGCCGCGGTCGGCGGCCGCCCGGAGCTCGGCGAGGGCCTCCCGCCGTTCCTGTTCCTCGCGCTCGGTGGTGGCGATGACGACCTGGAGGGCGACGCCGTCCTTGACGGCACGCACCAGGTGCTCACAGGCCTCCCGCACGACCCGGTCCTCGCGCAGCATGGGCATGAGGATCACGAACTCGGGTCCCGCCGCGGGCTGCGCACCGGTGCGGGAGGTGTCCGCCGTCGCGGCCTGCGTGCGCCCGGACTCCGCCCGCGGCCGGAGCGCTCTGACCGTGCGGACCTCGCCCGCGAAGGCCCGCACGGTGACGAAGGCGAAGTACGCGGCGGTGGGAAGGCCCACCAGATAGGTGACGAAGTCGAAGGGGGTCATGGATCGCACGCTCTCCTCATCACGCGTGGCTGGTTCCGGGCGCCGTGCGCTCCGTCCGGCAGGGCACCCACAGGTCCGAGGAGAGGGACGCGGACACGGCGAAGGTCTCCTCCGTGAGCCGGACCAGGTGGTCCCAGTCCTCTTCGGCGCCCCGGCCCGCGGCCAGGTCGTCGAGGTAGTCCCGCATCGAGTGGCCGAAACTGTCCGGGAACCAGCCGGTCTCCAGCTGCTCGCCCGGCAGGGACTGGCCGGGGCGGGGCAGGTGCCACATGCGGACGGTGTTGCCGCCGGGGTCCGCCAGGGCCACCCGTTCGCTGCCGGCCCGGATGACACCCGACGAGCCGGAGATGACGACCTCTTCGAAGGGATGGCCCTCGGCGAAGGAGAACTCCGGCAGCGTCCAGTCCTCCAGGAGCTGCACCACGACCGCGTCCGGGTACTCCAGGGTCGCGCTGATCCAGTTCGCCTGCTTCATCAGCTGGCCCGGGTGCGTGCCCGCCCGCCCGGTGACCTTGACGGCCGGCCCGAACCAGTAGGTGCACAGGTCGAGATGGTGTATCGCCATCTCGAACACGATGTAGTCGTCGATCGTGTGGTCCCAGCGCCCGGGTTCGCGGTCCCACCAGTCCCGGTTGCGGATGGTGCACAGATACGGCTGCCCGATCGCCCCCGACCGCAGCAGGTCGCGGACCTTGCGCCACGCGGACACCTGACGGCCGGTCATGTTGAGCCGGACCCGGGCTCCGAGGTCGCGCAGCCGCCTGATGCCGTCGAGTTCGGATCGCGTGGTGCACAGAGGCTTCTGCACCAGCATGGGCTTGCCGGCCTCCGCGACGGCCGTCATCAGCTCCAGATGGCTGGCCGGCGGGGTGGCGATGTCGATCACGGCCACGTCCGGGTGCGCCACGAGGTCGGCGGCGTCGCGGAACCTGTGCGGTATCCGGAACTCCTCGGCGACATCGGCCGCGACGGTCTCGTCGACATCGCAGACCGCCGTCACGTTGAGCCCCAGGCGGCGGTACGCCGGCAGGTGGGCGTAGCGGGCCACGCCGCCGACGCCGATGATCCCGATCCCCGGGCCGGTGGCGGGGGTGGGGGCGGGGGCGCCGGTCACGGGAACTCCCGGTGGGCGTCGAAGTTGTTGACGAAGTGGATGATCTTGTTGAGCTCGTGGCCCTTGCACAGCGGTGGGCACCGCTTCACGTCGATCATCGCGAGCACCGAACGCCGCTGCTCGCCCGCCCAGATCTCGGTGAACCGGCGTTCGTTGATGTTGCCGAACGACCAGTTGCTCTCGCCCTTGAAGGCGCAGCACACGTCGACCGACCCGTCCGCCCCGACGGTGGCGAGGAGTTCGTTGCCCCGGCACACGTCGTAGGTGCGGCCGTAGTCCTCCTGCCGTGTGACGTCGTCGAACTTGTGGTCCAGGTAGCGGATGTCGAAGTGCTCGTCACGCAACTGGCGCACCTGCGCCATCTGTTCCTCCAGGACCGTCCACAGCGACGACTCCTGCTCGAACTGCTCGTTCGACCGCTCGTAGTGGACGATCGGCTTGACCTGGAAGTAGTCGACACCGGCAGCTTTGGCCCGGCGGGCCCCCTCGGCGAGGTCGTGGACGTTGGACTCGTCCACCAGGAAGGAGAAGCCCATGACCAGGCCGGAGCCCGCGGCGTCGCGCTCGGCCGCGAGGGTCGTGATGTTGCGCAGGACCACGTTGTGCAGCGCCTTGTTCACCCGGTGGGTGCGCGCGTAGACGTCCGGGGTGCCCGCGTCGACGCTGAAGCGTATGTAGGAGAAGTGCTGTACGAGGGTACGGCGCAGCCGCGGCCCCAACTTGACCCCGTTGCTGTTGATGCCCTGCCGGAAGCCCAGTTCGGCCGCCCGCTCCACGACCTCGTCCAGATCCTTGTGCACGGTCGGCTCGCCGCCGCCGGTCCACGTGACCGACTGGACGCCGAGGCTCCTGGCGTCCTCCAGCAGTTCGAGCATGCGCTCCTTGTCCAGCACCTCCTTCCGTTCGTGGAGATAGCCGTACGTGCACCACGTGCAGCTCTGGTTGCAGATGTTGATCGGGTTGATCTCCAGGTTGATCGGCCGCATGGGTTCCGGCTGCCGAGCGGCAACCAGCACCTCGGGATGGGCCAGCAACTTCATGGTGGAGAAGTTGTCGGAGGTGTCCAGGAGCGCTCGGCGCGCCATCGGCTCCACTGCATCGCTCATGGTGCCGGACCTTACCCACGTCTATGACAAGCTGTCAATGGAATATTGACTACCGTGAAACGGGTATTCCGAGGTCTTGCATTCAGTATTCCTGCAGGTCAGATGCTTCCTTGACTCGATAGTCAAGTCGTGAGTTGCTAGCTGTCAATAATGTGCCGTATGCTTTTTGCAGAGCGGTCAAGTACCGAGGGGTGGGTGTGGAGCATCATTTGGCCGACGAGCTGGTAGATCAGCTCGGGCGGCGCTTCGGGCATCACAGGATCGAGCCGCGCAGTGTCGTGGCACCCGCGGACGAGTCCACGCTTTTCGTCTCCGCGGGGATCCAGCTGTGGCGCGACTGGGCTCTGTCCGGACATCCCGGCAGGACCGGTCGCGTGGGGCTCCAGTGGTGCGTGCGCACGAACCGGACGGACGTGCCGGCGCGACGCGGTGTCTCCACCTCCTTCGCCATGGTCAGTCATGTGTCGAGGGGCGCCGTCGAGCGGGAGCGGTATTTCGAGGGGCTCTTCGAGGCGTTCCACGCCGTAGGGCTGCCCCCGGACCGGCTGGCGTTCATCGCCAGCGCGGACGAGTCCGGCGGGCTGAGCGACACCTCGTCCGTCGACGCGCTGACCCGCATGGGATTTCCCGAGCGGCGGATCGGCTCGACCGCCCGCCGCTTCGCGGCACCCCTGACCGGCGGCCCGTTCGGGCCGAACCTCCTCGTGCTGGCCGACAACGGCACCCCGTGCGGGCCCGGTTGCACCTCGACCTGTCCGTGCGGCCGCTGGTTCCACTTCTGGAACTGCGAGTTCCTGGACTTCCGAGTGGAGGGCCCCGGTGCGGCCGCCGGTGCGCAGGAGCCGCTCGTCGACTCCGCCGGCGGCGCGGAGCGACTGGCCGCGGCGGTGCTGGGCCTGTCCGACATCTACGAACTGCCCACGTTGCGATCGCTGTACGCGCAGGTGGTCGCGGTCTGCGAGGGCGACCGGGACCATGACGCGGAGACGGCCGAGGGGCTGCTGCGCCAGGTCGCCGACCATGTCCGGACCGTGGCGCTGATCATCGGCGCGGGAGTCTCGCCCGGGCCCAAGCGCCAGGGGCATGTACTACGTCGGTTGCTGCGTCGCGCCTTCCTCGGCCTGGAGCTGCTGGGCAGCCCGCCGGACCGGCTGGTCGGGCCGGTCGCCCTGGCCGCGGCGGCCTACCGTCGCTGGCGGGGGTTCCCCGGACTGCCCGACTCATCGCTGGGCCTCGTCCGGGCCGAGGCCGAGAGTTTCCGGACGCTGATGGCGGCCGGCCGGCGCGAGTACGAGAAGCTCACCCGCGACGGGTCCGCCATCACCGCCGAGTCGCTCTTCCGGCTCAAGTCCGAGCGGGGAATCCCGGTCGAACTCGTGCGGGCCTGGGCCTCGCGCGACGGCACAGAACTCGACGCCTCGGGCATGGCCGGTCACATCACAACGGAACAGCGGCTCTCCCGTGACCAGTTCGTGCCCCGTAGATCCGTGTCGTCATCCGGCACCCCGTTCACACCGTGACACGGCAGACGTTCCGAAACCGCTCTGCCCGGCCCAGTCCCTTCCCTCCGAGGTTCAGACCATGAAGCACATCGATTCTCCCGGCCAACTGCGCACCAGCTACCTCGACTTCTTCGCGGCGCGCGGGCACGCGGTGATCCCCAGCGCCTCACTCGTCCCCGACCGCGACCCGAGCGTGCTGTTCACGACGGCCGGGATGCACCCGCTCGTCCCCTACTTCCTGGGCGCCGAACACCCCGCGGGAACACGCCTGGTGGACTACCAGAAGTGCGTCCGGACCAACGACATCGAGGAAGTCGGCGACCCCACCCATCTCACGTTCTTCGAGATGCTGGGCAACTGGTCGCTGGGCGACTACTTCAAGCAGGACTCCATCCGGTGGAGCCATGAGTTCCTGGTCCGCGAGGACTGCCTGGCCATCGACCCGGACCGGCTGTGGGTGACCGTCTTCGCCGGCAACGACAGCGTTCCCCGGGACGAGGAGTCGGCCGCACTGTGGCGTTCCCTGGGGATCGCCCAGGACCACATCGTCTTCCTCCCGGAGGAGCACAACTGGTGGGCCGCCGGGCCCGAGGGGCCGTGCGGCCCGGACACCGAGATCTTCGTCGATCTCACCGGCACCCGGTGTCCCGACGAGGACGCCGCCACCTGCCTCCCCGGACTCTGCGGGAACGCCCGGTTCTTCGAGATCTGGAACAACGTCTTCATGACGTTCGACCGGCGTGACGGCGTCATCCGGCCCCTGCCCAGGCGCAACGTCGACACCGGCATGGGCCTGGAGCGCACCATCGCCGTCCTCAACGGCGCGGCCACGGTGTACGAGACCCCGTGCTTCGCCCCGATCATCGACGCGCTCGTCGGCAAGGGCGCCTACCCGCCCGAGGAGATCCGCTCGGACGCGAAGCTGACCCGCGCCCTGCGCATCCTCAGCGACCACCTGCGCACCTCCGTCTTCATCCTCGGCGACCGCGGCCAGGTCTCACCGGGCAACCAGGGCGCCGGATACGTGCTGCGGCGCCTCATCCGCCGGGCCGTCCGCTACACCCAGCACCTGGGCGTCAAAGCCTCCGACTGGGTGGCCACCGCCGACGTCGTCGTCGACATGTACGGCGAGGCCTACCCGGAACTGGTGGAGAATCGCGGCCGGATCCTCGCCGAACTGGCCAAGGAGCAGGAGCGGTTCGCGCAGACCATCGAGCGCGGCACCGCCAGACTCTCGCACGCCCTGGCGGAGCTGCGGCAGTCCGGTGGCGACACCCTGCCCGGCGACGTCGCCTTCCAGCTCTACGACACCTTCGGCTTCCCGCTGGAGTTCACCGTCGAGATCGCCGCGGAGTCCGGTGTCGGCGTCGACACCGACGGGTACCGGCGGCAGTTCGCCCTGCACCAGGAGCGCTCCCGTTCGCAGGCCGCCAAGAGCGGCCTGGCCGACGACAGCGAGGAGAGCACCCGCTACCACACCGCGACCCACCTCCTGCACGCGGCGCTGCGCGAGGTGCTCGGCCCGCACGCGCTGCAGAAGGGCTCGAACATCACCAAGGACCGACTGCGCTTCGACTTCTCCCATCCCACGGCGATGACACCCGAGGAGATCCGCCGGGTGGAGGACCTCGTGCGGAGCTGGATCGGCGAACGGATCGAGGTCACCCACTCCGTGATGCCCCAGGCCGAGGCCCGGTCCGAGGGCGCCATCGGCGTGTTCGACGAGAAGTACGACGGCACCGTGTCGGTGTACCGCATCGGTGAGCGGTCGTTGGAGTTCTGCGGCGGACCGCACGTCCGCAACACCGGGGAACTCGGGCACTTCAGGATCGTCAAGGAACAGTCGTCCGGCGCCGGTGTGCGTCGTATCCGCGCAGTTCTCGCGTGACCGGAGCCGCCGTCCGGCCGCCGGCCACCACCGCCCGGTTCGGCCGGGCGGTGGTGGCCAGCGCGCCCCTGCGTATCTCCCTGGCCGGCGGCGGCACGGACCTGCCCAGCTACGCCGACCGGTTCGGCGGCGCGGTGGTGGGGACGACGACGGACCGGCGAGTGTGTGTGATCCGGTACCCGGGGCTCTTCGGAGGCGGTGTGCGGACCGCCTTCGGAGAACCGGAGGAGGTCGCCGAGGCGTCACAGCTGCGCAACCCCTACGCCCGTGCCTGTCTCCTGCGGGCAGGCAGCCCACGCGACCTCCAGATCGGCTGCTACAGCGACGCGCCGGCCGGATCCGGGCTGGGTGGTTCCGGCGCGTTCACGGTCGCACTGACCGCGGCGTTGCGCCATCCGGAAGCTCCCGGGCCGGCGGAACTCGCCGAACAGGCGAGCGCCGTCGAGATGGTGGATCTGCGGCGCCCCGTCGGCAAGCAGGACCACTACCTGGCGGCGTTCGGGGGCCCCTGCCTGCTCCGCATCGCCCGGGACCGCTCGGTCGAGGTGGAGCGGCTGCGACCCCACCCCGCGGTCGCCCGCTACCTGGACGAACGGCTCATGCTGTTCCGCCTCGGCGGGACGAGGGACGCCGGGCACGCCCTCGCCGCGCAGGCCCGTGGCGCGCTCAACGCCGACCCCGCCGTGCTGCGGAGCCTGCACGGCATCAAGGACCTGGTGGAGCCCGCCGTGGAGGCGCTCCGGCACGGCAGGGTCGACGAGATCGGGCCGATCCTGGACGCGCACTGGGCACTGAAGGCGGCGCTGTCGCCCACCACGGCCGACGACAGCGTCCGGAACCTCTACGCACTGGCCCGGGACAGCGGCGCCGACGGCGGAAAGGTCCTCGGCGCCGGCGGTGGCGGGTTCCTCCTCCTCAGCTCGGCACGCGGACGCCAGCAGGACGTACGGGCCGCCATGACCGCCCGTGGCCTGCCCGAACTCCCCTTCGGCACGGACGGCGCGGGCGTGTACGTCGGCCCGGTCGCCACCACGCCGGGCACGCCCGGACCGTGACCGGCCCCGACCGGGATCCGCAGCCCGTGTGTCCCCGGTCGCCCCACCCGCACCAGAGGAAGGACAGGGAGACCATGACAGAGACCCGGACCGGCACCTATCCGGTGGATCCTCATGCCACCGCCATGGACGACTACCTGCGAGGCTGCTACCGGCCGCCGTTCTGCTACGTGCGCAGTGACGGGAAGGTGTCCGAGGACCCCATCGAGCGCCGCTTCGAGGATCCGTCGGACTTCCGGGACTACGAACGGCGGGCCTTCGACAAGGCGTCCGGCAGGGTTCTCGACATCGGCTGCGGCGCGGGCAAGCACCTTCTGCCCCTGCAACGGGCGGGCCTGGAGGCCGAGGGAATCGACATCTCCCCGCAGGCCGTGCGGATCTGCCGTGCGCGCGGCGGCCGGAACGTCCAGGTCATGGACGCCCTTCGGCTCACCTACGCCCCCGGGACGTTCGACTCCGTGCTGCTGTTCTCCAACGGGCTGTCCATGGGCGGCACCCCGGCCGGAGTGAACCGACTGCTCGCCGAATGCCATCGTGTCACCCGGCCGGGCGGGCGCGTGCTGCTCGGCAACACCGACGTCGCGCTCTCCACCGATCCGGCCGATCTGGCCTATCAGGAGGAGAACGTGCGGCGCGGCGACCCGCGGGGACTGGTCCGCATGCGCACCTCCTACGCCGGCGTCAGCAGCGACGAGTTCGACTGGCTGTTCGTGTCTCCGGCGGATCTGGCCGTCGCCGCGGCCGAGACCGGCTGGAGTGTCACCGACGTCGACGCCACCGCCTGGGGCGGCTATGCGGCGGTGCTCGACCGGGAGTGAGACACCCGAGGAACACGGCGATGCCCGCGACGCGCCTGCGCCGCGGGCATCGCCGTACCCGTTCCCTAGGCCTCGCGGAGCCTTCCGGCGGCCACGGCCGGCACCAGGGGATTGACCATCACCCCGGAACCGTGCTCACCGGCCGCGACGTGCCGGCGCCTGCCCGGCGCGTGCCACAGACCCGTCACATGCACATGCAGGTGCGCCTGGGGCCAGTGCCCCCGGGTGGGCCGCTGGTGGATCCACATCATCGACGGCATGGTGCCGCCCACCACCCGGTCGAGCCGGCGCAGCGCCTCGCCGAGCGTCCAGGCCATTTCGTCGCGGGACTCCGACGACAGCGACGGGAGGTCCGGCACATGCGCGCGGGGGGCCAGGCGGAGTTCGTACGGCCATCCCGCCGCCCGGGGCACCCAGGCGCGCCAGCCCCGGGTGCCGAGCACGACCAGGTCGTCCGCAACGCTCTCCGCGCACAACGCGCAGGTGCCGGAGCGCAGTTCACGCATCGGGACGTCGGGCGGCTCGGGGAACGCGAAGATCTGGCCGTGCGGATGGTCCACGGACGCCCCCGCCTCGCCGCCGCGGTTCTCGAAGACGAGGACGTAGCCGGTGTCCGCCCTCCGGCCGAGCTCCGCGGTGCGCTCGGCCCACAGGTCGACCACCTTGCGCACCTCCTGCTGGCTCAGCCGGGCCAGGGAACCGGTGTGCCGCGGCGTGTACAGCACGACCTCGCTGGCTCCGGGCAGCGCGGGCCAGCGGTTGGGGAAGGCCTTGACGTCGTACGGATCCGGGGCCTCCGTGCCGCCGGGGCAGAACGGGCACGGTCCGGTCCGCGTCTGCGGCCTGTCCTGCCGGTGCCCGGCGATCAGGACCTGCTGGCCGGTGAGCGGGTCACGGAGCACGCCGTCGCCGGCCCCGGCACGGCGGTCCGCGGTCCGCGGCGGGTCACCGAGGAGCGGCGCGTCGGTCATCGCGCCCCTCCCGTCCGGTCCGGGCCGCTCACCGCACCGGCCCGCTCCGGTGCGGTCCGTACCCGGGGGAGTCCCCGGCGGGCCGTCTCCAGGAGGCCGGCCGCATGCGCGTGCAGGCCGGTGCCGGGTTCAGGGGCGGGCAGCACCTCGATGGACAGCGGTCCGCGGTAGCCGGCCCGGTGGACGGCGGTCAGCAGGTCCGCCGTCGGCTGCGTACCGCGGAAGGGCGCGGTGCGCGGACCGCTGTCCGCCGACCGGGGCGTCCCGTCCGGG
Organism: Streptomyces sp. NPDC101234; assembly: GCF_044767525.1. NCBI lineage: Bacteria > Bacillati > Actinomycetota > Actinomycetes > Kitasatosporales > Streptomycetaceae > Streptomyces > Streptomyces sp. NPDC101234. Next base: position 17,535 of record NZ_JBIWOA010000022.1, on the reverse strand, counting down.
ACCCCGCTGACGTGCACCCAGCCGATCGCGTCCGACGGCAGTGCGTCCAGCCACTCGGTCCCGAGTCCCGCCCGGTAGAGGTGGAAGGTGTCCACCAGCAGCTGCGGCCGCTGTCCGGTGACCCCCCGCGCGGTCAGCAGGATCTCCGCCGCGGCGGCGAGATGGTCGGTGTCGTTGAGCTCCAGGCACATCCGCAGTCCGTGGCGTGCCGCCTGTGCGGCGAGCCGCCCGGCCCGGTCGGCGAGCCGGTCGCGGGTGAGCACGGCCATGCCCGGGCGCCGCCCGTTGAAGAAGGCGGAGACGCGGGTGCCGCCCGCCTCGGCGACGAGCGCGAACACCCGGGGGATGTCCCGGAGCCGCTGCTCGAACACCTCGTCGGGAACACTGCCGTTGTACGGTCCCGACCACGGGCAGGAGAAGATCCCGGCCCGTACCCCGTGCCGGGCGCACAGCTCGGCGAGCTGCTTCGGTCCGAGCGCGGCCAGTTCGGCCACGGGGACCTCGACCGCGTCGTAGCCGGCTGCCGCGGCCACCGCCACGTACTCGGCGAACGGCACATGGAATCCGAGGGTGCCGGGATCGAGGGCCCAGCCGTCGAAGGCGGCGGCCGGCGTCATCGCCGGGTGCCCGCGGGTCGTGCCGAGGCCGTGAACGCCCGCGCCGCGGGCAGGGCCCGGGCCAGGGCCCGTGCGATGTCGGCGGCGTCGTCCGGTGTGATGCCCTCGTTCCAGTTCATCACGAAGCTCTCTTTCAGGAAGCGCTCCGCATGGGGACAGTCGCCCCGGCGGTAGACGGGCGGTTCCGGGTGCAGGGTCCAGGGCAGGCCGTGGCGTCCCTCCGTGCCCCGGCGCTGGAGGGCGGCGCTCAGATAGAGCGGCGAGGTGCCGATGTAGCCGGGGCTGAACGGCACACCGTCGGCCCGCAGCGACTTCTCCACGGCCGCGGCCAGTTCCGGCTCGTCGGCGAGCTCGGGCCAGCGCACGCACAGCGCCCACCAGCTCGCTCGCTCTCCCGGGCGCTCGGCGGTGATCACCGGTCCCGGTTCGTCCCGCAGCGCCTCGACGACCACGGCGTACGACCGCCGCCGCCGGGCGATGATCTCGGTCGCCCGGCGGAGCTGGCAGAGGGCCACGGCCGCGGACAGCTCCGGCATGCGGTAGTTCAGGCCCACCACCGGATAGGCCCGGTTGCCCTGCCGGCCTCTGAGCCACCCCTTGTTCTGGATGAGTTCGGCACGCTCGTGGAACCGGCCCTCGGCCACGACGATGCCGCCCTCCCCGCAGCTGACCACCTTGGACTGCTGAAGGCTGAAGCAGCTGAGGTGGCCGTGCGTCCCCGCGTAGCCCTCGCGGTCGAAGCTGAAGTGCGCCTGGGACGCGTCCTCGACCAGAAAGACCCCGTGCTCGTCTGCCAGCTGACGCAGTGCCGCGGTGTCGGCGCAGCGGCCGAACAGGTGCACGGGGAGGATCGCGCCGGTGCGCGCGGTCATCGCCGCCGCCACCGTCTCGCAGGTCAGCATCCCGGTCTCCGGGGACACGTCCGCGAAGACGGGCACCAGGTTGGCCTGGAGGATCGCGATGACCGTGCCCATGTCGGTGACCGGGGTGGTGACCACCTCGGATCCCGGTGCGAGGTCCAGCGCTGCGAGGGCCACGTGCAGCGCGGCGGTCCCGGACGACACGGCGAGCGCGTGCGGCACGCCCAGGCGTTCGGCCCAGGCGCGTTCGAGGTCGTCGACGGCGGTGCCGCCCCACCGGGTGAGGGTCCCGCGGCGGAGCACGTCGCGTACGGCGTCCTCCTCCTCCGGGCCGAAGATCCTGCCGGAGCCGTCGTAGGCCACCGGCAGCGGGGTGGTGCGTACGGGTTCCCCGCCCAGGAGAGCGGGGACTTCCGTGGTGCGCAGCAGCTCGCCGTTCAACGCGCCGCCTCCGTCCGTGACTCCAGGCGTACGGACTCGCCGGTGCGGGAGGACTCGTACACCGCGTCGAGGGTGCGCAGGACGTCGACGTGCCGAAGGGCGGCGAGTTCGCTCTCCCGGCCCTCGGCCAGTGACGCCAGGAACTCGGCCATGGGACCGGCGAAGGCGTCCGGGAACCACGACGTGGCCGTGGTGAAGGTCTCCTCGCCGGTGTCCGTCGTCACCCGCAGTTCGGTCGGCGTGGCGACCAGGGTGCCACCGGGTCCGGAGACGACGATCTGCTCGGCGTCCGGGTGGTAGTGCCAGACGCCGTCGTCGCGGCAGGCCCAGTCCTCCAGCAGGTTGGCCACGGCACCCGACGCGAATCGCAGCACGATGACCGCCACGTTGTCGCCGTCGACGCCGAGCCCCCCGACGTTGCGGACCACCGAGTACACCGAGCTGACCGGCCCGAACGCCCAGTGCAGCAGATCGACGTGGTGCACGGCCATCTCGTAGGCGATCAGCCGGGGGAGACGGCTGCGCCACTGGTCGCCCTCCTTGCGGTTGAGGCCCCGGTTGACGAACGAGACGAGGGGGTCGGGACCCACCAGGCCGCGTGCGAGCAGCTCGCGTGCCTTGCGGAAGGTCGGCACCCAGCGGCCGTTGAGGTTGACCGCCATCGGGACGCCCAGGGCCGCGGCGCGTTCGGCGAGGTCCCGCGCGGCGCCGCTGTCCTGGGCCAGTGGCTTCTGCACCAGCAGCGGCGGGCAGGCCGACCCGCAGACGTCGAGCAGCTCGGTCAGGAAGGCGTGATGGAGAGGCGACGGCAGGGCGACGTCCAGGACGTCCAGCCCGAGGGAGGGCAGTGCCTCCGCGAACTGCCGGCCGGAGGTGAAGACCCGGGGGCGTGGCGCGTCCCCCATCGCATCCAGCGCCCGGTCGATGGAGAACGGGTCGTTGTCGAAGAGGACGGCCGGGGTCAGACCGAGCTGCAGATAGGCGGGGATATGAGCAAAACTCGCGATACCGCCCGCCCCCGCAATTCCGATCCGGGTGCCTGCGGCCGGCCTCGAGTAGATCGGAGTCTCATCCAGGGACTGGACGCGATGTCCGGTCTGCGAGGGCATGGACAAATTTCCTCCCGTAAAGGAAGCGGTTTGTGACTGGATTCGCCGACCGCATTGCAGTCGCGCTCCCGAGAGCCCGCGTAGCGGTGGCGGCAAAGGTCGACTCTTGATTGTGACTGATGACTGTGACAATCTGTCAAGGTGCGATTGGGTGCACAGTCACGACGCGCTGTTGTGAGGATGTCTCACGCGAGGGGAACCGGAATGCCGACCGATCAGGCCAACGGCGGAAACCGCCAGCTGGAGAGCTACCTGGGGGAACTGGCGCGGGCCCTCGCCCTCCTGGACCGGTCGGCCGTGACCCGGTACGCCGAACAGCTGGGCCTGGCGCGGGCGGAGGGGCGGCAGGTGTTCCTCCTCGGCAACGGCGGAAGTTCCGCGACGGCCAGTCACCACGTCACCGACCTGCTCAAGACCAGCGCCGTGCCGGACTGTGCGCCGCTGCGGGCGTTCTGCCTCAGCGACAGCACCCCCCTCACCACCGCCATCGCCAACGACATCGCCTACGAGGAGGTGTTCGCCTACCAGCTGGCCGCCTACGCCCGGCCCGGGGACCTCGTCGTCGCGCTGAGCTGCTCGGGGACCAGCCCGAACGTCGTGCGCGCGGGGGACACGGCCAGGCGCAACGGCCAGCGGCTCGTGGCCCTGACCGGTGACACCGCCGCCGGTGTGGCTCCGCTGGCGGACCTGCACATCCGGGTGGCCAGCAGCAACCACGGCGTCATCGAGGACGTCCACATGACGGTCTGCCACGCGGCCTCGCAGCTGCTGCGGGCGGACCTGGAGCGGCAGTCCGTACGGCCCGCCCGCGACGCCTCCCCGCGGCGCGAGGACGGCCCGCCCCCGCAGACCTCGCTGGTCAACGTGCCGGAGCCGGCGTGACCGTGCCCGCCGCGGGGACGCGGCCCGCGGTCTTCCTCGACCGGGACGGGACCCTGATCCGCGATGTGCCCCACCTCGGCGACCCCCGGCGGGTGGAGCTGCTGCCCGGCACCGGCCGGGCCCTGCGCCGTCTCACCGCCGCCGGTTTCGTCACCGTACTGGTGACCAACCAGTCCGCCATCGGCCGCGGGCTGATCGACGAGACCGCCTACCGCGCGGTCGGCGCGGCTCTGGACACGCTGCTCGCCGACGAGGGCTGCCGTCTGGACGCCTCCTACTTCTGCCCGGAGGTTCCGCGGGGCGCCGACCGGACCGTGATCGAGCATCCGGACCGGAAACCGGGCCCCGGGATGCTGCTGCGTGCGGCGGCGGACCTGGGCCTGGACCTCGCGGCCAGCTGGATGGTGGGCGACATGGTGAGCGACGTGCTCGCCGGTCTGCACGCCGGCTGCCGAGGCACCGTGCTGGTCGGGGCCGCACCGGCCGGCGCACCGCCCGCACCGCCCGCGCTGCCCGCGGGCTTCGTGCGCACCGCACCCGACGTGGCCGCCGCGGCGGACCTCGTACTCGCCTCCCTCCGTACCGACGCCCCCTCACCGCAGGCCCGTCCCGGCGACGCCCGGACGTCCGAAAGGAGCAGACCATGACCCACCCCATGTTCGACGACTACTCGGTGACCGATCCCAACACCGCCATGCACGGCATGACCGAGACCGTCTCCGCCTACGAACCGACGATGAAGGCGCTGTTCGTCAACACCTACGACGAGGTGCGGGTCCTGCTGCGCGAGCGGTCCCTGCAGAACGCCAAAATCAGTGATCCGCTCATGGGGATGCTCCCTCCGGAGCAGTACGAGCTGCACCGGCCCATCAAGGAGTTCCTGGCCCTCTGGCCCCTGTTCTCGCACGGCGACCACCACGAGGCTCTCAAGGAGGGACTGCGTCCGGCGTTCACCAACGCGGCCCTCGAACCCGTCCTGGACTCGGCGCGGACGCGCTGCGCGGAACTCGTCGAGCAGGCCCGTGCCGCCGGGACCGTGGAATGGGTCGGCGGCTTCGCGTACCCCTTCGCCCGGCATCTGATCGCCGCCCTCTTCGGGGTTCCCGAGCCTCGGCTGCGGCCCGCCGTCGCGGCGGCCGAGGGGATCGTGCAGTACATGGCGAAGCCGCTGTCGCTGACCGACGACGACCTGGCCCTGACCACGCGCAAGGCGCTGGACGCCCTCCGGTCGGAGATCCACGGCACCGTACTGGCCACCGGCCAGGGGCCGGCGGCGGAGGCGCTGCGTGCCATCGAGGCGTCGCCCGGCCTCGGCCCCGAATCCGCGGTGGCCGCCGCCGCCCAGATCCTGACCGGTTCCCTGGACCCGCTCGCCGCGCTGCTCACCGACGCCGTCCGGCACTGGGGCCGTGCCGAGGAACAGCGGGACCATGACGCCGACGCGCTCACCGAGGAGACCCTGCGGCTGGGCTGTCCCTTCCGCTTCGTACAGCGGCACGTCAGCGCCCCGCTCACCGTGGACGGCCACGAACTGCGCCGCGGCGACCGCATCCTGCTGGGACTGGGGCCCGGAAACCTCGACCCGCGGCACTTCTCCGACCCGCTGGCCTTCCGCCCCGGCGACGACCGGCTCGCCCATCTGTCCTTCGGGTTCGGGCCGCACTACTGCCCCGGGGCCGCGCTCGCCCGGGGCAGCATCACGGCACTCTTCGACGAGTTGCGGCGGACCGGTGCGGTGGTGAGCACCGACGAGACGGAACTGCGCCGCTCGCCCTACCTGTCGGTGGGCAAGGTCCTCGCCCTGCCGGTCACCTTCCGCTGAACCGCCTTCCGCTGAACCGCCTTCCGCTGAACCGTCGCGCCCGGTCAGCTCCGGCGGGATTCAGGGTCCGGGGCGTCGCCCGGCGGCTCGTGGCCCTCGCGTCCGGCCGCCGGCACCGCCTCCCCGGTCATGGCCCGCCGGGTCAGGGCCGGCGGGCGAGGTGCCGGCGGAAGCTGGGCGAGCCGGGTGCGGCGGGCATGCCGGACGAGGTCCTCGGGCGAGAGCGTGTCGAGGCGCGCACGCACGTGTTCCAGCATGCCCTTCGCACAGGCCAGGACCGCGTCGTCGGTCAGCGGCCGGGTCTCCACGGCCATCCTCTCCCCGGCGATCTTGTGGAGGCTGCGGAACAGGTCGCCCATGTGGACCTCCCGGACGGTCAGCGACAGATGGGCGGACAGCCCGCTGTCGCCGGTGGCCCGGTGGGCGAAGCCGCGGGGAATGTACAGCACCTCGCCGGCCCTGAGCGTGGCCTGCATGACCTCCGGCGGCGGGTCGTCGTCCACCCTGCCCTGCTGCCAGTTGCCGTCGGCCGGGCCCTCGTGCACGTGCCAGTGCTTGCTTCCCTCGGTCTGGACGACCAGCACGTCGGCGTCGTCGCGGTGGAGGGGTACCCCCTGCCGGCCGGCGGGGGTGACGAAGCAGAAGGCCTCCACGGGCAGGCCCAGCTCGCCGGTGAGGGCGGCCAGCAGTTCCCGGGTGGGCTCGTGCCACTGGTCGACGCGGCGCAGCAGCAGGGTCGCGCCCCGGTCCAGCAGCGCGGAGATCTTCCGCTCGTCGGCGAACCCGTCGTGCCGGTCGCTGTACATGGGCCGCGAGGAGAGGTAGTCCGAGGGGCTGAGCGTCAGGTCGGCGCGGGTCATCTCGATGTAGGGCTCGCGCAGCAGTCCCGTGGCGAACGCGGCGTCGACGTCGGCGAGCGTGAACGGGCTCGGCGCCCCGCCGTCCGGCCGGAAGACGCCGGGGCGCCGGCGCCAGTACGTGGTCATGAAGGCGCTGGTGTCCCCTACCCACCGGGCGAGTGTCGGAGCGTGCATGGGGGCCTCCTCGTGAGCTGCGGAGCTGCCCGGCGACGCGCCTTCGGCACTCCACCGGATCACACTGACTTTGAGGGTGACAGCGATTGTGACTTGCTGTCAATTTCTCAGTCAAGGCTTTATTTCTGGGGATCGATTGGGTACGGTCTCATTGCCGTGGTCGACCCGATGTCCGCCACGGTGTTGTTTCGCTTTCGAGAAAGGGAAAAACATGACCGAGAACCAGGTCGACATCACCAACCTCTCCGACGAGGAGCTCGACGACATCGTGGGCGGCACCTTCCACGTCGACTCCAAGTGCGTCATCTGAAGTAGCTGAACCCGTCGCCGGCTCCGTCCCACGGAGACCGCGCGGCCGCCCCGGGTGCCGCAGTCCTCTGCAGCGCCCGGGGCGTCGGTACGGAAGGTGCCGCAGGACCCGGTCGGCGTGCCGGAGCAGTCACCCGCTCCCGGCATGCCGCCGCCGACAGGAAAGGGCAGGAGGATGTCGGCAGATTCGCGCTTCCGCACGGAGGCGCTGGAGCACCACCGGCGGGCCGACGGGCTGGGTCCGGTGCTCGGGCATGACGCCTCGGTACACCGGCCCAAGGGGCTCAGGGCCGTCGTCGCAGCTGCTCGGGAGGGGCTGGGCCGGTCCCGTCGAGGACGCCTGTCCGTCTGCTACCAGACCCAGGTCAGCGACTGCGGGCCGGCCTGTCTGGTGACGACCCTGCGTCACCACGGCGTCGAGGTGGACCTCGACACGGTCCGCGCCCGCGCGGACTCGGGCCGCAACGGCTCGTCCGCCCGCACGCTGCTGGAGATCGCCCGCTCGTTCGGCCTGCGCGGCAGAGGCGTCCGCGCCGACCTCGACGCCCTCCCGAAACTGACCCCCGGCGCCATCCTGTTCTGGAACTTCAGCCACTTCGTGGTGCTCGAAGCGGCGACCAAGGACTACGTGGACGTCATCGACCCGGCGTTCGGACGCCGGCGGCTGAGCCGCGCCTCGGTGGCCGAGGCGTTCACCGGCGTGGCGCTGGAGTTCGAACCGCCCCTGGCGCAGCCCCGCGCCAAGACGGCCCAGAACTCCGCGCAGGGCCCGTGGCGACAGCTGGGCCAGTTCCTGCCCCGCGGCCGTGAACTGATCCGGCTCGCGCTGGCCTCGGGCGCGTTGATGGCCTTCGAGCTGGCGCTGCCCCTCAGCACCGGCTTCATGGTCGAGCATGTGGTGCCGGACCGGGCCGCGACCAGGCTGTGGCTCTTCGCGGCCGTCCTCGGCGGCCTGGCGCTGCTGTTCCTCGCCCTGCAGGTCGTGAGGTCGTTCCTGGTGACCAGACGGCAGGCGGTCATAGAGAAACGCCTGACCCTGGGCATCGTCGGCCATCTGACCTCACTGCCGTACGACTACTTCACCGTGCGCAACTCCGGCGACCTGGCCATGAGAGCCCGGACCAGCAGTGTGCTGACCCAGGTGCTCAGCCTCACCGCGGTCTCCGCCGCCTTCGACGTGCTGCTGACCGCGGCCTACCTGATCGCCATCGTGCTGGTCGACCCGTTCCTCGCCGCGGTGGTGATCGCGCTGATCGCCGTCCAGGCCGGCGTGCTCGTCCTCACCTGGCGCCGGCAGACGGTGCTCAGCCAGGAGGTCCTGGAACGGCAGACGACGTCCCAGGCAGAACTCATGGAGATGCTGGAGAGCATCACCAGCCTCAAGGCCAGTGGCATGGAGGGACGTTCGGCCGAGCGCTGGTCGCACTCCCTGGTCCGCGAGGTGAACAAGCGGCTGCACGCGCGCCGCAGTCTCGCGCTGACCACATCGCTGAGCAGGGCGACGCAGTTCGCGGCCCCCCTCCTCGTACTGCTGCTCGGTGTCTGGCGCGTGCTCCACGGGCACACCTCCCTCGGCGCCGCGCTGGGCTTCATGACGCTGACGATGGCGCTCTTCGTCCCGCTGGAGGGCGTGTTCGACGCCGCCTCCCAACTCGCCATGATCCGGCCCACGCTGGCCAGACTCGACGACGTCCTGCGTACGCCGCCGGAGCCCCGCGGGCTGCTCGCCGACACCGGGGTCACGGAACCGGGCCGGATCACCGCGACCGGAGTGGCCTTCCGCTACGCCGGTGCCCCCGCCCCCACCCTCAAGGACGTGGAACTCGCCATCGAGCCGGGCCAGTTCGTGGTGGTCGTCGGCAGGTCGGGGTCGGGCAAGTCGACCCTCGGCATGCTGCTGGCCGGGCTCCACGTCCCCACCGCCGGCATGCTGACGGTCGGCGGGGTGGACATCGCCGAACTGGACCGGCCCACGTTCCGGCGGCAGATCGGCTACGTCAACCAGGACGCCCGGCTCTTCGGCGGCTCGATCCGCGAGAACATCCTCTTCGGCGCCGACGAGGACCTGGCCAAGGACGAGTTGATCGACACGGTGCGGCCGGCCCAGATCCACGACGAGATCCAGGCCATGCCGATGGGCTACAACACCCTGGTGGGCCCCGGCGGACACGGGCTCTCCGGCGGGCAGCGGCAGCGGATCGTGCTGGCGAGGGCCCTCGCCAAGAAGCCGCGGCTGCTGATCCTGGACGAGGCGACCAGCGCCCTGGACCCGGCGCTGGAGAAGCGCATCCTGGACGGCCTGCTCGCGGCGGGCATCACCGTGGTCGTCATCGCGCACCGCCTCACCGTCCTGGACCGGGCCGACCAGGTGATCGTCATGAACGGCGGCCGGATCGTGGAATCGGGAGCCCCCGCTGAACTCCTGGCGGACGGCGAGGAGTTCGCATGTCTGATCTGAGCGACCCGCGGAACACCGGGAGCCGCCCGCAGGACGGGACACCGGTGCCGTCGGGACCAGCCGTGGTGCCCCTGACCTTCGAGCAGCAGCGCTACCACGCGAAGATCAACCGGGCCGGATGGGTGCACAAAAACGTCCGGATCTCCTTCGAGATCTCGGGCGGGCTCGACACCTCCCGGCTCGTCGAGGCCCTGGACGCGTTCGTCCGCAGGCACGACGCCCTGCACATGCGGCTGGTCTCCGGTCCCGGCGGCCCGCGCGGCCAGCAGGCCCACCCGCCCGGCACCGACGAGCGGTCGGTCACCGTGCAGAGCGTGCGCGCCGCCTCGGCCGAACAGTTCGCCCGGTACGCCTCGGCCGTCCTGTCACGCGACGTGGTCACCGAGTGGGCCGACGGCTCCCGGCCGTTCGCCCTGCGGCTGCTGAGCCACGGCGACGACCGGCACGCGCTGCTGGCGACCTTCCAGAACATGGTCTTCGACGGCCGCGCGCACCATCTGTTCGCCCGGGAGGTCTGGCGCGACTACGAGGCTCTCGGACGCGGCGAGACCCCACCGGCCACGGCCCCCTCGCTCGCCGCCGCGGCGATCCGCCAGCACGCGGGCGCCACCCCGGAGCGGACCGTACGCGCCCGGCGGGACTGGAGCCGGCGGCTGGCCTTCGAAGCCGCCAACGGATGGACGCGGCCCGCCGCGGCGGCCGGCACCGAGGACGGCGTGGTGCGGATCGAGTTCCCGGCCGAGACCGTGGCACCGCTGAGGCGGCTGTGCGAACGCGAGCGGTGCTCGCTGCCGCAGTGGGTGGTCGCCTCCTTCGCCCGGGCCGCCGCACGGGCCGCCGGGCGGGACCGGCTGGCCGTCCGGACCACGGTGGACACCCGGTCCACCCGCGAGCGGGACCTGGTGGGCATGCTCGCCGGCTCCGCCCCGCTGGCCCTGACCGGCCTCGACCAGCGCCTGCCCGACGTGGTGGACCATGTCCGCGGCGGGCTCCTCGACGCGCTGCGTCACCAGATCATGACCCCCGAGGACATCGCCGACTGCACGCCCGAGCCGGTAGCGGGCGGCCCCCTGCGGGGCGGCCAGCAGGTCATCGTCCACCTGCGCACCTTCGAGGGCGACTACGCGGCGACCCGTGAGACGGGACCGGCACGGATCACCACCGACGCCTACCCCCTGGTCCGCATCGGCACGACCCAGGACTCCGCCCTGCTGCTGAACTGCAACGCCTACCGCGACCGGCTGTTCCTCGGTCTGCGCTTCGACGGGGCGACGGTCGGTGGACCGCTGGCCCGGAGCATCCTCGACGCCATGGCCACGGACGTGATGAACACCGTGGCGCGCGCGGGTGCACCCGCTTCCCCGCGGCCGGACACGAGCCCCGACGCGGAGTTCCGCCCCGCCGTACCCCAGGTCCGCTGAACCGACGACGCGGCCACGCCGCACCGGATACCTCTGGAGAACCCATGTCCGACACGCCCCTCGGTCAGGTGCTGACCGCCGCGTCCGAGATCCTCATGCGCGAGGTCGGGCCCGAAGACGACTTCTTCTCGGCCGGCGGCGACTCCGTCGCCGCCGTGGAACTCGTCACCGAGCTGGAAAGGATGTTCCACACCGAGATCGACCTGGAACTGGTGCTGACCCAGCCGGACTTCGCGGCACTGGCCACCGTACTCGCGGACGTCTCCGCCGGCCGGGACAGGTGAGGCACATGCGGCCCTATCTCTGGGACCCCTGGAAGACGGCGGACCGGTTCCCCCACCGCCCCGCCGTCGTCGTCACCGACTCGGAAGAGGCCTTCACCTTCCGCGAGTTGAGGCAACGGGCCGATGCGATGGCCCGGGGACTGAAGCGGGCGGGGGTGGCGGAGGGCGCCATCGTCGCCACGGACATCCCTACCGGACCCCGCTTCTTCGCCTTGGCCCTGGCGGGGCTGCGCCACGGCTACGGAGTCTTTCCCGTGGGCGCCCACCACTTCGCGACCCCGACGGCCGACGCACTGCTCACCGGCACCGCCGCCGCCGTGCTCGTCACCGACGGCGCCCGGTCCCTCGGACCGCTGCCGTGCCCGGTCGTCGGGGACGACGAACTGGCCGCGGCGGTCGAACCGCCCCCCGCCGCCCCCGAGTCCGCGCGGCGGCCACGGGCCGGATACCTGGTGTTCGCCACCTCGGGCACCACCGGCGTCCCCCAGGCCGTGCTCCGCCCGCGCCCGCCCCGTCCGTACAAGGGCGTCGCCGTGGCCGAGCGGTACGGCGCCGGCACCGACCGCGGCGCGCACGTCATGGCCAACCCCACCTACCACCTGGGCACACTCGGGCCGGCCCTCTACGCCCTCCAGGCCGGCAGCGCGGTGGTCGTGCAGCGCGACTGGTCGCCCGCCGGCTTCTTCGCGGCGGTCGACCGGTACGAGGCGGACAGCGCCATGCTGAGCCCCGACCGCCTGCTGGAACTGGTGGAGGACGGGAAGGCACCGCACCACCCGCTGCGCGTGGTCTTCCACGGCGGATCGGCCTGTCCGCCCGCGGTCAAGCGCAGCGCCATCGACCTGCTGGGCCCCGTGCTGCACGAGTACTACGGCACCTCGCGCGGCACCCTCACGGAGATCGGCTCCGAGGACTGGCTCGACCGTCCGGGGTCCGTCGGGCGGCCGCTGCCGGGCATCGGGATCGAGATCGCGCGCGACGGGCACGCCGTACCGGCGGGCGCCGTCGGAGAGATCCGCGTGAGTCTGCGCGGCGCCGATCGCGGCGACGACGAGGAACGCTTCATGGACACCGGGGACATCGGCTTCCTGGACGCCGACGGATTTCTCACGGTGGTCGGCAGAGCGGACGTCTCGGGAGATCCGGACCAGGCCCGCCTCGAGTTCGAGATCCGGCTGATCCCGGGGGTGACGGATGTCGCCGTCGTCGGCGCCGACCTCACCTGCCATGTGGAGGTCAGCAGGCACTGCCCGGCCGATGTGACCCCCGCCGTACAGGCGGCGGCACAGCGTCTCGGCCTTACCCTGCGCGGTGTCGTCACCGGGCCCACCGGATCGCTGCCCCGTACGCCCAGCGGCAAAATCGCACGGGCGGCGCTCGCCGCGGCCCCCGCGCACGCGGACACCGGTCGGTGACGAGCCAGGGCCCCCTGGTGCCGACGGCGTACGGCTGGCTGCGACAGCACGCCCGACGCCACCCCCGACGCACCGCGGTGACGACATGGCGCGACGGAGCGGTCCGCGCCTCGACGACGTTCGCCGAACTGGCGGCGCTCGCCGAGCACTGCGCCTCCGTTCTGCGCGCGGACGGTGCCGCACCCGGCGACCGCGTCCTGCTCGTCCTGCCGAACGACGCCTCGTTCACGGCCGTCTTCCTGGCCGTCGTCGGGGCCGGTCTGATCGCAGTGCCGGCACCAACCCCCGAGGCGTCCCGTCCCGGGGCGTTCCGTGACCGGCTGCTGGGCATGGTCCAGGACTGCGATCCCGCCCTGCTGATCACGACGGACGGGTGGCACCAGGAGATCCGCTCGCTCCTGGACGGCCGGGGCGGGCGGTGCGCCGTACGCTCCTGGGAACGTGCCGCCGCCCCGGGCGCGCCCAGCCGTACGGTCACCCACGCGCAGGCCCACGACATCGCCTTCCTGCAGTACACCTCCGGGTCGACCGCCGATCCGAAGGGGGTGGCCGTCAGCCACGGCGCGCTGCTGGCGAGTTGCGGCCAGGCGGCGCGGACCTACCGGGAGCGGTACGACGACGTGGCCGTGACCTGGGTGCCGCTCTCCCATGACATGGGCCTGGTGACGGGGGTGCTGCGGCCGATGTTCACCGGGTACGGATCGGTGCTGATGCCGGCCCGTGAGTTCGCCTGTTCACCGGCGTCCTGGCCGGCGGCCGTCAGCGCGTGCCGGGGGACCCTGTCCAGCGCCCCCGACTTCGGCTACGACCTGTGCGTACGGCGCGTTCCGCGTGCGGAGGCCGACGCCTTCGACCTCGCCTCGTGGCGGGTGGCCCGCAACGCCGGGGAGTTCGTCCGGCCCGGCACGCTGGACCGGTTCGCGGCGCACTTCGGCGCCGCGGGCTTCCGGCGCGCCGCCCTGTGCCCTTCCTACGGCATGGCGGAGGCCACCCTCACCGTCACCGCGAGCACCCCCGAGCGACCTGCCCTGCGCCTGGAGGTGCTGCGGCGGCCCCTGGCCGAGGGCGCGGTCGTTCCCGTGGAGCGGGGGAGTGCGGTGGACGAGCCCATCGCATCGCTGCTCTCCTCGGGCATCCCTGTGGCGGGGACGCGGGTCGCCGTCGCAGGGGCGGCGGAGGGCGCCGTCGGCGAGATCCTGCTCCGGGGACCTCAGCTGTTCAGCGGCTACTGGCAGCAGCGGGACGCGGCTCCCGTGCGGCCTTCCGGCGGCGGGGAGTGGCACGCCACGGGAGACCGGGGCTTCCTGTACGGGGACCATCTCTTCGTCCTGGGACGGGCCGACGACGTGCTGGTCCATCGCGGGAAGCAGTTCCACCCGGCGGACGTCCTCGCCGTGTGCGCCGCGTTCCCGGAGATCAACCCGGGCCGCTGCGTCGTGTTCGCGACGGATCCGCCCGGGAGCGGGGAGGGCGGACGGGGTTCGGACGTCCATCTGGTGGCCGAACTGCGCGTGAGCACACCTCCGGCCGGACTGGCCGGTCTCCTGAGGCGTCGGCTGGCGGGAGAGCTCGATCTCTACGTCGCACAGGTGCACTTCGCGTCCCGCGGGAGCCTGCCGGTCACGACCAGCGGGAAGCTCCGGGCGTCCGAGGTCGCACGCCGTTTCCGGGCGGGCACGCTGCCGCTGCCCGGCCGTTACGCCGACGACACGCCCGCTGCCCCGAGCCACGGGAAAACACCCTCAAAAGTATATTTCGACAGAAATGAAATGCATCAAACCATGACAAGTGATGCTCATGCTCCAGGCTTGCCGCCGTCTTGACTGCGGCAGTCATGTAATTTCGTTCGTATGGGCGATCGGCCCCGCCCGCGGTGTCGGCGCGCCGCCCTGCAACATCCCGTCGACTGGTGTGCAAGGCAATCGGGAGAGAAAACGTATGAGAAGCACCGCTGCTGCCCGCTCTCTGTTCGCCGTCCTGGCCCTGCTCTGTGTCCTGGGGGCGGCGTCGTCGCCGGCCGGGCCGGTCCGGGGTGCGGTCGCCGGCCGGGACGTCCGTGCTGCGGGCGGCCCCGATGGCCCCGACCTGCCCCTGTGCTGCTGAGATCCGGAGCCGCCGGGAACGATGGTCGAAGAGCCCCTCGAGTTGCTCGGGGGGCCCTTTCGCGCGGTGCCGCCGCCTTCCCCGGACCGTCTCAGCAGCAGAGCGGGATGTCGCCGTCGGTGCCGCTGGTCGGCCCCCCGGCCGAAACGGCCCAGCTGGTTTCGTGAAGGCTCGTCGAGCGTATGGGGAGCGCTCCCACGGTCGTGATGCCCATGAGCAGCAGCGCGAGGGTGGTCAGGGAAAAGGCGGCAAGAGTGCGCACGGTGGGACCTCTCCGTCACTTCGGTTTTGAGTCACTCGGTTCGACTGAGGAAATCTTGACAGTTCATGACTGGTCTAGTCAAGAAACGAATGTCGCAGACGATATGCCGTAAATGAGGCCCTTTGAGAGTGGTCTCAGGTCGCGATATCGTGGCATTTATTTATCAATTTGGGTAATCTTTGGGCTCGGAATTTTTCTTGTTACATTGGGAGTCATAAGTGAGTCACTAATGAATTGGGGGACGGTAGGGTTGGCCGGAGCGTCGACAGATATTCAGCAGGCGTCCGAGGTCCTGGCCGCCCGGGGCTACCGTTGGCAGCCGCCGCCGACCTTGGTGCCGCCCGACCGCGCGGAACTGTTTACGAGCCACCTGGCGCCCTCGTGGATCGACCCGCTGCTCAGTTCGGTGTCCCGATCGTGGGGCGGCGTCTACACGGTGCGCTGGTCGATCGGGACGCGGCCCATGGGTGCCCTGCCGGTCGCCATGCCCCCTTCGGCCCAGCGGGTGCTGAGCGCCGTCTGGGCGGGGCCACGTCCGTTCCACGTCCCCATCGAGCACGTCGTGGAAGCACTCGCCGGTGTGGGGGTGGACGCGGGCAGGCTCGCCTTCGTTGTGCCGGCGCACCCCGCCGACTCCGACCCCCTGTGCCGGGCCCTTGCCCACCTGGGGATGGCGGGGCATCGGATCGGATACGACTGGCGGACCGTGTCGACCGCGAAGCGGGCGGTGCTCGCCGGCGGGCCTCGGCTCAGCATCGAGTTCCCGGTCGGTTCCCCCTGTGGCGGCGCCTGCGGTCCGGGATGCCGGTGCGGACGCTATCTCACGCTCGCCCACCTCCAGTTCAGCCCGGCCTCCCAGGGCCGTTCGCTGCTGGAGGTCGCGATCCTGGAGAGCGAACTCCTCAGCGCCGTGGACGACACCCGTGAACCGTTCGGTGTGCGGCGCTTCGAGGCGCTGGTGAAGAGTGTCCGTGACGTGCTGTCGGTGCACGGGACGCGCGGCACACAGGCCCAGCGGGTTCGCCTGCTGGTCGACCGGGTCTTCACCGCTGCCCTGCTCATCGGGTCGGGCTTCGTGCCGGGGCCCCGCGGGCGGTCGCATGTGGTGCGCAGGTTGCTGCGTAACGCGGCCACGGAGCTCGCCCTCACCGGCGTGTCCCTCACCTGGCTCGAAGGTCTCGTGCAGGTCGCGGACCAGACCGCACGCACGCAGCTGGGTTTCACACCGCTCACCGACTACCTGCTGGAGACGGTGCGCGCGGAGCGGGAACGCTTTGCGCGCGTGCTGGCGAAAGCGCCTGCCCTGCTGGAGAGCGCGGTGACAGCGCGCCATCCACCTGCCGAACAGGCGTACGCCCTGCTGCGGTTGCGTAGCGACCACGGCATCCCGCTCGGAGTCGCCGTCGCGTGGTGCCGGGAGCACGGCATCGCCGTATCCCTGCGGCAACTGGCCCGGCTCGACCGCGACCGACACGTCGAGAAGGGCCCCTGGCCGCCGTGACGCCCGCGAGGGGCCGGGCGGTGGCCGACGGCGATGGGGCGGCGGATTTTCGGAGGGGCACCGTGCACGCCTGGCGCGGCAGGACGGTGTGGGCCGAGACCGGCGGGTCCGCCGGGTTGCCGACCACGATCTCCGGCCGACCGGTGCCGGTGCTCTCGGTCGGTTCCGGACCGGACGAGTTCGAAGAAGGGACGGGTGTCGACGCCTTGCGCGGACCGGCGCGGGCGAACCGGGAGTGGCCGGCCCGGGCGCGGGGGCGCGGTCGGCCGGGCGCGCGAAGAAGACTTCGGCCTTTCCGCGGTTGACGCGTGGGTGCCGGGGGCGACGCCGCTGTCGCGTGCGACGGCGAAGTACCGGCCCGTGGCGGTGGGCGCGAATGGCCGGTCGCTCCCGAACAGGACATGTCCGGGGCGGGCGAATATGAGCGGCGTGGGCAGGGCGGTGGGGCTGGAGGGGAGCGTGGCGCCGAAGAGGGAACCGCAGAGGCCGTCGAGGGTGTCGAAGGGGCGGAGTCCGGTGTCGGGGTGATGGCGACGGCCGTGTCTCCTCGGGCGAGGTTCAGGACCTCCTCGGTCGACCCGTACAGGCCCAGTGCGCAGCCTGCCACCGTGTAGCCCGTTGTTCGGCCATCGATCGGTATCGGCGCGCGTCTGACGCACGGCCTGGCGGTGGCGCACGTAGGACGCACGAGGCTCCCGGAGGGGGCTGGATTTCGCCCTCGAAACCGCCTCCGACCCGCCGGCGGTAGTGGGCGGTGGCCATAGCCGGGGGCACCTGAGGGGTCAGCGGCGCTGGGACTTGGTGAGTGGGCAGAGCGCGCATCAGCGCCGGGGTACCGAAGGCGAGGTGCTGGAGGTGGAGGACATCGACGCTGGTCTACGCGGGCTGTCCGAGGAGATGTAAAGCAGTGGTGGGGGGGGCCCAGGGCAAGCGCCCCCCCCGAGCGAAAAAAAAGGCCCAGACACGATTTCATGTGCAACCCCCCCACAGGCCCCCCCCCGGCGCCCCCCCCCGAGG